>NZ_NEJR01000004.1:0-334144 GCF_002113165.1 Pseudomonas sp. B19(2017)
CAGCACTGGGCTATCGTTCACCGAACGAATATGCAAAAGGCTTGAGGCAGTTGGCTCATTAGCCAGCTTCTTGGCGTCCGCTGCCATGGGACAGGCCCATTGGTTCCTTTTTGCCACGACAAAAAGGGACCCGCCGTAAGGGCGGAAAGGTGATTAAGCGCCACCTTTGAAAATGAATGTTGACCTTGTTGTTGATGCCCACGCTTGAAAGCGAAGAGCGAAGAGCGGAAAAGTAATGGTCTTGATATCGCGCATTGTCCATTTACGATGGCGACGCATACTCACCTTTCGCCCTTACGGCGAGTCACTTTTTGCCAAACGCGGCAAAAAGTAACCAAAAAACGCTGCGCTCCCATCATCCGGCCCCTACGCTGCGCTCCGGGGTTCCCTCGCGCCGGTCTTGCTCCCGGGAGTACGCGCTGCAGGCCCCATCCATGGGGCCTCAGCGCTTGACGGGCATCCATGCCCGTCACCTCCCTCCGCAAGACCTCTGCTCGGCCTCCTGAAGTCGCGAAGATCAAGATCAAGATCAAGATCAAGATCAAGATCAAAATCAAGATCAAAAGCCAGATCAAAAGCCAGATCAAAAGCGGGGGTGTGAGCTGAAATTGCCGCTGATGCTGGCCTGGAGCCGGCGATAGCCGCAGCGCTATCAGCGCAATAGCGAACGGTGGTTGTCCTGAAACCTGCGAAAGAGGACAATTATCGGCTTCCCGTCACAACCAGCGACCTTGCATGGCCTTTCTTGCACTTGGTATCAACCATAAGACTGCCTCGGTAGACGTACGCGAGCGCGTGGCGTTTACCCCAGAGCAGCTGGTAGACGCCCTGCAGCAGCTCTGCCGACTGACATCCAGCCGCGAGGCGGCGATCCTGTCGACCTGCAACCGTAGCGAGCTCTACATCGAGCAGGACCACCTGTCCGCCGATGCCGTGCTGCAATGGCTGGCCGACTATCACCGCCTCAGCCTGGACGAGCTGCGCGCCAGCGCTTACGTGCACGAAGAGCACGAGGCGGTGAAGCACATGATGCGGGTGGCCTCGGGCCTGGACTCGCTGGTGCTCGGCGAGCCGCAGATTCTCGGCCAGATGAAGTCCGCCTACGCCGTGGCGCGCGAGGCCGGCACCGTCGGCCCGTTGCTCGGGCGCCTGTTCCAGGCCACCTTCAGCGCCGCCAAGCAGGTGCGCACCGACACGGCCATCGGCGAAAACCCGGTGTCGGTGGCGTTTGCCGCGGTCAGCCTGGCCAAGCAGATCTTCAGCGACCTGGGCCGTAGCCAGGCCCTGCTGATCGGCGCCGGCGAAACCATCACCCTGGTCGCCCGCCACCTGCATGAGCAGGGCGTGCGCCGCATCGTCGTGGCCAACCGTACCCTGGAGCGGGCCAGCATCCTGGCCGAGCAGTTCGGTGCGCACGCGGTACTGCTGGCCGACATCCCCCAGGAACTGGCCAACAGCGACATCGTCATCAGCTCCACCGCCAGCCAGCTGCCGATCCTCGGCAAGGGCGCGGTCGAGAGCGCGCTGAAGCAGCGCCGGCACAAGCCGATCTTCATGGTCGACATTGCCGTACCGCGCGATATCGAAACCGAAGTCGGCGAACTGGACGACGTCTACCTGTACACTGTCGATGACCTGCACGACGTGGTGGCGGAAAACCTCAAGAGCCGCCAGGGCGCAGCCCAGGCCGCCGAAGAGCTGGTGTCGGTGGGTGCCGAAGACTTCATGCTGCGCCTGCGCGAGCTGGCCGCGGTGGATGTGCTCAAGGCCTATCGCCAGCAAAGCGAGCGCCTGCGCGACGAAGAACTGCAAAAGGCCCAGCGCCTGCTGGCCAACGGCGGCAACCCCGAAGAGGTACTGGCCCAACTGGCCCGGGGGCTGACCAACAAACTCCTGCATGCGCCCAGCGTGCAATTGAAAAGGCTCTCGGCCGAGGGCCGCCTCGATGCGCTGGCCATGGCCCAGGAACTCTTTGCCCTCAACGAGGGCTCGACGGACAAATCCCCGCAATGAAAGCGTCGCTGCTGAACAAACTGGAAATCCTCCAGGACCGCTTCGAAGAACTCACCGCACTGCTCGGTGATGCCGAGGTCATTTCCGACCAGACGCGCTTTCGCGCCTATTCCCGTGAATACGCCGAAGTCGAGCCGGTCTACGCTGCTTATAGAGAGTGGCGCAAAGTCCAGGACGACCTCGAAGGTGCCCAGGCGCTGCTCAAGGACAGTGACCCGGACCTGCGCGAAATGGCCGTGGAAGAAGTGCGTGAAGCCAAGGAACAATTGCTGACGCTGGAGTCGCAGCTGCAACGCATGCTGTTGCCCAAGGACCCCAACGACGGTCGCAACGTGTTCCTCGAAATTCGCGCCGGCACCGGTGGCGATGAGGCGGCGATCTTCTCCGGCGACCTGTTCCGCATGTATTCGCGGTACGCCGAAAAGCGCGGCTGGCGCCTGGAAATCCTCTCCGAGAACGAAGGCGAGCACGGCGGCTACAAGGAAATCATCGCCCGCGTCGAGGGTGAAAGCGTGTACGGCAAGCTCAAGTTCGAGTCCGGCGCGCACCGCGTACAGCGCGTGCCCGAGACCGAATCCCAGGGTCGTATCCACACCTCCGCGTGCACCGTGGCGGTACTGCCCGAGCCGGACGAACAGGCGGCCATCGAGATCAACCCGGCCGACCTGCGCGTAGACACCTATCGCGCATCCGGTGCCGGCGGCCAGCACGTCAACAAGACCGACTCGGCGATCCGGATCACCCACTTGCCCACCGGTATCGTGGTCGAATGCCAGGAAGAGCGCTCGCAGCACAAGAACCGTGCCCGCGCCATGTCCTGGCTGTCGGCCAAGCTCAACGACATGCAGACCAGCGCCGCGCAGAATGCCATCGCCACCGAGCGCAAGCTGCTGGTCGGCTCCGGTGACCGTTCCGAGCGTATTCGCACGTACAATTATCCACAGGGGCGGGTGACCGACCACCGTATCAACCTGACCTTGTACTCGTTGGACGACATCCTCGCCGGCGGCGTGGACGCGGTGATCGAACCGCTGCTGGCCGAATACCAGGCCGATCAACTGGCCGCCCTGGGGGACTGATGACCATCATCGCCAGCCTGCTGCGCAACGCGCAGTTGCCAGAATCGCCCACCGAGCGGCTGGATGCCGAGCTGCTGTTGGCCGCGGCCATCGGCAAATCGCGCAGCTACCTGCACACCTGGCCCGAGCGCATCGTCAGCAGCGAAGATGCCGAGACTTATGCCGGCTACCTGCAACGTCGCCGTGGCGGCGAGCCGGTCGCCTACATTCTCGGGCTGCAGGGCTTCTGGAAGATCGACCTGGAAGTGGCGCCGCATACCCTGATCCCGCGGCCGGATACCGAGCTGCTGGTCGAAGCCGCCCTTGAGCTGCAACCTGCCACGCCGGCCAAGGTCCTTGACCTGGGTACCGGCACCGGCGCGATTGCCCTGGCACTGGCCAGCGATCGTCCGGCCTGGCAGGTGAGCGCAGTGGACCGGGTCGAGGAGGCCGTCGCCCTGGCAGAGCGCAATCGCCAGCGGCTGGGCCTGGCGAACGTCCAGGTACGGCTCAGCCACTGGTTCGACAGCCTGGCCGGCGAGCGTTTCGACCTGATTGTCAGCAACCCGCCCTACATCGCCGCCGCAGACCCGCACCTGGTCGCCGGTGATGTGCGCTTCGAGCCCTGCAGCGCGCTGGTGGCCGGTGCCGATGGCCTGGACGACCTGCGCGAAATTGCCGCACAGGCTCCCGCCCACCTGGTGCAGGGTGGCTGGTTGCTGCTGGAACACGGCTACGATCAGGCTGCGGCGGTGCGCGCCTTGCTGACTGAACAAGGTTTCATCGAGGTCGCCAGCCGCACGGATCTGGGTGGCCATGAACGCATTACCCTGGGGCGCCTGCCATGCTGAGTGATCAGGAACTGTTGCGTTACAGCCGGCAGGTATTGCTGGCCCAGATCGACATCGACGGCCAGTTGCGGCTCAAGCAGAGCAAAGCGCTGATCGTAGGCCTCGGCGGCCTTGGCTCGCCGGTCGCCTTGTACCTCGCCGCTGCCGGGGTAGGTGAGCTGCACCTGGCTGACTTCGACACCGTCGACCTGACCAACCTGCAACGCCAGGTGATGCACGACAGTGCCAGCGTCGGCATGAGCAAGGTCGACTCGGCCTTGCAGCGCTTGCAGGCGATCAACCCGGAAATCAGTCTGGTTGCCCATCGCCAGGCCCTAGACGAGGACTCGCTGGCGGCCGCTGTGGCAGCGGTCGACCTGGTGCTGGACTGCTCTGACAATTTTGCTACCCGCGAGGCGGTCAACGCCGCCTGTGTCGCGGCAGGCAAGCCGCTGGTCAGTGGTGCGGCGATCCGCCTGGAAGGGCAGTTGTCGGTATTCGACCCGCGGCGTGACTACAGCCCTTGCTACCACTGCCTGTACGGTCATGGCAGCGAAGCCGAACTGACCTGCAGCGAAGCCGGCGTGATCGGCCCGCTGGTGGGGCTGGTGGGTAGCCTGCAGGCGCTGGAGGCGATGAAGTTGCTGGCCGGGTTCGGCGAGCCGCTGGTGGGCCGCCTGCTATTGATCGATGCGCTCGGCACGCGTATCCGCGAATTGCGGGTCAAGCGCGACCCGGCCTGTGCAGTCTGTGGCAAGCGCGATGGCTGAGCGTTCGGCGCCGGTTGGCGTGATGGACTCCGGGGTCGGCGGCTTGTCGGTGCTAGCCGAGATCCAGCGCCTGTTGCCCAACGAGACGCTGCTGTACGTGGCCGATTGCGGCCACATACCCTACGGCGAGAAGTCGCAGGACTATATCCGTGAGCGTCTCCGGCGCATTGCTGGGTTCTTCCATGAGCAGGGCGCCAAGGCCATGGTACTGGCCTGCAATACCGCCACGGTGGCGGCAGTGGCCGACCTGCGGGAGTTGTATCCGACCTGGCCGCTGGTGGGCATGGAGCCGGCGGTGAAGCCTGCGGCTGCCGCCACGCGCTCGGGCGTGGTCGGTGTGCTGGCCACCACCGGTACCCTGCAGAGCGCCAAGTTCGCCGCGCTGCTCGACCGCTTTGCCAGCGATGTACAGGTCATTACACAACCTTGCCCGGGGCTGGTCGACCTGATCGAGACCGGCGACTTGGGCAGCCCGGCGCTGCGCCAGTTGTTACAAGGTTATGTGCAGCCGTTGCTGGCCGCTGGCTGCGACACGCTGATTCTCGGCTGCACCCATTACCCCTTCCTGCGCCCATTGCTGGCCTGCATGGTGCCAGCCGACGTGGCCATCATCGACACCGGCGCCGCGGTGGCCCGCCAGCTGCAGCGGCTGCTGGGCACGCAAAACCTGCTGGCCGAAGGCCCGGCCCGGGATACCCGCTTGTGGACCAGTGGAGATCCACAATCTCTCAGAAATATCCTGCCCCTGCTGTGGCATAAGTCGGACAGTGTGCAAAGCTTTTCACTGTGAAAAAAACGTGAAATGAAGCTGAACTATCGTGCCACTGCCGTTTTCTACCGCCTTGCCTGAGATGAGGCGGACACTAATAACAGCAAAGAAGGATGTTGCTCATGAAGAAGCTGCTTGGCTTGGCGGCGGCTGCCGCCTTCACCCTGGGGCACTCGCTGTCGGCGCAGGCTGCCGACGTTTCGTTTTCGGTTGGGCAGACCGGCGACTCGACCATGGTCTACCGGTTGGGGCTGCAATCGAATTGGGAAGCGAGCTGGTGGCAGACCAGCGTCGGGCGCCTGACGGGCTACTGGGATGGGGCCTACACCTATTGGGACGGTGACGAGACTGCAAGCAACCACAGCCTGTCGTTTGCTCCGGTGTTCGTTTACGAGTTTGCCGGGGAGTCGGTTAAGCCTTACATAGAGGCGGGGATCGGTGTGGCGGCATTCTCCAGCACCGAGCTGGAAGACAACGAGCTGGGCTCGGCATTCCAGTTCGAGGACCGCATCGGCTTCGGTCTGCGCTTTGCCGGTGGGCATGAGATTGGCGTGCGGGCGATTCACTATTCCAACGCGGGCATCAAGCAGCCCAACGATGGGGTGGAGAGCTATAGCCTGCATTACCGCATGGCGCTCTGAGCTCTCCTGGGCCGGCCTCTTCGCGGGTGAACCCGCTCCCACAGGTACACCACTGGACTCAAGGTGCAGGGAGTACTGTGGCAGCGGGTTTACCCGCGAAGAAGCCGATGCCGATTTCAGATGCTATCGCATCAACGGCCACAGGCTACTGAGATCCAGAGCCTCCAGCACCAGCTCCGGCTCCCCCTGCGGCCAGCGCCGCAGCAGCTCTTCGGCCGCACTCTGCGGCGTCCACGCTTCCAGTATTGCCTGCGCCGGCGTGACAGGTGTCTTTAACGACTGTGGCCCCACCACCGTCAGCTCAACCCCCTGAGCCTTCAACGCCTGACGCTGCTCGCGCATCCATTGCGGCATGCTGTTCCAACCCGCAGTCACCTGCGTCGGCGCATACAACTGCAACGCCGAATGACGGTTGAACACCGCCATCACCTGCGGTGAGTCGCCCTTCGCCAGCAACGGCAGCGCATTGGCCAGGCAATGCTCGCCGGCCAACTGGTTGCCAGTGACGATCGCCTCGAACAACTCGCTGTCCGCCACGTCGTCCGCCAGGTAATCGCTGGTGCCGGCGTTGATGATCAAGCCGTCCAGCGCGCACCAGGCATGGCATATCTGCTGGCTGGCCTGGGCCGCCTGCTGTTCTTCATGCAGCTGCCAGGGCAAGCGCAACAATTGGCTGCCATAACGCGCCGCCAAGGCATCCAGTGCCTCGCTGTGTTTGCCGCTGGCCGCTACCCGGTGCCCTCCAGCGAGCAACGCTTCCACCAGTGCCAAGCCTAGTCCATTGCCGGCGCCCGTTACCCAGATACTGCGTGCATTATTCAAGATAGCGCCCTCTGATCCTGCTGGCGCGGGAGGCCCTTGAATGCCTCCAGTGCGCGCTGGCGACTGCTGTCGAGATCGACGATTGGACTGTAGTAGGACTGTCTGACAAAAAGATCGGCTGATCTTACGGGAAGATGAATGGCTTTTTCATCCATTCCCTGCAACTCCGGCAGCCAGTGGCGAATGAAACGCCCCTGCGGGTCGAAACGCTGCGACTGTGTAACCGGGTTGAAAATACGGAAATAGGGTACTGCGTCAGTTCCAGTGGACGCGCTCCACTGCCAGCCACCGTTGTTGGCGGCCAAGTCGCCGTCTATCAGGTGGCGCATGAAATGCCGTTCGCCCTTGCGCCAGTCGATCAGCAGGTTCTTGGTGAGGAACATGGCCACGATCATGCGCAGGCGGTTGTGCATCCAACCGGTGTTCAGCAGTTGGCGCATGGCTGCATCGATGATCGGGAAGCCGGTACGGCCCTGTTCCCAGGCTTCGAGGTCGGCCGGTGCATCGCGCCAAGGCAGGGCTTCGGTCTGGGCGCGGAAGGCGCGGTGGCGCGAGACCTGTGGATAACCGGTCAGGATGTGTTTGTAGAACTCGCGCCAGAGTAGCTCGTTGATCCAGGTTTGCACGCCGCTGCTGCCGCTGTCGAACTCGCCGCGATTGCTCGCCAGGGCGCCATGCAGGCACTGGCGTGGCGAGATCACGCCGGCGGCCAGATAGGCGGAGAGCTGGCTGGTGCCGGGCCTGGCAGGCAAGTCACGCAGCTGTTGGTAGTCGTCGATGGTTTCGTCGAGAAAACGGCTCAGCCGCGCCTGAGCTTCGGCTTCGCCGGCCGGCCAGTGGTCGCGCAGGGCTTGCTCAGGTTTTTCGAAGCCGTCCACGTGCTCGGGGATCGGGTCGCTGCTGACTTGCAGCGGTGCCTGGCGTTTTACCCGGTGGGCCAGGGCAGGGAGGCCGCGGTGCAGGTGCTCCAGGCAGCTCTTCTTGAACTGGCTGAACACCTGGAAGTAGTCGCCGCTGCGGGTAAGGATGGTGCCCGGGCGGAACAGCAGCTGGTCGAGATGGCTGTGGGCCTGGATGGCCGACCTTTCCAGCAGCGCGCGGGTGGTGTCGTCGCGGCGTTGCTCGTGGATGCCGTACTCCTCGTTCCAGTGCACGCTTTGCACCTGATACTGGCGGCAGACGTCGAGCACGGCCTGTGGGGCCTGGTCCCAGGTGTCGATCCTGCGGATCAGCAGGGGGATGTTCAGGCGCTCCAGCGACTGGCGCAGGTCGCGCAGGTTGCGCAACCAGAAGTCGACTTTGCAGGCGGCGTCGTCATGAGCCCGCCATTGCCCAGGGCTGACCAGCCACAGGGCCAAGGTGGGGCCGCGCTCGCTGGCGGCGCTGAGGGCGGTGTTGTCGTCGATGCGCAGGTCGCTGCGCAGCCAGGTCAATTGCATGATGGGTCCATTGCCGCAGGTGGCCGGTCGTTGCGCTGAAGCAACCGCAAGGCTGCCTGTGGGGTATCGAAGAGCGAGAGGTCGGGATGGTCGAGGTTGCGCAGTTGGGCTTCGTGCATCGCCAGTGTTGAACCACCCAGGAGGATGGGCAGCGACACATTGCCCAAGGTGCGCTGCAGTGCCCTTGCATCGATGCGCGGCCCCAGGTGCAGGACAATCGCGCGGGCCTTGAGGGCAATGGCCGCATGGCTGACCTGGGCGCCGGCGATAGGGTGCTCCAGCACTTCGACCGCAATACCGTTGTTGGTCAACAGCCAGGCGCAAAGCCACAGGTCCGGGTTGAACCCGCGCTCGTGGTCATCGGCCAGCAACACCGGCGGGCCTTGCAGCAACTGGTTGTCGTGATAAACCCGGGCCCCCAGCTTGCTCCGCAGCCAGGTGTGGAAAAAAGCCTGTTCCACCCGGGCATTGAAGTAGTTGCGCCAGCGCAGTTCGAGTATGTCCAGCAGCGGCAACAACAATTGCTCGCACAGGGTTACGGCCGGGTACAGCGCCATGGCCTGGTTGAGCTGTTGGTCGAGGGCGCGCTGCGACAGGTTGGCGATGGCGTCGACCAACTGGAACTGCCGGGTCTGCCAGTCGCCTCTGGGCGGCGTAGTGGGAGGTTTGTCCAGTAGCTCGCGGACCTGGCCGACCGAAGCGCCACGCTGCAGCCAGGCGAGGATCGCCTCGACGCGCTCGACCTGGTCCAGCGGATACAGGCGATGTCCCTTCGCCGTACGCTGGGGCTTGAGCAAGCCGTAGCGCCGCTCCCAGGCGCGCAAGGTGACCGGGTTGACGCCGGTGCGGCGGGCCAGTTCGCCGATGGGCAGCAGGATCTCAGACAGCATTGCGCAGCCCCAGGCTTTCGGGGTGTGGCTGCAGGTAAGCCTGTTGCTGCAAATACGGGTCGGGGTGCTTGCGCAGATGGTGCTTGAGCAGGGTCAGCGGTACCACCAGCGGCACCACACCTTGCCGGTACTGGTTGATGATGGCCTGCAGCTCGGCTTTGTCCTGTGGGGTCAGGGCTTCTTTGAAGTAGCCACTCAGGTGCTGCAGCACGTTGCCATGGGTGCCACGGCTGGCGCAGCGGCGCAGGGCCTGCATCAGCTGGCTGAAATAGCGCGGGCCGATACTCTGCGGGTCGTCATCGCGATTCATGCTGCCAAGCAAACGCCCCAGGGTGCGATAGGCCTGGGGGTTGTTGGCCATCAGCAGGTATTTGTAACGCGAGTGGAATTGCACCAGCGCACCCCGGCTCAGGCCCTCGGCCAGCAGGCGTTGCCAGTCAGCGTAGGCGTACACGCGGCTGATAAAGTTCTCGCGCAGGACCGGGTCGTGCAGACGGCCTTCTTCTTCCACCGGCAGGTCCGGGCGGCGGGCGCAGAATGCCTGGGCATAGGCGCCACGCCCGCCATTGATGGCCGGGTGGCCATTGCTCTGGTAGACCTTGACCCGCTCCAGGCCGCAGGACGGCGATTTCTGCATGAAGATGTAGCCGCAGATGCCGTCCAGTTCGCCGGCCATCTGCTCGCCGTAGGTGCGCAGTGGGCCGGTCAGGTCCATGCCCGGGTTGCGTGTTCCGACCACTTCCGGTTGCTCGGGGTCGCCCACCAGGCGGATCGGGTCGCGAGGTACGCCAAGGCCGATGGCCACCTCCGGGCATACCGGCAACCAGTCGAAGTGTTCCTCGAGCTGCGTACGGCACAGATCAGAGGCCTTGTGGCCGCCGTTATAGCGCACGCTGTGCCCGGTCAGGCAGGCGCTGATGGCGATGCGCGGCTTGCTGTGGGCGGATGGGTCGTGCATGGCTGCCTCCATAAACTTGTACGCACGTCGAAACTTGTACAAGTTTATTCCAGCACAGCCTGGAACTTATGCAAACCTGTTTTTTTGTATAACCATCATTCCAAGTGTTCGAGCAGCCGCCGTGCTGCCTCTTGGCCACTAAGCCAGGCGCCCTCGACACGGCCGGACAGGCACCAGTCGCCGCAGGCGTACAAGCCTTGGTCTGCATCGGCCAGCGCGCCCCATTCATGGTTGCTGCTCGGGCGTGCATACAACCAGCGGTGGGCCAAGGCAAAAGCAGGTGCCGGCACCACGCAGCCGACCAGTTCGGCAAATTCGCCCCACAGTTGTTCGATTACCTTTTCCTTGGGCAGATCGATGTGTTGCCGGCTCCAGTCCGGTGTGGCGTGCAGTACCCACGTGTCGCACTTCTCGTCACGCCCGGGCTTGCTGCGGTTGCGCGCCAGCCAGTCGAGCGGGTTGTTCTGTACGAAACAGCCTTGCATCGGCGTGTCCAGCGCGGCCTCGAAGGCCAGGGCGACGGCCCAGGTGGGTTCCATCTGCACGCCGGCGGCCACGGCAGCGAGCTTGGGCGTAGAGGCCAGCAGCGGGGTGGCCTGGGGTGCCGGCACGGCAATCACCACGCGGCTGTAGGGGCCGTGGCTGCAGCCTTCGGTGTCCTGCAGGTGCCAGTACTGCTTGCCGCGGAACACCTCGGCGATGCGGCAGCCGAAGTTGACCGTCACGTCCTTGAGCAGGCCGCGGGTGATTGCGCTCATGCGCGGCACACCTACCCAACGTGTCTGCTCGTCGGGGGAGGGGCTAAGTTCACCATCGCGGTAGTTGTACAGCTGTGGCTTCCATTGCTCGGCCCAACCAGCGGCAACCCACTGTTGTACCTGCTCGACGAAGCGTCGGTCACGAGCGGTGAAATACTGGGCGCCGAGATCCAGCGCGCCGACTTCGCTGCGCTTGCTGGCCATGCGCCCGCCACTGCCGTGGCCTTTGTCGAACAAATGCACGGATTGGCCGGCCTTCTGCAAGGCCTGGGCGGCTGACAAGCCGGCGATACCGGCCCCGATGATGGCAATAGGTACTGTCATGATGGCCTCTTCAAACCTTGCTGTAAGCAGACTACGCTGTCAGGCAAACCTGTACAATGCTCAAATGTTGTATAAGTATATTCCGTGTTGGCAGGCAGGGTGGCCTATGTTTATCCGAGAGCGTCGGGTCAAAAAAGTGCCTTGATGTTAAAAATAGACCACCGCCGCATTCTGCGAGGACACAGCCATGCATATATTGCTGACAGGCGGCACCGGATTGATTGGCAAGCACCTGTGCCAGTACTGGCTCGGCCAGGGTCATCGCCTGACGGTATGGAGCCGGCGACCTGAGCAGGTGCCGAGAATCTGTGGTAACGGCGTACGTGGCATCGCCCGCCTGGAGCAGCTGGAGGCGGATGATCAGCTGGACGCAGTGATCAACCTGGCTGGCGCGCCGATTGCCGACCGGCCCTGGACAGCCGCCCGGCGCAACCTGCTGTGGGCCAGCCGCGTCACACTCACCGAGCAGTTGCTGGCCTGGTTGGGTACCCGTGAACAGCGCCCGCAAGTGCTGATCTCCGGCTCTGCGGTGGGCTGGTACGGCGACGGTGGCGAGCGCGAGCTGACCGAAGCGTCACCGCCGGTGCGCGAAGATTTCGCCAGCCAGCTGTGCATCGCCTGGGAAGAGACAGCTCTGCGTTCCCAGGCCCAGGGCATTCGCGTGGTGCTGGTACGTACCGGGTTGGTGCTGGCGAGTGATGGCGGCTTTTTGTCGCGTCTGCGCCTGCCCTTCAAACTGGGGCTGGGCGGGCCTTTGGGCGACGGGCGGCAATGGATGCCCTGGGTCCATATAGACGACCAGATCGCCCTGATTGATTTTCTCTTGCAGCACAAGGATGCCAGCGGTCCTTATAATGCCTGCGCCCCCGAGCCGGTGCGCAACCGCGAGTTTGCCAGGTGCCTGGGCCGCGCCTTGCACCGGCCGGCGTTGCTGCCAGTGCCGGCACTGCTGCTCAAGGCCGGGCTGGGCGAGCTGTCGACCCTGCTGCTCGGCGGCCAGCGCGCCCGCCCGGTACGTTTGCTGGCGGCTGGCTTCACCTTCCGCT
Source organism: Pseudomonas sp. B19(2017) (assembly GCF_002113165.1). Taxonomy (NCBI): domain Bacteria; kingdom Pseudomonadati; phylum Pseudomonadota; class Gammaproteobacteria; order Pseudomonadales; family Pseudomonadaceae; genus Pseudomonas; species Pseudomonas sp. B19(2017). The sequence goes on from NZ_NEJR01000004.1 coordinate 12,319, forward strand.
TCAACGATTTGCAATCGGCCCTGGACAACCTGTCCAGCCGCCTCTGACATAGGACGCTGCATGACCGATCACGCCCTGCTGCTGGTCAACCTGGGTTCCCCGGCTTCCACCTCGGTGGCCGACGTGCGCCGCTATCTCGACCAGTTCCTCATGGACCCTTATGTGGTCGATCTGCCATGGCCGCTGCGGCGCCTGCTGGTGTCGCTGATCCTGATCAAGCGCCCGGAGCAATCGGCGCATGCCTATGGCTCGATCTGGTGGGAAGAGGGTTCGCCGCTGGTGGTGCTGACCCGTCGCTTGCAGGCGGCGATGGTCGAATACTGGCCCCATGGCCCGGTGGAGATTGCCATGCGCTATGGCCAGCCGGCCTTGCCCGAGGTGCTGGAGCGTCTGGCGGCCCAAGGTGTACGCAAGGTGACCTTGGCACCGCTGTATCCACAGTTCGCCGACAGCACCGTGACCACGGTGGTGGAGCTGGCCAGGCAGACGATCAGCGAGCGTCAGCTGCCGTTGCAGATGCGCGTGCTGCAACCATTCTACGAACACCCGGATTACATCGAGGCGCTGGCGGCCAGCGCCCGGCCGTACCTGGAGCAGGACTACGACCACCTGTTGCTGAGCTTTCATGGTTTGCCGGAGCGGCACCTGAAGAAGCTCTACCCGACCGGCAAGCATGACCTGCGCGCGGCGGATTGTTGCGAAGGTGCCAGTGCCGAGGTGCGTGCGGTGTGTTATCGCGGGCAGTGTCTGGCCACGGCCAAGGCTTTTGCGCAGAAGCTGGGCATACCGGACGGTAAGTGGTCGGTATCGTTCCAGTCGCGGCTCGGGCGCGACAAGTGGATCGAACCCTACACCGAAACCCGGCTGGACGAACTGGCCGAGGCCGGAGTGAAGCGGTTGCTGGTGATGTGCCCTGCGTTCGTTGCCGATTGCATCGAGACGCTGGAAGAGATCGGCATGCGTGGCAGCGAGCAGTTCGTCGAGGCTGGCGGGCGGGAGCTGGTGCTGGTGCCGTGCCTGAATGATCACCCGGAGTGGGTGAAAGCGCTGGCTGGGATGTGCGAGAAAGCCTGACTTTCAGGTTGCCTGTACCGGCCTCTTCGCGGGCTTGCCCGCTCCCACAGGTTTTGCACAATGCCAGAGGGCAGTGGAGTACCTGTGGGAGCGGGCAAGCCCGCGAAATGGCCAGACCAGGTTAAAGCAGGATCAAGGCAACTGATCATCCAGCTTCTTGTGCTTCCAGCCATCATTACCCGGCAAGATCAGGTTCAGGGCGATAGCCACGATGGCACACAGGGCGATGCCCTTCAGGCCCCAGTCATCCGGGCCGTCACCGCTGCCGATCAGCACGCCGCCGATACCGAACACCAGGGTGACCGACACGATCACCAGGTTGCGCGCTTCGGCCAGGTCGATCTTGTGGCGGATCATGGTGTTCATGCCCACCGCCGCGATCGAGCCGAACAACAGGCACAGGATGCCACCCATCACCGGTACCGGGATGCTCTGCAGCAGCGCGCCGAACTTGCCGATGAAGGCCAGGGTGATGGCGAAGACCGCGGCCCAGGTCATGATCTTCGGGTTGTAGTTCTTGGTCAGCATCACCGCGCCGGTAACTTCGGCATAGGTGGTGTTGGGCGGGCCGCCGAACAGGCCGGCTGCGGTGGTGGCCAGGCCGTCACCCAGCAGGGTGCGGTGCAGGCCGGGCTTCTTCAGGTAGTCACGGCCGGTCACGCTGCCGACCGCGATCACCCCGCCGATGTGCTCGATCGCCGGTGCCAAGGCAACCGGGACGATAAACAGGATGGCCTGCCAGTTGAACGCCGGCGCGGTGAAGTTCGGGATCTCGAGCCACGGTGCTGCCGCGATCCTGGCGGTATCGACCACGCCAAAGGCGAACGACAGGGCAAAGCCGACCAGCACGCCGGCAATGATCGGTACCAGGCGGAAGATGCCCTTGCCGAACACGGCGACAATCAGTGTGGTCAGCAGGGCCGGCATCGAGATCATCATGGCGGTCGTGTACGGCAGCAGCACGCTGCCGTCACCGGCCTTGCCCATCGCCATGTTGGCGGCGATCGGCGCCATGGCCAGGCCGATGGAGATGATCACCGGGCCGATTACCACCGGTGGCAGCATGCGGTCGATGAAACCGGTGCCTTTGATTTTCACCATCAGGCCCATGAAGGTGTACACGAAGCCTGCGGCCATCACCCCGCCCATGGTCTCGGCCAGGCCGAACTGGCCCTTGGCGAGGATGATCGGAGTGATGAAGGCAAAGCTCGAGGCCAGAAACACCGGTACCTGGCGGCCGGTGACCAGCTGGAACAACAGGGTGCCGATGCCGGCGGTGAACAACGCGACGTTCGGGTCGAGGCCGGTGATAAGTGGCATCAGCACCAGCGCGCCGAATGCCACGAAGAGCATCTGCGCGCCCGAAACGACCTGGCGCCAGAGCGGGTCGTTGAAGCCGTCCTGCATGATCAGGCGTCCTTTTGCTTGGTGCCGAAGATCTTGTCACCGGCATCGCCCAGGCCTGGCACGATGTAGCCGTGTTCGTTCAGGCGCTGGTCGATCGAGGCGGTGTAGATCTGCACGTCCGGGTGGGCTTTTTCCACCACTTCGATGCCTTCTGGCGCGGCGACCAGGACCATGGCGCGGATTTCTTTGCAGCCGGCCTTCTTCAGCAGGTCGATGGTGGCGACCATCGAGCCGCCGGTAGCGAGCATCGGGTCGATGATCAGGGCCAGGCGCTGGTTGATGTCCGGCGCGAGCTTTTCCAGGTAGGTGTGGGCTTCGAGGGTTTCCTCGTTGCGGGCAACGCCGACGGCGCTGACCTTGGCACCCGGGATCAGGCTGAGCACGCCGTCGAGCATGCCGATACCGGCGCGCAGGATCGGCACCACGGTAATCTTCTTGCCGGCGATTTTTTCAACTTGCACCTTGCCGCACCAGCCCTCGATCTCGTAGGTTTCGAGCGGCAGGTCCTGGGTGGCTTCGTAGGTCAGGAGCGCGCCGACTTCCTGGGCAAGTTCGCGAAAATTCTTGGTGCTGATATCGGCACGGCGCATCAGGCCGAGCTTGTGGCGGATCAGCGGATGGCGGATCTCACGAGTAGGCATAGGGGGCTCCGAAAGGCGGGCAAAAAAACCGCGCTAGATTAATCTATTCAGCCTGTGCTGTCGTCTGGTCATTCTGGACGTTAGTCCATAAATGCTTGATCTGAGGCGAGCGGATGCGTACCTTTGCCCGCTTTTCCAAAATGCACCCCCCGGAGAGCGCCATGTCCGCCGATCTCGAGCATATCCGTCAAGTCATGCGGGAAGCTGACTGCCTGTACACCGAAGCCGAAGTCGAAGCGGCCATCGCCAAAGTCGGCGAGCAGATCTGCAAGGACCTGCACGACAAGAACCCGGTGGTGTTCTGCGTGATGAACGGCGGCCTGATCTTCTCCGGCAAACTGCTGACCCACCTGCAGTTCCCGCTGGAAGCCAGCTACCTGCATGCCACGCGCTACCGCAACCAGACCAGTGGCGGCGAGCTGTTCTGGAAGGCCAAGCCGGAAGTGTCGTTCATCGACCGTGACGTGCTGATCGTTGACGACATCCTCGACGAAGGCCACACCCTCAGCGCCATCATCGAGTTCTGCAAGCATGCCGGGGCGCGCTCTGTGCACACCGCGGTACTGATCGACAAGGACCATGACCGCAAGGCCAGCCCGGAGCTCAAGGCCAACTACGTGGGCCTGCCGTGCGTCGACCGCTACATCTTCGGTTACGGCATGGACTACAAAGGCTACTGGCGCAACGCCAACGGCATCTTCGCCGTAAAGGGGCTGTAATCATGCGCCAGCCTGCGTTCATCGACCAGTCGCTGTTCGCCGGGCTGGCCGCAAGGGCTGCCGCCAACCCGCGCGGGCGGCAGCACCACAATTTCCATGAGATGGAAGAGCCATGCCACCGCATGGCAGTCGGGTTGCAACCAAGTACCTACATCCCGCCGCATCGCCACCTCAGCGACGACAAGGCCGAGGCCCTGATCGTGCTCAAGGGGTGCCTGGGCCTGCTGATTTTCGATGAGCAGGGCGCGGTGACTGACAAACGCGTGCTACGGGCCGGTGGTGACTGCCTCGGCGTGGACCTGGCGCCCGGCACCTACCATGGGCTGGTGGTGCTGGAGCCGGACAGCATCCTGTTCGAGTGCAAGGCCGGGCCATACCGGCCGGTGGGCGAGGGCGAGCATGCGCACTGGGCGCCGCGCGAAGGTGAAGAAGGCGTGGCCGAGTACCAGTCCTGGATGCTCGCGCAGTTCGATTGATGTTGACTGTACCGGCTCCTACAGGGCGATAGGGTCATACGCCCCAAGCACTCCATGCTAGAGTGCTCCTTCATCCAAGGAGCCTCACATGCGTGCGTTTCTTCCCCTCCTGCTGGCGATCAGCCTGCCACTCGCCGCCGCACCGCTGCACAGCCAGTTCCTGCCACCTGACGACCAGTCACTGCGCCAGGAAGCGCCGACCGGCCAGCAATTGCTGCAAGTGACCGACTACTCGGTGGTCGTGGGTACCCAGCGCCAGTCCGACCAACAGCCGATCCCGATCACCTCGTCGCTGCAGGTGCGCCTCAAAGGCAAGCCGCTGAGCAAGGGCGCGACCATTTCCCAGGTGCTGCTGACCTTCGACGGTGAGGCCGCCAAGAGCCTGAAGAAGCCTGTGTACGACGAGAAAACCCGCACCCTGAGCCTGAATTACCCGGTCAGCGACTACCGGGTGATCATGGACCTGCTGCGCAACGAGACCCTGTATGTGCAGTTTCTCACGTACGCCAACGGCCACGTCTGGGCCGACCTGCACACCGGGACCGTACGTACGCGTTGAGGCGTCCGGGCTGCGGGGGGTACACTGCCGGCCTTGGAAATTTCGTGATGGTCCAGTTGGAGTCGGCAATGCGTAAAGACAAGAAACAGGTAATCGGTGACGAGATCAGTGACGACTATATCAAGGCGTTCCTTCAGTTCGAGCCGGCCGATGGCGTGACCTCGCCGTCGCTGCACAAGCTGGTCAAGGCATACCGTGGCCTGCGCATCGACGATTTCGAGCGTTTTGTCGGCTTCTTCGTCGAGGCCGGGCTGGACCTGGATGGCAAGGACGAGCATGGCAAGACCTTTGTCGAGCAGATTGCTGACCAGCGCAATGCGGCGGAGTACATCGAGATCATCGCCAACGCCCGTGGCTGATCGTTAGCCTGCACCGGCCTCTTCGCGGGCGCGCCCGCTCCCACAGGGATGGTACAGAGCCTGAGGGCGGCGCCGAACCTGTGGGAGCGGGCATGCCCGCGAAGAGGCCGGCACAGGTTGGTGAGTAACCAGACACAAAAAAAACGCCCCGAGGGGCGTTTTTTCGTTACCAGCCGAATCAGGCGTAATGCTTGGCCGCCGGGCTGCTTTCCACCAGGTCCAGGGCCGCGTCGTTGTCGGCGCTGATCTTGTGGTACAAGGCAGCATCGGTCGCCAGGGTCTTCTCGCGAGCCGGGAAGATTTCCTTGAGCTTGGCAGCCCAGGCACCTTTGGCCTGCTCGGGGAAGCAACGTTCGATCAGTTCCAGCATGATCGACACGGTCACCGAAGCACCCGGCGATGCGCCGAGCAGTGCAGCCAGGCTGCCGTCCTGGGCCGATACCAGCTCGGTACCGAACTGCAGCACGCCGCCTTTCTTCGGGTCTTTCTTGATGATCTGCACGCGCTGACCAGCCACTTCCAGGCGCCAGTCTTCGGCTTTGGCTTGTGGGTAAAAGCGACGCAGGGCTTCCAGGCGCTGTTCCATCGATTGCATCACTTCGCTGACCAGGTACTTGGTCAGGTCCATGTTGTCACGGGCCACGGCCAGCATCGGGCCAATGTTGCCCATGCGCACCGACAGCGGCAGATCCATCAGCGAACCGTGCTTGAGGAACTTGGTGGTAAAGCCGGCATAGGGGCCGAACAGCAGCGATTTCTTGCCATCGACCACACGGGTATCCAGGTGCGGTACCGACATCGGTGGGGCGCCGACCGCGGCCTGGCTGTAGACCTTGGCCTGGTGCTGCTTGACGATTTCCGGGTTGTCGCAACGCAGCCACTGGCCGCTGACCGGGAAGCCGCCGAAGCCTTTGCTTTCCGGAATGCCCGACAGCTGCAGTAGCGGCAGGGCCGCGCCACCTGCGCCGAGGAAGACGAAGCGGGCGTCCACTTCACGGCTGCCGCCGCTGTTGACGTCCTTGATGCTCACGGTCCAGCCCTTGCCGTTACGGCGCAGGCCAACGACCTTCTTGCTGTACTTGACCTGGGCGTCCTGCGAGTCGCCCAGCAGTTTCAGCAGCTTGTTGGTCAGGGCGCCGAAGTTGACGTCGGTACCCTTGAGCACGCGGGTGGCGGCGATGTGCTGGTCGGCTGGGCGGCCCGGCATCATCAGCGGCATCCAGTCGTTCATCACGGCCTTGTCTTCGGTGTATTCCATGTCGGCGAAGGCATGGTGCTGCTTGAGCAGCTCATAGCGCTTCTTGAGGAAGGAAACACCCTTGTCACCCTCAACGTAGCTCAGGTGCGGGACAGGGTTGATGAAGGCACGCGCCGGGCCGAAGTTGCCCTTCTTGCTCAGGTAGGCCCAGAACTGGCGCGAAACCTCGAACTGGGTGTTGATGTGCACGGCCTTCTTGATGTCGATGCTGCCATCGGCGGCCTGGGGCGTGTAGTTAAGCTCGCACAGGCCGGCATGGCCGGTGCCTGCGTTGTTCCAGGGGTTGGAGCTTTCCGCGGCTCCGGAGTCCATCGCCTCCACGACCTCTAGCTTCAGGGTCGGGTCGAGCTCCTTGAGCAGTACGGCCAGGGTGGCACTCATGATGCCCGCGCCTACCAGTACCACATCAACCGATTCGTTCTGCGCCATTTAACGCGTCTCCACAATCTACAGCTACCTAATTGACAGCACAGGACCTGGGTTCGCCAGGTTCGCCATGTCCGACTTTTCGCAGTTCTTGCAACTTCCGCGGACACCGCCAATCAGTCTTCGGGTTCAGGTATTGAACGCGGTTTGCCACGGGTGCGGCAATTCGACTTATGGTCAAGGTGTCGTGCGTGCGTTATGGAACGGCTCAGACACTCATACGGGATGAGCGCATTTGCCGCCTGTTCAGGGCTGTTCGGGACACATCTGCCGCTTTTGCACATGCCAGACTGTTCATTTGCTCGCCACACTCTTGTGAAGTTGTGAAAACCGTTTTTTCACGCTCTTTTGGAGACGTGAACCTCAAAAGGGGACTGCGCGATGGCAACCCGCAGGTTCATGCAGTGTGAAGGGCCGGAAAGCAGGCACGACAGCCGATGCAAGACCTGAGTGGAAGGCTCTCTGTGGGCGAAGCGTTGAAGTTGCCGGGGTCAATCGGCGAGTGCGGGGCCCGATCAGGAGACGTCCTTATAATCGGGGGGAGATTATAGCGATGTCGCGGGCAGAAATGTCGCCATTCGTGGTTTTTATTGCAGCGTTTGTCAGGCCGCGAGGATGCGCTGGTGCCAGCGGCGGCTTGCGCGGGCGCAAACCCGGGCGCTGGCGGGTAGCTCGCGGCCCAGCCAGGCAAGCTGGATTTCGCCGACCTGGACCCAGCCGCTGCCGCCGGGCGCCTGGCTGCATTGCTTGAAGGCCAGGCATTTGCCGTCGGCGTCGAGGCAGGCATAGGCATTGTGGCGCGGGCGTTGGAAGAGCAGGGTCCGGAGCGAGGCCATGGCGACGAGTCCTTTGCGTTAGGGCTTGGCGCAAGGATAAGGGCGTGGCGATGAAACGATTGTGACAAGCGGGGCGGACCGATGACTGGTCGATGCGTGGCTAGGTATACTGTGGGCCTTCGCCGCTTTTTCTGGAGTAACGCGCATGTTGCAACGTCTGTTGTTCGGTTTGATCGCCGTGGCCAGCCTCAGCCTGGCCGGTTGTGCCCACAGCCCGCAACAACTCAACCCGCAACCCACGCTCAAGGCCCAGCTCGCCCCGGTCGGCCATGGCCAGCCGGTCGTGGTCCGGGTGGTTGACGGCCGGGCCTCGCAGTCCCTGGGCACTCGCGGTGGCATGTACCCCGAGACCAGCACCATCAGCGTCAGCGGTAACGACATCGTGCCCAAGCTGCAGGCCCAGGCCGAAGCTGCGGTGCGCCTGCTCGGCTTCACCCCTACGCCGAACGCCTACAACGCGCCGCAGCTGACCGTGACCCTGGCCGAGCTGAAGTACCAGTCGCCGAAAGACAACCTGTACGTGACCGAGGCTACTATCGGTGCCACCTTCCGTGCCGACGTGTCCAATGGCGGCCGCCGCTACAGCGGCCGTTACGGCGCTTCGCTGGACCAGCGTTTCGGCATGGCGCCGAACCAGGAAACCAACACCCAGCTGGTGGGCGATGTGCTGAGCGATGCCCTGACCCGCATGTTCAAGGACCCGACCATCGGTCAGGTGCTGGGGCAGTAAGCCTTCCGCGGTAAAACAGAACCCGCTGCCTGTGTTCCAGGCAGCGGGTTTTTTGTTGCCTGTGCCGGCCCTTTCGCGGGCACGCCCGCTCCCACAGGGATATCACTGGACCTGAACATGGTGGTGTTCCTGTGGGAGCGGGCGTGCCCGCGAAGAGGCCGGCAAATCCTCGTGCCATGCCAGATGAAACTTGATGACACTTTGTCGCCTGGGCCGGGCGTCAGGGAACGACTTGGGTAAAATGCCGTCCTTTGCCGTCGCTCATGCCGAGGTTGCGTGATGTCCTTGCAAGTACTCTGGGGGTTCCTGGCCGCCCACCCGATCAAGCTGATCAATCTGCTGGCGCTGCTGCTGACCTGCCCGGGCGGGTTGCTGCTGCACAGTGCGCGGCGGCGCGAGGCCGAGACCCGCGAATACATGGCAATGGGTGAGGGGGTAGTGGACGCGTTCGACCTGCGGGTACCGCGGTACTTCTATATTCTCGGTTTTTCGTGCCTGGCGATGGCGCTGCTGCTGTCCTGGTTCAGTACCTGGGTTTGAGATTTCAGGGCCGCTTAGCGGCCCATCGCGACACAAGGCCGCTCCTACAGGGGATCGCGGATACCTGTAGGAGCGGCCTTGTGTCGCGATGGGCTGCAAAGCAGCCCAAGGACCGATCAGGCAACCGGCGCCTGCTGCCTGACCTGGTACTGGTTGCGCACCGGGGTCGCATACTGCAACACCAGGTACGGCCGCTGCTCCTCTGGGCAGGCATCCAGGCGGCGTTGCCATTCTTCCTTCGCCCGGGCCAGCTCATCAGCCGGGAACACCTTCTCGGCGCTCGGCACCTGCAGCGCCTCATCCTTGCCGTCCCACATGGCATAGGCCAGATAATGCACCGGGAACAGCCGGTAGCCACCAAGGATCTGCCGGTCGATTTCCGCTGCCAGCTGCTTGGTGTCTTCGTGGTACTCGGTCACTGGCGGGGCGAAGTTGATGTGCACCCGGCCCTTGTAACCGGTAATGCCCTTGGCGATGCTGTTGTCGTCCTCGCCTGGCGCCTTCTTGTAGGTGCCGGTGGTGGCGCGGATGTACAGTTCGCGGGCCTTGGCTTGGTCGCACGGGTCGTATTCGTAGCTGATCGACACCGGTGTCAGGTTCAGGCTCTGGATCACCGCGCCGAACGGCTCGTCCTTGCGGCTCATGTGGAACATCTTGAGGATCGCCGAATCGGTGCGGTCGTCACCGTCCTTGGCCCGGCCTTCGGCCTGGGCGATCCAGATTGAGGTGGCGTCGTTGCGGATCGAGTGGTTGATATAGGCCGAAAGCAACTGGTAGGCCGCCAGCTTCTCGCGGCGCCCACTGATCGAACGGTGCACGATGAAGCTCTTGTTCAGGCGCATCATGTCGCTGACAAACGGTTTTTGCAGCAGGTTGTCGCCAATGGCGATGCGCGGCGTGGGCAGGCCGGCGTGGTACACCGCATAGTTGACGAAGGCCGGGTCCATGACAATGTCACGGTGGTTGGCCAGGAACAGGTAGGCGGTGCCGGCCTTGAGCTGCTCTACGCCCGAATAGGTGACGCCGTCGGTGGCGCGGTCGATGGTCTGGTCGACGTAGTACTCGACTTTGTCCTGCAGGGTCGAGACACAGGTGACGCCGGCGAACTCCTTGCGCAGGCGGCGGGCGATCAGCGGTTTGAGCAACCAGCCGAGAGCACCGGCCGCACGCGGGAAGCGGAAGTGGGTGAGGATATCGAGGAATGCCGGGTCGCTGAGCAGGCGTGCCAGAACGGCAGGGACCTCAGCGTCGTCGTACGGTCGGATGGCATCGAATTCGCCCATCATGCTCTCTTGTTGGAAACGGCTAGGGTAATAAGGTAGGGACGGGCTCCGAAAAACGGCTCGGACACACACAGGCCCTGTAAATAGACCGGCAATTATACGCATAAGTCACTGCGGAGACCTCGATGCTGGAAACCGACTTCTATGATTGCCCTTATTGTGGCGAGCGTGTGGAAACCACTGTTGACCTGTCAGGTGGTGACCAGGTCTACACCGAGGACTGCCAGGTGTGCTGCCAGCCTGTGGTGTTCATTCTGCAGGTGCATGGTGACGAATGGATGCTCGACGTCCGCCGTGAGGACGATGCCTGATGCAGCGTATCTACGAACCGGAAAGCCTGCTCGAGGCGGAAATGCTGGCGGGCATGCTCGCCAGCGAGGGGATCGAGGCGCACCTGGTCGGCCGTGACCTGGTCGGTGCTGCCGGCGAGTTGCCGCTGCAGGGCCTGCTGGGGCTTGCGGTGGCTGACGAGCAGGCCGAGTACGCACGGCAACTGATCGATGCGTACAATGACGCCCAGCCACTGGTTGGCGACGAACCGGAGAGTTTCCCCGGTACCTTGATCTGCTAGGTTCTTAATTCGCCCATGTGTGGACGTTATGCCCTGTTTCGCTGGCCTCAGGCCCTTGCCAGTCTGCCGGGGTTTCCCGTCGGCCAGCCAGCCCAATGGAACATCTCGCCGGGGGGCTCGGTGCTGATCCAGCGCCAGCTCGACGGCCAGCTGCAATTGGCCAAGGCGCGCTGGGGGCTGACCCCGGCCTGGCTCACCGACCTTTCCCGTACCCCCGCCCATGCCCGCGCCGAGACCCTGGCCGAGCAGCCGATGTTTCGTGACGCGCTTCGCCAGCGCCGCTGCCTGATGCCGGCCAACGGCTTTTACGAATGGCGTGGCAGCGTGCGCAAGCGCCCGTACTGGCTGACCCCGGGGGAGGGCGCGTCGCTGTACTTCGCTGCCGTGTGGGAGGCTTACCCGGTGCAGGACCAGGTGTGGCTGAGTTGCGCGGTGGTGACCCAGGCGGCGATGAACCAGCGCCGGCCGCTGATACTGGACGAGGCCGGGCAGGCGGCCTGGCTTGACCCGGACACGCCGCTGACCCGCTTGCACGAGCTGCTGGCCAGCCCGCCGGCGACGTTGCGTGAGCGGGCCCTGGCGAATTTCGTCAATGACCCGAAGCTGGATGCGCCAGAGTGCCTTACCCCGGCTTGAGGGGTTGCCTGTACCGGCCTCTTCGCGGGTCCTCAGGCTGACAGCATTCCCTGTGGGAGCGGGCATGCCCGCGAAAAGGCCGGTACAGGCGAAGAAAATCTTCCATGCGGCTATGGCGGCCCACCGGCGAGTCAGCCTAGGATACGGCGCATGTAGAAAGGGAGTGTTTTCATGCGTAAGTCTTTTGTCGTCAGCCTGTTGAGTGCTGGCATCCTGCTAGCCGGCTGCCAGGCGGTGAATACCACCAGCGGCGGAGCTGTCGGCGTCGAGCGCAAGCAGTACATGTTCAGCATGCTCTCGACCGATGAGGTCAACCAGATGTACGCCCAGTCGTACCAGCAGACCCTGGGGGAGGCATCGAACAAAGGCGTGCTCGACAAGTCCAGCGCCGATGCCAAGCGTGTGCAGGTCATTGCCAACCGCCTGATCGCCCAGGCGCCCAAGTTCCGCCCGGATGCCGCGCAGTGGAACTGGGAAGTCAACGTGATCAAGAGCGACGAGCTCAACGCCAACTGCGGCCCGGGCGGCAAGATCATCGTCTACACAGGGCTGATCGACCAGCTCAAGCTCACCGATGCGGAAATTGCTGCGGTGGTGGGCCACGAGATCGCCCATGCCCTGCGTGAGCACAGCCGCGAGGCAATGTCCAAGGCGTATGGCGTGGAAATGGCCCGCCAGGGTGCCGGTGCCATCTTTGGCCTCGGCCAAGGTGGCATGGCCATGGCCGATACCGTGGTGAACTATGCCATGACCTTGCCCAACAGCCGGGCCAACGAGAACGAAGCCGACCTGATCGGTCTGGAGCTTTCGGCGCGTGCCGGTTACGACCCGAATGCCGCGATTACCCTGTGGAACAAGATGAGCCAGGCTTCCGAAGGTGCACCGCCTGAGTTCATGAGCACTCACCCGGCGTCGCAGAGCCGCATTGCTTCGCTGCAGGCGGCGATTCCGAAGGTGATGCCGTTGTATCAGGCGGCCAGGAAGTAAACCCCGACTTCCAGATGCTTACCCCTTGCAGGAGCAGCCTTGTGCTGCGAAAGGGCCGGTAAGAGCACCACATTTCCTGGTGCCTGTACCGGCCTCTTCGCAGCGCAAGGCTGCTCCTACAGGTTCGGCATCAGCCTGTCGTCTTTCGGGTTACCCCACCCAGCCACTGGCCTTCATCGCCGAATAAACGGCCACGATCGCCAGCACGAAGAACGCCGTGGCCGCCAGGCGACGGATCAGCGTCAACGGCAGTTTGTCCGCCGCGAAGTTACCCGCCAGTACCACCGGCACGTTGGCGATCAACATGCCCAGGGTGGTGCCGATAATGACCATGATCAGGTGCGGATATTGCGCAGCCAGCATCACCGTGGCGACCTGGGTCTTGTCACCGATTTCAGCCAGGAAGAACGCGATCAGCGTGGTCAGGAACGGCCCGAAGCGGCGTGCCGGGTTTTCGTCGTCATCCATCTTGTCCGGTATCAGGGTCCACAGCGCAGTGGCGGTGAAGCTCGCGGCCAGAATCCAGTGCAGTGCCGAGTCACTGAAGAAGCTGCCGACCCACGCGCCCACGGCACCGGCCGCGGCATGGTTGGCCAGAGTGGCGGCGATGATACCGGCGATGATCGGCCAGGGCTTGCGGAAGCGGGCCGCGAGAATGAGCGCGAGCAATTGCGTCTTGTCGCCGATTTCGGCGAGCGCAACGATGGCGGTGGGGACCAACAGAGATTCCAGCATCAGGATTCCTACGGGGGCGGGTCGACACGGCTATGACACGTACAACCTCCCCGCCCCGGGTAAGGTGTGCGTGTCATAGGTCTTGTCAAACCCTGGATCCGTCTATGCGGATCTCGCCATGCAGGCTGGCATGGTGGGTCGCACGCGCCATGGTCTGTGGACCAAGTATGTTGACGCGTACCGGGCGAGCTGGGCGCTCGCGGGAGACTACTCCCCTAGGACGGTGCGGATTCTGCCTAGGCAAAACGCTTTCGGCAAGCGCTGTTTTTAGCCGTGTGTTGCACGGTAGATGCGGAAGCCATCGGCCTCGTCGCGTACCTGACAGTTGCCCAGTGCCCCTTCGATCAGCGGCTGGTAGCGCAGGAAGCTGTTGGCAACCAGGCGCATTTCGCCACCTTTTTGCAGATGAACGGCCGATTTTTTCAGCAGGTTTTCCGATGCCTGGTAGTTGGTGTGCACCCCGGTATGGAACGGTGGGTTACTCAGGATCAGGCTCAACCCGGTCGGCGCCGCGTCGATGCCATCGCCGCTGATCACTTCGCCTTCCAGACCATTGGCGGCCAAGGTCAGGCGGCTGGCGGCCACGGCGAAGGCATCCACGTCCAGCAAAGTCACCCGGCTTTGTGGATAACGGCGTTTGACCGTGGCGCCCAGCACCCCGGCGCCGCAGCCAAAGTCCAGCACATGGCCGCTCGGCAGGCCATCCAGGTGCTTGAGCAGCAGGGCGGTACCGCGATCGAGGCGGCCATGGCTGAACACACCGGGCAGGCTGACCACCTGCAACGGGCCGTCTTCCAGGCTGAGCTCGAAGCGTTCGGCCAGGCTTTCCAGGGGTTTGGCTTCTGGCGAGTGCTCGATGGTCACCTGCCACAGCTGGCAATGGCGGGCGCTGTCGAGCTTGCGCGGCTTGCCGAAGGCCTGCAGCTGCTTGGCCGCGCCTTCGATGCCACCGCGTTTTTCGCCGACCAGGTACAGCTCGCGGCCGGCCAGGCGCGAGGCCAGGGCGTTGAGCAGGTAGGCGGCCAGTTCACGGGACTTGGGCAGGAACAGCACGGCACTTTCAAAAGCCACTTCAGGGGGCTCGACCGCATAGTGGCTGCGGCCGGCGAAGCGGCTTTCGAGCACGGCCTGGTCGCCCGCATGCCAGGTCCAGGCCTGGGCCTGGGGCAACTGGGCGAGCAGGCCGTCGGCGGGGGCGCCGGCAAGCAGCAGCGGCCCCTGGAACAGCTCTGCCTGGCGGAGCAACACTTCACTGCGCGGGTCCATGGACGACGCCTCCTGGAAAAAAGTGGCGCAGTGTAGCAGAGGTAGACGCCGGGCTCAGCTGACCACGCGGCGTGGCTGCCCGGCGAAGAAGGCCTGGGCGTTCTCGCTGAGCTGGCCGACGATGCGCTGGCGCGATTCCACCGCACCCCAGGCGCTGTGCGGGGTAATGATCAGGCGCGGGATGCCGGGCTCCAGCAGCGGGTTGCCGTTGACCGGCGGCTCCACGCTCAGCACATCGGTGGCGGCGCCGCCCAGGTGGCCACTGCGCAGGGCGTCGGCCAGTGCTTGCTCGTCGATCAGGCCGCCACGGGCGGTGTTGACCACCAGTGCGTTGGGCTTTAGCAGGGCCAGTTCGCGGGCCCCGAGCATGTTTCGGGTGTGCTCGTTCAGCGGGCAGTGCAGGGTCAGGGCGTCGACTTGCGGCAGCAGTTCGTCCAGCGGCAAACGGTCGGGGCGTTCCGGGCGGCCGGGGATCTGCCCGCTGAGCACGCGCATGCCGAAGGCTTCGGCCAGCCGCGCCACCGCGCCGCCCAGCTCACCGTGACCGAGCAGGCCAAGGGTCTTGCCCTCCAGTTCGACGATGGGGAAGTCCAGCAGGCAGAACTGGCTGGCCTTGGCCCACTGGCCGTCGGCTACCGCCTGGTTGTAGTCGCACAGCCGGGTGGCCAGGGCCAGCAGCAGGGCGAGGGTGTGCTGGGCGACGGACGGCGTGCCGTAGCCCTGGCAGTTGCACACGGTGACGCCCTGGGCGCGCGCAGCCGCCAGGTCGACATTGTTGGTGCCGGTGGCGGCCACCAGGATCAGCTTCAGTTGCGGGTTGGCGGCCAGGGTGGCGGCGTCGAGCATGACCTTGTTGCTGATCACCGCCACCGCGCCCTGCAGGCGTTCGGCGACCTGCTCCGGACGGGTGGCGGCGAACAGCTCGAACGTGTCGAACTGCTGCTGCAGGGGCGAGAGGTCGAGATCGCCCAGGTCCAGGGACTGGTGATCGAGAAACACGGCGCGACGCGGGCTGGGCATGGAGTTCTCCGAGGTAGGGCGGGGTAACTGTGGGAGCGGGCGTGCCCGCGAAAGGGCCTTTGGCTCCAGCACAAATCCTGAAGCTTTCGGCGCAGTGTCTAGCCCGCGGTTACCGCCCGTCAACGCCCGCCACTCATACCTTCGCCATGCAAATCATTCCTTCGGCTGATTTAGCCGTCACATTGACGAACTACAGTAGTTCCAGACTTGTCCGGCCCGCTTTTCAGAAAGGGATACCCATGTTGCAGACCCGCATCATCAAGCCCGCCGAGGGCGCCTACGCCTACCCCCTGCTGATCAAGCGCCTGCTGATGTCCGGCAGCCGCTATGAAAAGACCCGCGAAATCGTCTACCGCGACCAGTTGCGGCTGACCTACCCACAGCTCAACGAACGCATCGCGCGCCTGGCCAACGTGCTGACCGAAGCCGGGGTAAAGGCCGGTGACACCGTGGCGGTGATGGACTGGGACAGCCACCGCTACCTGGAATGCATGTTCGCCATTCCGATGATCGGTGCAGTGGTGCACACCATCAACGTGCGCCTGTCGCCCGAGCAGATTCTCTACACCATGAACCACGCCGAAGACCGCGTGGTGCTGGTCAACAGCGATTTCGTCGGCCTGTACCAGGCCATCGCCGGGCAGCTGACTACCGTCGACAAGACCCTGCTGCTGACCGACGGCCCGGACAAGACCGCCGAGCTGCCCAACCTGGTGGGCGAATACGAGCAACTGCTGGCCGCTGCCAGCCCGGGCTACGACTTCCCCGACTTCGACGAGAACTCGGTGGCCACCACCTTCTACACCACCGGTACCACCGGCAACCCCAAGGGGGTGTATTTCACCCACCGGCAACTGGTGCTGCATACCCTGGCTGAAGCTTCGGTGACCGGCAGTATCGACAGTGTGCGCCTGCTGGGCAGCAACGACGTGTACATGCCCATTACCCCGATGTTCCACGTGCACGCCTGGGGTATTCCCTACGCCGCCACCATGCTCGGCATGAAGCAGGTGTATCCGGGGCGCTACGAGCCTGACATGCTGATCAAACTGTGGCGTGAGGAAAAGGTCACTTTCTCTCATTGCGTGCCGACCATCCTGCAGATGTTGCTCAACTGCCCGACTTCCCAAGGCCAGGATTTCGGCGGCTGGAAGATCATCATCGGCGGCAGCGCGCTCAACCGCTCGTTGTACCAGGCCGCCCTGGCGCGCGGTATCCAGCTGACCGCCGCGTATGGCATGTCCGAGACCTGTCCGCTGATTTCCGCCGCCCACCTGAACGACGAGCTGCAAGCCGGCAGCGAGGATGAGCGCGTCACCTACCGTATCAAGGCCGGCGTGCCGGTACCGCTGGTCGAGGCGGCTATCGTCGACGGCGACGGCAACTTCCTGCCTGCCGACGGTGAAACCCAGGGTGAGCTGGTGCTGCGCGCGCCGTGGCTGACCATGGGCTACTTCAAGGAGCCGGAAAAAAGCGAGGAGCTGTGGCAGGGTGGCTGGCTGCACACCGGTGATGTCGCCACGCTGGACGGCATGGGCTACATCGACATCCGCGACCGCATCAAGGATGTGATCAAGACCGGTGGCGAGTGGATATCCTCGCTTGACCTCGAAGACCTGATCAGCCGCCACTCGGCCGTGCGCGAAGTGGCGGTGGTGGGGGTGGCCGACCCGCAGTGGGGCGAGCGCCCGTTTGCCCTGCTGGTGGTGCGCGAAGGCCAGGTCATCGACGCCAAGGCGTTGAAGGAACATCTCAAGCCGTTCGTCGAGCAAGGGCACATCAACAAGTGGGCCATTCCAGGCCAGATCGCCGTTGTTACTGAAATTCCCAAGACCAGTGTCGGCAAGCTCGACAAGAAACGCATCCGCCAGGACATCGTCCAGTGGCAGGCCAGCAACAGCGCGTTCCTGTCCACGCTGTAACCGCCTTGCGGGTCGCGTACCACTGCGCGCGACCCGCATGCTAGAGCGGCCTGGCCTTGCCAAACGGCAGAAATGCGCCATCCTTTAGCACTGCCAGCGCGCAACCGGGACAGCATTACAGCGAGTTGGCAGCACGGAGCGCAAATCACACTTTAGAGGGATCAAGCGCCTGTGCCTTGCTGGCTATAGTCGGGGCCAGGGGATTTTCAGGAATGGGGGAAGGCGACATGCGCAAGCCGTGTCGCCGCGGGCGCAAGCCTGCACACCGGTCGCTCGGGCCGTTCTTGAAAGGACTCACTGCCATAACAAAAAAAGTACATGGAGTAGCGTCGATGAAATCTGCAAACCTGTTCTGGCGCCGGGCCAAGTTGCCCCTGGCCGTCAGCCTTGCTTCCACGCTCGCAAGTCCTGCTTTCGCTGTCAGTTTCAACATTGGTGAAATCGAAGGCCAGTTCGACTCGTCGCTCTCCATCGGCGCCAGCTGGTCGACGGCCAACCCCAACAAGAACCTGATCGGGGTGAACAACGGCGGCAAGGGCCTGTCGCAGACATCCGACGATGGCCACCTGAACTTCAAGAAGGGCGAAACCTTCTCCAAGATCTTCAAGGGTATCCATGACCTGGAACTGAAGTACGGCGACACCGGTGTGTTCGTCCGTGGCAAGTACTGGTACGACTTCGAACTGAAGGACGAAGGCCGCGAGTTCAAGGACATCAGCGACTCCAACCGCAAGGAAGGCGCCAAATCGTCCGGTGCCGAGCTACTCGACGCATTTGTCTACCACAACTACGCCATCGGCGATCAGCCTGGCTCGGTGCGCCTGGGCAAGCAGGTGGTGAGCTGGGGTGAAAGTACCTTCATCGGCGGCGGCATCAACTCGATCAACCCGATCGACGTGTCGGCGTTCCGCCGCCCGGGGGCCGAGATCAAGGAAGGCCTGATTCCGGTCAACATGTTCTACATCTCGCAAAGCCTCACCGACAACCTGTCGGCCGAGGCCTTCTACCAGATCGAGTGGGACCAGACGGTCGTCGACAACTGCGGCACCTTCTTCTCCCAGCCGGACATCATTGCTGATGGCTGTACCGACAATCTGCGTGTGCTCAGCAGTAGCCGCACGCTCAACGCGCTGCCGGCGCAGGCCAGAGGTGTGCTTGCCGCCAACAATGTGAACTACAACGAAGAGGGCGTGTTGGTGAGGCGCGGGGCTGACCGTGATGCCCGAGACAGTGGTCAGTTTGGCGTGGCGTTCCGCTACATGTTTGAACCGCTGGGTACCGAGTTCGGTGCTTATTTCATGAATTACCACAGCCGTGCGCCTATTTTCAGCGCGACCGGCGCCTCGCAGGCTACATTTACCGCAGCAGATCGCTTGACGAATACACCGTTTGCAGGGCTGCGGCCGTTGATCGTGGCGGGTAACTCCGAGTACTTCGTCGAATACCCCGAGGATATCCGCCTTTATGGCTTGAGCTTCTCCACCACGTTGCCCACCGGGACCGCCTGGAGCGGCGAGCTCAGCTACCGCCCCAACGCACCGGTGCAACTCAATACCACGGATATTCTGTTCGCCGGGGTCCGCCCTATTGGCGATAGCTTGAGCAACGCTTCGCTGCTGACTGGTACGCCCGGGGAGGACCTGCATGGGTATCGCCGCAAGGAGATCACTCAGTTCCAGACCACCCTCACACATTTCTTCGACCAGGTGATGGGCGCCAGCCGAATGACCGTGGTGGGTGAGCTCGGTGTCACCCATGTGGGTGGCCTGGAGAGCGCGCACGACACCCGCTATGGTCGCGACCCGGTGTACGGTCCAGGCCCGCTGCCATCTACGGGTGGGGCCAATACCTGTCAGGCACTCAATGCCGGCACCATCGCAGGCGCTGGTGCGGGGGCCTCTACCGCCAACCTGACCCGCAACTGCGAGAATGATGGCTTCACCACCAGCACTTCCTGGGGTTACCGCGCCCGGGTTATCTGGGACTACAACGACGTCTTCGCCGGGGTCAACCTGAAGCCGAGCGTGGCTTGGTCGCACGACGTCTCCGGCTACTCGCCAGGCCCTGGCGCCAACTTCGAGGAAGGCCGCAAGGCTGTCAGCCTGGGCCTCGACGCCGAGTACCAGAACACCTACACGGCAAGCCTGTCGTACACCAACTTCTTCGATGGCAAGTACACCACCGTGGACGACCGCGACTTCGTCGCGCTCAGCTTCGGCGTGAACTTCTAAGCATTCAGATCCAGGACGACACGACATGAACAAGACCAGAAGTCTGCTGCAAGCCGGTGTACTGGGCCTGTCCCTGCTGGCGACCAGCGTCATGGCTGCAGTATCCGCCGACGAGGCGGCCAAGCTGGGCAGTACCCTGACCCCGATGGGCGCCGAAAAAGCTGGTAACGCCGACGGCTCGATCGGCCCGTGGGAGCCGCTGTCGAAGACCGCAGGCAGTGTCGACGGCAAGGGCTTCCTGTCCGACCCGTATGGCAGTGAAAAGCCGCTGTTCACCATCACTGCGCAGAATGCAGACCAGTACAAGGAAAAGCTCTCGCCGGGCCAGCTGGCCATGCTCAAGCGTTACCCGGACACCTTCAAGATCCCGGTATTCAAGACCCACCGCGGTTCCACGGTGCCGGCCGACGTGTTCGCCGCCATCAAGGAAAACGCCACCAAGACCACCCTGGTCGAAGGCGGCAACGGCCTGAACAACTTCCGCACGGCGGTGCCGTTCCCGATTCCCAAAAGCGGCCTGGAGGTGATCTGGAACCACATCACCCGCTATCGGGGCGGCAGCGTCAGCCGCCTGGTGACCCAGGCCACGCCGCAACAGAACGGCTCTTTCAACCCGGTGTT
This sequence comes from Pseudomonas sp. B19(2017), assembly GCF_002113165.1. Lineage (NCBI taxonomy): Bacteria > Pseudomonadati > Pseudomonadota > Gammaproteobacteria > Pseudomonadales > Pseudomonadaceae > Pseudomonas > Pseudomonas sp. B19(2017). The sequence goes on from NZ_NEJR01000004.1 coordinate 32,616, forward strand.
CTTCTCCGACCAGTTCGTTTTCCGTGAAAGGATGAAGGATTACGACCCGAACAACCCGGGCAATATCCTGTTCTACTTCAAGCAGGAAGTGACCGCGCCCGCGCGCCTGGCCGGTACCGTGCTGCTGGTGCACGAAACCCTCGACCAAGTGAAGGAACCGCGCAAGGCATGGATCTACAATGCCGGCCAGCGCCGCGTGCGCCAGGCACCGCAAGTGTCGTACGACGGCCCAGGTACCGCGGCCGACGGTTTGCGCACCTCGGACAACCTGGACATGTTCAACGGTGCGCCAGACCGCTATGACTGGAAGCTGGAAGGCAAGAAGGAGCTGTACATTGCGTCCAACGCCTACAAGCTCGACGACCCCAAGCTCAAGTACACCGACATCATCAAGGCTGGGCACATCAACCAGGACCTGACCCGTTACGAGCTGCGCCGCGTGTGGCACGTGGTTGCGACCCTCAAGCCGGGCCAACGGCACATCTATGCCAAGCGTGACTTCTACATCGACGAGGACACCTGGCAGGCTGCGGTGATCGACCAGTACGACGGCCGTGGCCAGCTGTGGCGCGTGTCCGAGGCGCATGCCCAGCCGTACTACAACGTCGAGGTGCCGTGGTACACCCTGGAGGCCATCTACGACCTGCAGTCGGGGCGTTACCTGGCGTTGGGCATGAAGAACGAAGAAAAACGCGCCTACGACTTCGGCTTCAGCGCCAGCAAGGCTGACTTCCAGCCGGCGGCACTGCGCCAGTCGGGCATTCGCTAAGTATCGCGCAACCTCTGAGCGCCCCGGCTTGTCCGGGGCGTTTCATTTTCCCGTTCTGGCCCTTTCGCGGGCGCGCCCGCTCCCACAGGTACTGTGCAAGTCTTGAAGACCGTGCCGATCCTGTGGGAGCGTGCGTGCCCGCGAAGAGGCCGGAACAGGCAATAAGCCTGGTGAATACCTCGGCAAAGCCCCGCCCCAGCCCCTGTCCATCAGCGCTGTTGCTTTTTGTCGTAGTCTTTTACAACCCAATTGCGCCCATCATCTTCAAATGCGCAGCGTTACCCGCTAGTCTCGCAAGCATCCATACCGCCGTAGTCTTCCAACCAGAACGAGCCGGCCATGACAGATCTGTCCCGTACGCATGGATTCACCAGCCAGGCCTTGGGCCTGCTGGACGGGCGTTTCTTCCGGCCACCCTTGCCGGACGGCCATGTGCCGCGCCTGCGCCTGTGCCAGCGGCTGCAAGCGGGCCTCGGCGGGCGGCTTTTGCTGGTCAATGCCCCCGCCGGGTTCGGCAAAAGCGCCCTGGCCATCGAATTTTGCGAAGCGCTGCCCGAACACTGGCGTAGCCTGTGGCTGGGGCTGAGCCAGCGTGATGCCGACCCTGGCCGCTTCCTCGAACGCCTGCTCGAAGGCTTGCAGCAATACTGCCCGGCGCTGGGCGGCCAGGCCATGGGCCTGCTGAAAATGCGCCAGCGTCACCAACCTTTCGCTTTCGAGGAATGGCTCGACGGCCTGCTTGACGAGCTGGCGCTGTACCTGCAAGCCGATACGCCTTTGCTGCTGGTGCTGGACGACTATCACCTGGCTCAGGGGCCAGTGCTCGATCGTTGCCTGCAGTTCTTCCTCAATCACCTGCCCGCCGGGCTGGTGCTGCTGGTCACCAGCCGCCAGCGCCCGGACTGGCACCTGGCGCGCCTGCGCCTGTCGCGGCATCTGGTCGAACTCAACGAACAGGACTTGCGCCTGACCGACGAAGAGTCGCTGGCGGTGATCGGTCGCCAGCCCACCGGCCTGCGTGGCCAGGCCCTGGACAATCTGATCCAGCGCAGCGATGGTTGGGTGGCCGGGTTGCGTTTCTGGCAACTGGCGGCCAGCGAGTCTGCCGACGAACATTCCTTGCCCCAGGCCTTGCATGGCGGCGAAGGCCTGATCCGCGACTATCTGCTGGAAGAAGTCATCGACATGCTGCCCGCCGACGTACAGGCCTTCCTGTACGACACGGCATGCCAGGAACGGTTCTGCGCCCCGCTGTGCGATGCCATACGCGGCCGCCATGACAGTGCCGCGATCCTGCGTTTCCTGCAGGCGCACCAGGTTTTCCTGGTGCCGCTGGACGAGCATGGCCACTGGTTCCGCTATCACCACCTGTTCTCCGACCTGCTGCGCAGCCGCCAGGCCAGCGAGCCGCTGGCCAGTCTGCAGCTGCGTGCCTGCCGCTGGTTCGAAAGCCAGGGCCTGCTTGACGAAGCGGTGGAGCAGGCACTGCGTGCCGGTCACCTCGATGTCGCCGCCGACCTCGTGCAGAGCCTGTCCGAGGAACAACTGCTGGCTGAACAGAACGTTGGTATGTTGCTGCGCTGGAAAATGGACCTGCCCGACAGCCTGCTCATCAGCACGCCACGGCTGATCGTGCTGTACAGCTGGGCATTGGGCCTGGCGTGTCAGCTAGACGCGGCCGAGGAACTGGCGGGTTACCTCAGCCGCTTCCTGCCCGCACCTTCGGCGACCGCGCAAAAGTCCATGCTGGCCCAGTGGCTGGCGCTGAGTGGGGTGATCGCCCGTGGCCGGGGCGACCGCGAGCGTACCCTGGCCTATTGCGGCGAAGCGCTGCAGAGCCTGCCGAGCAAGCGCTATGGCCAACGCCTGGTGTGCCTGTCGACGCTGTCCAACCTGGCAATTGCCGATGGCGATTTCTGGCGGGCCCGGGGCTGGAACCGCGAGGCCCTGGAACTGGCCCAGCGTGTCGGCAACCCACTGTTCGAGGCCTTGGCCCATTACGACCGGGCGCGGGTGCTGCATGCCCGTGGCGAAGTGTTGCGTGCGCTGGACGAAGTGCGCGAGGGGCTGCAGCGCCTGCAAGGGCTGTCGGCACAGCGCCTGTATGCCGTGCGCGCGCGGCTGACGCTTTACGAAGGCTACCTGCTGGTCTCGCGTCTGCAGCCGGCCCAGGGCCGTGCCCGCTTGCGTGCGGGGCTGGGCGAGGCGCGGGCCTGCCGCGATATCAGTGTGCTCATCGGCCACTGCGTGATCGCTACGCTCGATGGCAGGGAAGGGCACTTTGCCGAAGCCTTTGCCGAACTGGCCGAAGCCGAGCGGTTGATGCATATCTGGGATGTGCCGCCGGTCTACTACCTGGCCATGATCACCTTGGTCAAATGCGAGTTGTGGCTGGCCCAGGGGCGCATCGACCTGGCCGAGTCCTGGCTGCTGCGCCTGGGCCAGACCTACGGTGGCGAGCAACCGGCGGCGGCCCCCGAGTTCCACCCGTTGCTGCCATTGCACATCGCCTTGCAGCAGGCATTGCTCGAGCGTATCCAGTCGCGCAGCGACGACGCGGCGCAACGCCTGGCCGGCCTGGTCGAGCGCGGCCAGGCCAGTGGCGGCATGATGCTCTGCGTCAGTGCCCTGTGCCAGTGGCTTGGCTTGTTGCTGGGCGAAGGCCGGGAAGGGCAGGCCGCCCAGTTGTTGCCAAGGTTGCTGGAAGCAGCCCATGGCGGCGTGCTGCAGCCGTTCCAGCCGTTGCTGGAACAACACCCGCAGTGGCTTCTCGAACAGTTGCAGGCAGCTGGCGCTTGCCCGGTACAGGCCGAACTGCTCAAGCGCTTGCCGCAGATGCCAGGCGCCACCCCTGGCGAAGCCCTGAGTGGCCGCGAGAAGGCCGTGCTCGAGCTGATTGCCCAGGGCTGTTCGAACCAACAGATCAGCGAGCGGCTGTTCATTTCCCTGCATACGGTGAAAACCCACGCCAGCCATATCAACAGCAAGCTGGGGGTGGAGCGGCGTACCCAGGCAGTGGCCAAGGCCAAATCCCTGGGGTTGCTGGCATGACACTGGCCATGCGGGGCATTGCTCGCTAAAGTCATGGCTCAAGGCCATGGTCCGTGGCCGGCAACGCTCTACCCTCATCTTTACCGACCAGCTGCCGATACAGCGATCGGTGGCATCGCTTCGCGCGATTTTTCAATCATTCCAAGGCAGGTCGTGTTGATGCTGCAGTACGGGCAAAAGAGCTTTCTGATCGTCGACGACTTTACCGACTTTCGCACGTCGACCCGTTCCATGCTGCGCGAGCTGGGCGTGCGTGACGTGGATACCGCCGACAGTGGCGAGCAGGCACTGCGCATGTGCGCCCAGAAGCGCTATGACGTCATTCTGCAGGACTTTCACCTGGGTGACGGCAAGAAAAACGGCCAGCAGGTGCTCGAAGATCTGATCCTCGACAAGCACATCAGCCATGAATGCATATTCATCATGGTCACGGCCGAGAGCAGCCAGGCCATTGTCCTCAGCGCCATCGAGCACGAGCCTGATGCTTACCTGACCAAGCCGTTCAACCGGGTTGGCCTGGCCCAGCGCGTCGAGAAGCTGTACCAGCGCAAGACCCTGCTCAAGCCGATCCTGCAGGCTCTGGACCGCAATCGCCCGGGCGAAGTGCTGGCGGCCTGCGCCGAGCTGTGCAAGCGTGACCCACGCCTGGCTCCGTTGTGCCTGCGCTACCGGGCCGATGCCTTGCGCAACCTCAACCGCTTCGAGGAGCTGGAAAAGTTCCTCAAGGCCATTTTGGCCAGCCGCCCGCAGCCGTGGGTGTACTCGGCGTTGGGCAGCCTGATGCACAAGCGTGGCCAGAATGCCCAGGCCCAAGGGGTGTACGAGCAGGCGCTCAAAGCCTTCCCGATCATGCCGGGCCTGTATGATGGCATGGCCGAGGTGCTGGTGGCCCAGGGTGAAACCAGGCGCGCGCAGAACATGCTCGAAGAAGCCGTGCGGCTGTCGCCGTTGTCGGTGCGCCGGCAGTCGACGTTGGGCAAGCTGGCATTGGAAAACGAAGACTTCGAGAGTGCCTCGAAGGCGTTCCGCCATGCGGTGAACCAGGGCCAGAGCTCACGCTACAAGGACCCCGAGAACAACCTGGGCCTGGTGCAGGCGCTGATGAGCAAGAACGCCGGCTTTGGCCTGGATGCGCGCACCCGGGTCGAGATCAACAGCACGCTCAGTGAAGTGGCCAAGGACAACCCCGAGGACCAGGGCCTGCAGGTGCGTGCCCGCATGATGAAGGCCGCCAGCCTGCAGCAGGCCGGCGACCCTGAAACGGCTGCCAAGCTGACTGAACAGGCGATCCAGCGCCTGGACAAGATGAACCAGTTCTTCTCGGTCGATTCGGCTCTGACCGTCGCCGCGCAGTTGCAGGCCATGGGTCAGGAAGCCGCGGCAATAGGCGTGCTGAAAAGCTGTGTGGAAAGTTATGGCGATGACCCGAAGGTCATGGAGAGGGTCGGCAAACTGACGGACGACCCCAGCGTGCTCAATGCCATTACCGAAGCGGTCACGCTCAACCGCCAGGGGGTTCGCAGTTACCAGGGCGGGCAGCTCGGCGAGGCGTTGCAACTGTTCCGCAAGGCGCTGGGTATGCAGCCGAAGAACATCAGCATCGCCCTCAACACTGCCCAGGCGCTGCTGCGCATCGGCGGTGACAGCCCTCCGCCGGCGATCATGCAGGAATGTCGCGACGCCCTGAGCAGCGTGGCCGGCATCCCTGCCAGCGACAACCGCTACGACCGCTACCGCAAACTGCACATCCGAGTGTTCGGCGCATGAATCAAGACAATCAGGGGCTGGATTTTTCCACGGTGATCGCCTCCACCGTGCACGACTTGAAGAATACCCTGTCGGCGCTGATCCAGTCCCACAACCAGTGGGTGCAGCGCTTGCCCGAGGAACTGCGCGGTGGTGCCGAGCAAGGGGTGATGGAGCATGAGTTTCGCCACCTCAACGGCATGCTGGTGCAGTTGCTGGGGTTGTACAAACTGGGTGTGAACCAGCTACCGGTGTGCCCGGATTACCACGAACTGGACGACTTCATCGAAGCCCAGTTGGCCGCCCACGAGGAAGTGCTCAAGCACAAGGACATCCTTGCTACCTGGCGCATCGACACCGACAACCCGCTGGGTTTCTTCGACCGTGAACTGGTGGCCTCGGTGATCGCCAACGTCATCACCAATGCCACCCGCTTTGCCGCGCATGCCTTGCTGATCACCATCGAAGAGGCAGACAACCAGCTGGTCATCTGTGTCAACGATGACGGCCCGGGTTATCCACAACGCATGCTCGAACGCCAGGAAGAATTCATCCAGGGTATCGACTCGACCAGCGGCAGTACCGGCCTGGGCCTGTACTTTGCGGCGCGGATCGCGGCACTGCATGAAAGCGGCGGGGTGCGCGGGCGGATCGAGATTTCCAATGGCGGGGCGCTTGGGGGTGGGTTGTTCAGGTTGTTCTTGCCTTAGGATGTGTGGCGCTCGATCTCACAGGCGCCAAACCTCTCAAGACATGAACCTCGTGCACCCACCGCAATTTCCTGTCAGGCTCTCAGCAGAACTCCAGCTTTGCCACCGAGAGCACCATGACCCAAGCCCCGCCTGCGCTCATCCGCGAAACCTTCCCCGTAGGCCCTCTGCAATGCAACTGCACTCTGATCGGCGACCCACTGACCAAAAAGGCCATTGTCGTCGACCCGGGCGGTGACCCGGACAAGATCCTGGCCCGCCTGCTGGCCCACGGCCTGACGCTGGTGAGCATCATTCACACCCACGCGCACTTCGATCATTTCCTCGCTTCGGGCAAGCTCAAGGAGCTGACCGGCGCCACGCTGCACCTGCACAAGGACGACCAGGCGCTGTGGGACAACCTGGAAATGCAGTGCCAGATGTTCGGCGTGCCCTACACTCCGGTACCTGCGCCAGACCGCTGGCTGGGGGATGACGAGGAGCTGGCCTGCGGTTGTGGCGTGGCCCTGCATACACCAGGCCATACGCCGGGCTCGATGAGTTTCTGGTTTGCCGACGCCAAGCTGCTGATCGCCGGCGATACCCTGTTCCGCCGGGGCATTGGCCGTACTGATTTGTGGGGTGGCGACCAGCGGGCCATCGTCCGGTCCATCAAGGAGCGGCTGTACCGGCTCGACGAGGAGGCCATCGTGGTGACCGGCCACGGGCCCGATACCCGCCTGGGCGACGAGATGCGTGAAAACCCCTTCGTGCGTGCGTGATGGCACATGAAGGCACTTTCATGGAATTTTTCGTTGCCGATGCAATCCAAGGCTGGCATAGATCCCGTTATGATCTGCAGCATTCATGAATTCAGTAGGAGCTTGTCCATGTTCACCATGCGTCGTCTGATTATCGTCGCAACCGCCGCTGCCCTGATGACCGGCTGTGCCGGCCAGAACCCTTATGACAGCCAGGGGCAGGCGCAGGGCTCCACCGGGATGAGCAAAACCGCCAAGTACGGCGGCCTGGGCGCGCTGGCCGGTGCTATCGCCGGTGCTGCCATCGATCACAACAACCGGGGCAAGGGTGCATTGATCGGCGCCGCCGCCGTGGGTGCCGCCGCAGCCGGTTACGGCTACTACGCTGACAAGCAGGAAGCCGAACTGCGCGCGCAGATGGCCAACACCGGTGTGGAAGTGCAGCGCCAGGGTGACCAGATCAAACTGATCATGCCGGGCAACATCACCTTCGCCACCGACTCGGCCAACATCGCGCCAAGCTTCTACTCGCCGCTGAACAACCTGGCCGGCTCGTTCAAACAGTTCAACCAGAACACCATCGAAGTGGTTGGCTTCACCGACAGCACTGGCAGCCGCCAGCACAACATGGACCTGTCCCAGCGCCGTGCGCAGGCGGTCAGCACCTACCTGACCTCGCAGGGCGTGGATGCCTCGCGTATTTCGGTACGTGGCATGGGCCCGGACCAGCCGATCGCCAGCAACGCCGACGCCAATGGCCGCGCGCAGAACCGTCGGGTGGAAGTGAACCTGAAGCCGATTCCGGGTCAGCAGTATGACCAGGGGCAGGTTCAGCAGTAAGGTATCGATCCTGGGGCCGCTTTGCGGCCCATCGCCGGCAAGCCAGCTCCCACAGGTACCGCACAAGGCTCAAGGGCCATGCAGACCCTGTGGGAGCTGGCTTGCCGGCGATGGACTGCAAGGCAGCCCCGGTTTTTAGCGCACCACGCTCGCCTGTATCGCCGTCAGGGCAATGGTATGCACGATGTCGTCAACCTGCGCCCCGCGTGGCAAGTCGTTCACCGGCTTGCGCAAGCCTTGCAGCATCGGCCCCAGGCTGACCCCGTCGGCGCTGCGTTGCACCGCCTTGTGGGTCGTGTTGCCGGTATTCAGGTCAGGGAACACGAACACCGTGGCCCGCCCGGCTACCGGGCTTCCCGGCGCCAGGTCCCGTGCAATTGCCGGGTTGGCCGCTGCGTCATACTGCAATGGCCCGTCAATCAGCAGCTCCTGCGCCGCGCTCTGTGCCAGGCGGGTTGCTTCACGCACTTTCTCGACTTCCTCGTCGCTGGCCGAATCGCTTGAATAACTGATCATCGCCACCCGTGGCGCGATGCCGAAGGCCTGCGCCGATTCGGCACTCTGCCGGGCGATCTCGGCCAGTTCGGCAGCGCTTGGGTGCGGGTTCATCACGCAGTCGCCGTACACCAGCACCTGCTCGGGGAACAGCATGAAGAACACCGACGACACCAGGCTCGAACCCGGTGCGGTCTTGATCAGCTGCAGGGCCGGGCGGATGGTGTTGGCGGTGGAGTGCACCAGGCCCGAGACCAGGCCGTCCACTTCGTCCAGGGCCAGCATCATGGTGGCGATCACCACCGGGTCTTCCAGTTGCTGCTCGGCCATTGGGGCGTTGAGGTTCTTGCTCTTGCGCAGCTCGACCATCGGCTCCACATAGCGCCCGCGAATCAACTCGGGGTCAAGAATCTCCAGGCCCGGCGGCAAGGTGATGCCCTGGGCACGGGCCACGGCGTCGACATCCTCGGGCTTGGCCAGTAGCACGCAACGGGCGATGCCGCGGGCCTGGCAGATGGCCGCAGCCTGCACCAGCAGCGGCTCGGCGCCTTCCGGCAGGACGATGCGCTTGTTGGCCTGCTGCGCCCGCTGGATCAGTTGGTAGCGGAACACTGCCGGCGACAGGCGCAGTTCGCGCGGGGTGCCGCAACGCTGGTGCAACCAGGCGGCGTCGAGGTGGCTGGCGACGAAGTCGGTGATGAATTCGGCGCGCTCGCGGTCGTCCACCGGGATTTCGCGGTTCAGCGAATTGAGCTGGTTGGCGGTGTCGTACGAACCAGTACTGACCGACAGGATCGGCAGGCCAGCCTGCAGGGCGCCGCGGCACAGACCCAGGATGCGCGCGTCAGGTTTGCTGTCGCTGGTCAGCAGCAGGCCGGCCAGCGGTACGCCGTTGATCGCCGCCAGGCTGACGGCGAGGATAATGTCGTCACGGTCGCCCGGGGTCACTACCAGCGTGCCCGAGGTCAGCAGCGGCACCGTGTTGGCCACGGTGCGCGCGCAGATGATGATCTTGCTCATGCGCCGCTGCTCGTAGTCGCCGGCATTGAGCACCTGGGCACCGAGCAGGTCGGCCACGTCGCGGGTGCGCGGGGCGTTCAGTTCGGGCTGGTAGGGGATGCAGCCGAGTAGGCGGAAGTCGTTGCCACGCAGCAGTGGCGAGTGCTCGCGCAAGCGGGTGGAAAAGTCCGCCATGCTTTCGTCGGTGCGCACCTTGTTGAGGATGACCCCGAGCACTTTCGGGTCGCGCGGGCCGCCGAACAACTGGGCCTGCAGTTCGACCCGGCCGGACAGCTCGCTGAGCACTTCGTTTTCTGGCGCCGATACCAGGATCACCTCGGCATCCAGGCTCTTGGCCAGGTGCAGGTTGACCCGCGCCGCGTAGCTGGCGTGGCGCGTGGGTACCATGCCCTCGACCACCACCACGTCGTTGCCGATACAGGCCTGCTGGTACAGGCGGATGATTTCTTCGAGCAACTCGTCCAGCTGGCCATCGCCGAGCATGCGCTCGACGTGGGCCAGGCTCAGCGGCACGGGGGGCTTGATGCCGTGGGTGCGGGCGACCAGCTCGGTGGAACGCTCGGGGCCGGTGTCACCCGGGTGGGGTTGGGCGATCGGCTTGAAGAAGCCGACCTTCAGGCCGGCGCGCTCCAAAGTGCGCACCAGGCCCAGGCTGATGGAGGTCAGGCCGACACCGAAGTCGGTCGGCGCAATGAAAAATGTCTGCATGCGTGCTTCTCGAAATAAGCGGTGCAAGAAATTAACGGCCAAGGGTAGCGCTATCGGCCCCTTGTGCGCACCAGCCGCAAGCGAAGGGCTGGCCGATGCGCTGCGCGCGCTGGACCGGGTCGAGCACCCAGGGGCGCGCCTGCCACGGCGGCTGGTGGCGCAAGTGCTGGGTGTGGCCGCAGGAAAGCTCGGCCACCCAGTGGCCTTCTTCGTCCTGGTGGAAGCCGGTGATCCGACTGATGGGCCGTTGCTCGTCCGCGGTGCGTTCGCAATCGGGCGATGGCTTGGTTACACTTGTCCGCTCTACATACTTTTGCAAAAGGTCTTGCCCCATGCTGATCGCCGCCAACAAGGCTGTCTCCATCGACTATACCCTGACCAACGACGCCGGGGAGACCATCGACAGCTCCGCCGGCGGTGCACCGCTGGTTTACCTGCACGGTGCCGGCAATATCATCCCGGGCCTGGAAAAAGCCCTGGAAGGCAAGCAGGCCGGTGACGAACTGAACGTTTCCATCGAGCCGGAAGAGGCCTACGGCGAATACCTGGCCGAACTGGTCAGCACCCTGAACCGCAGCCTGTTCGAAGGCGTCGACGAGCTGGAAGTGGGCATGCAGTTCCACGCTTCGGCGCCGGATGGCCAGATGCAGATCGTCACCATCCGTGACATCGACGGCGACGACGTGACCGTTGACGGCAACCACCCGCTGGCCGGTCAGCGCCTGACCTTCCAGGTCAAGGTAGTCAACGTGCGTGACGCCAGCGATGAAGAAATCGCTCACCGTCACATCCACGGTGAAGGTGGCCATCACCACTGATTTTCTGCGCTAAGCTCAGAAAGTCGCCAGGCGCTCGGGCAAGCCGATTTGCCTTCCTACGGGAGGTGGACGGTTTGGACGAGCGCCTTTTTAGTGGGCGGAATTTGCCCGCGCGGCAACCGGGAACCTGAGAGGGGAGTCATCATGAGTGCATTTCACGACCTGAAACTGGACGCGTTGAACGGCGGGGAGCTGCCCCTCGCACCGTTCAAGGGCCAAGTGGTGCTGGTGGTCAACGTTGCCTCCAAGTGTGGGCTCACGCCGCAATACAAGGCCCTGGAAAATCTCTACCAGGTTTACAAGGACAAGGGCTTCAACGTGCTTGGCCTGCCGTGCAACCAGTTTGCCGGCCAGGAGCCGGGCAGCGAAAAGGAAATCCAGGAGTTCTGCAGCCTCAACTATGGGGTGAGCTTCCCGCTGGGTGGCAAACTGGAGGTCAACGGGCCGGGGCGTCACTCGCTGTACCGCCTGCTGGCGGGTGAGGGGGCGGAGTTCCCGGGCGACATAACCTGGAACTTCGAGAAGTTTCTGGTGGGCAAGGACGGGCGGGTACTGGCGCGTTTTTCGCCGCGCACGGCACCGGATGATCCGGCGGTGGTACAGGCTATCGAGAAAGCCTTGGCCTGAAACGCCTGACGCGGGTCCCTCTGTAGGAGCGGCCTTGTGTCGCGATCGGGCCGCATAGCGGCCCCGGATATCAGCATTGTCGCAACAATCGAGGGGCTGCTCTGCAGCCCGATCGCGACACGAGGCCGCTCCTACACAGATCGCGTAGCACCCAGCCTCGAAGCTGGTGAAGTCGCAGCCTGGTTCCGGGCTGCATGCAGATACCCCTCGAACTGCTCGACAATCCCTGGCCAGCCCTGGCGGCTGGCATGCCGCCGCGCATTCAGGCGCACCCGGCGCAACGTCTCTTCTTCTTCCAGCAGCCAGCAGGCAGAGTCGATGAACGCTGCCTGATCCCCCGGCATGGCCAGTGCACCGCTATGGCCATGGCGAATATGCTGCGCAGCGGCCGCCTCGTCATACGCGACCACCGCCAGCCCTGAGGCCATGGCTTCGAGCACCACGTTGCCAAAGGTTTCGGTCAGGCTCGGAAACAGGAACAGGTCACCGCTGGCATAGTGTTCGGCCAGCACCTCGCCACGCTGGGCACCGCAGAACACGGCTTCCGGTACCTGCTGTTCCAGGGCGGCACGCTGTGGGCCGTCACCCACCATGATCAGGCGCAGGCGTTTGTGTGGATAGGCTTTCTGCAGGGCCTCCAGGCTTGGGCGCAGCAAGCCCAGGTTCTTTTCTGCCGCCAGCCGCCCGACATGCAGCACGGCGATGTCATCCGGGCCAAGCCCCCAGCTTTCCCGTAATGCAGGGTCGCGTCGGGCCGGGTTGAACAGGCAGGCATCGACTCCTCGGGCCAGTAGCTCCAGGCGTTCGAAACCGCGGCGCTCAAGCTCCAGGCGCTGGCTGAGGCTGGGCACCAGGGTGATCGCCGTGCGCCGATGGAACCAGCGCAGGTAATGGGTGAGCAGGCGCGTCAGCAGGCCCAGCCCGTACTGGCCGGAATACTGCGGGAAGTTGGTGTGGAAGCCGCTGACTACCGCCACCCCCAGGCGCCGCGCCGCGCGCAGTGCACTGAGCCCAAGCGGCCCCTCGGTGGCGATGTACAGCACATCCGGGCGCTGCCGGCGCCAGCGGCGCAACAGCTTGTGCATCGATACCTCGCCCCACTGCAAGCCCGGGTAGCCCGGCAGTGGCCAGCCACGGCACAGCATCAGGTGCGGGTCGTTGTGCAGCGGTGCCTCACCGGCCTGGCGCGGGCGCACCACTTCGATTTCATGGCCGCGTTGGCGCAACCCTTCGCTGAGGCGGCCAAGGGTATTGGCCACGCCGTTGATCTCGGGCGGGAAGGTTTCGCTGACCAGAGTAATGCGTAGGGCGGGTGTATTCATGACAAAAGTGTCCGCCTGCTGAGTTGCGCCAATGTGACTGTAATGTGACGTACAGATGACGCCTGATTACCGACGCTTTCCGTTTGGTGAATTTTTCCTTGCAGGCCGCTCAAGAGGGGGCAGCGACAGCCGATGCAGATGCATTCGACGATGCGCTCCAGGAGAGCGGTGATGTTCAACAACAAGCTCAAGCAAGAAATCCGGCAGCTGCGCGAAGACCTGATGTCCATCGAGCAGGTCAAGAGTAGCCTCGACAGCGAGATGCTGGTACTGCAACTCGACCCCCAGGGGCGGATCGAGATGGTCAACGGCAACTTCGAGAGCGAGATGCTCTACCGTGCCGAACAATTGCTTGGGCGCAACATCGAGGACATCGTCCCTGCCCATGTGAAGACGCTGGACTTCTACCAGCGCATGAAGGGCGCGATCAGCCGTGGTGAACACCTGAACGGTGCATTCCGCCTGCTGCGCGGCGATGGCCAGGAAGCCTGGTTGCGGTCGATTCTGCAGCCGGTCAAGAACAGCGAGGGGCGCATCAAGTATTTCACGCTGCACTCCAGCGACCTGACCCGCACCATCGAGACTTCGCGCGAGCATGAGAGCCTGATCAAAGCGCTGATGCGCTCCACGGCGGTGATCGAATTTGACCTCGATGGCAACATCCTCACCGCCAACGAACGGTTCCTGGCCACCGTTGGCTACCGCCTGGAACAGATTCGTGGCAAGCATCACCGCATTTTCTGTGAGCCGGAGGAGGTCAACTCGGCCGGTTATCAGGCGTTCTGGGACAAGCTGCGCCGTGGCGAGTACGTTGCCGAGCGCTTCAAGCGTATTGATGCCCATGGCCGGGTGGTCTGGCTGGAGGCATCGTACAACCCGATCTTCGATGCCCATGACGTATTGTACAAGGTGGTCAAGTTCGCCACCGTCATCACCGAGCAGGTCAACCAGGAGCAGGCGGTCGCAGAGGCGGCAGATGTCGCCTACAACACCTCGCTGGGTACCGATGCCAGCGCCCGCAAGGCCACCGATGTGGTCACCCAGAGCGTCAGCGTGATGCGCGGGCTGGAAGCGTCCATGCAAGAGGCGGCAGAGGGCATCCAGGCGCTGGATACCCAGTCGCGGGTGATTGGCTCGATCATCAAGACCATCAGCGACATTGCCGGGCAGACCAACCTGCTGGCGCTGAACGCGGCCATTGAAGCGGCCCGCGCCGGCGAGCAGGGGAGGGGCTTTGCCGTGGTTGCCGATGAAGTGCGCCAACTGGCCTCGCGTACCAGCACCGCGACCGAGGAAATCGCCCGGGTGGTGCAGCAGAACGAGCAGCTGGCCCAGGCGGCGGTGGCGATCATCGACACCAGCAAGCGTCAGGCCGAGCAGGGGCTGGCGCTGGCGGACGAGACGGGGAGCGTTATTGTCGAAATCCAGGACGGGGCAAAGCGGGTGGTGGATGTGGTGGGGCAGTTTTCCAGCCGGTTGGGGCAGTAAAAAGCTGGGGCTGCTGCGCAGCCCATCGCCGGCAAGCCAGCTCCCACCCCGACCGCATGCGCCTTATCTGTGGGAGCCTGGCTTGCCGGCGATGGGCCGCAGAGCGGCCCCGGCAATTGGAGCATCAACAGGGATCAGTTGCGCTCCCGCACCCAGAACAAGGTGGCCCCCGCCACCGCCGCCGGCATCATCAGCACGTTGACCAGCGGAATCATTAGCGCCAGGTAGGTTATGCCGCCAAAGCCCAGCGACTGCCAGCGCTTGCTGCGCAGCCAGGCCAGCATGTCCTGCCAGCTCATCTTGTTGTTGTCTGCCGGGTAGTCGATGTACTGGATAGCCATCATCCATACGCCGAAGATCAGCCATAGCGGCGCTGCCACCACGTTGACCACCGGGATCAGCGACAGGATGAACAGGCCGATTGCCCGCGGCAGGAAGTAGCCCAGCTTGCGCATTTCACGGCCGAAGGTACGTGGCACCATGGCCACCAGTTCGCCCCAGCTGAACGCCGGGAAGTTGTCCTGGCCACGCACCACCACCTCGACCTTTTCCGCCAGAAAGCCATTGAACGGCGCGGCAATGATGTTGGCCACCAGAGTGAAGGTGAAGAACACCATCAGCACCACCAGGGCGACGAACAGCGGCCAGAGGATGTAGGTGAGGAAGCTCAGCCAGCTAGGCAGGCTCGGCATCAGGGCGTCCACCCACAGGCTGAACTGATGCCCGGCGAAGTAGATCAGGCCGCCGAACAGCAGTAGATTGACCGCCAGTGGCAACAGCACGAACAACCGCAGGTTGGGGCTCAGCACCAGTTTCAGGCCTTCGCGCAGGTACTGGGGGCCAGAGAGTACAGGGGCTTGCATCGAGAAACTCCGCAGAGAAGGGAAACGCGCTGACCTTACCGAGTTTGCCGCGCCGACGAAAGGCGGGCCGCGAGCGGGAAACGGGCGGTAACAAAAGCGGCAGGGCTTGATAATCGATGAAATCGCTGAATAGACGATGGCTATGAGGTGGATTGTCGAAGGATATTTCCTTAATCTTTGCGACCTCGCTACAGTGCGCTCAACTTTCTGCTTTCCGGGCCTGCGCGTTGTAGCCTTCCCCAAGTGCTGCGTGGGTCCTTTTTAATTTCAAAGCTGGCGCAGCCGGCACACGATGCCGGCCCTGCGGCCCGCTCGACAGGAGTTCGACATGTCTGAAGTACGTCATTCGCGCGTCATCATTCTCGGTTCCGGCCCTGCCGGTTACAGCGCCGCGGTATACGCCGCCCGTGCCAACCTCAAGCCGCTGCTGATCACCGGCATGCAGGCCGGTGGCCAGCTGACCACCACCACCGAAGTCGACAACTGGCCGGGCGACCCGCACGGCCTGACCGGCCCTGCGCTGATGCAGCGCATGCAGGAGCACGCCGAGCGTTTCGAAACCGAAATCGTCTTCGACCACATCAACGCCGTCGACCTGGCCAACAAGCCGTTCACCCTGCAGGGTGACAGCGGCAAGTACACTTGCGACGCGCTGATCATCGCCACTGGCGCCAGCGCCCGCTACCTGGGCCTGCCGTCGGAAGAAACCTTCATGGGCAAGGGCGTTTCGGCCTGCGCTACCTGCGACGGTTTCTTCTACCGCAACAAGCCGGTTGCCGTGGTGGGCGGCGGCAACACTGCCGTGGAAGAGGCGCTGTACCTGGCCAACATCGCCAGCAAGGTGACGCTGGTGCACCGTCGCGATACCTTCCGCGCCGAAAAGATCCTGGTCGACAAGCTGCACGCCCGTGTGGCCGAGGGCAAGATCGAACTCAAGCTCAACGCCACCCTGGACGAAGTACTGGGTGACAACATGGGCGTGACCGGTGCGCGCCTGAAGAACAACGACGGCAGCAGCGACGAAATCAAGGTTGACGGCGTGTTCATCGCCATTGGCCACACCCCGAACACCTCGCTGTTCGAAGGCCAGCTGACCCTCAAGGACGGCTACCTGGTGGTCAACGGCGGCCGTGAAGGCAACGCCACCGCCACTAACGTCGAGGGCGTGTTCGCTGCCGGTGACGTGGCTGACCACGTTTACCGCCAGGCCATTACCTCGGCCGGTGCCGGCTGCATGGCGGCGCTGGATGTCGAGCGTTACCTGGACGGGCTGGCCAACGCCTCGTTCTGATTCGAGAACACCGGGGCGCAAAGCGCCCCCCCCCAAAAAAAACCGGCTCAATGGCCGGTTTTTTTGTGTCCACAATCAGCTCACAGGCTCAAGCGCATTGACAGGTCCACCGCCTTCACATCCTTGGTCATGGCTCCAATCGAGATGTAGTCAACCCCAGTCTCGGCAATCACCCGCAAAGTCGTCTCGTTGACCCCGCCACTGGCTTCCAGCTTGGCCTTGCCCGCGGTAATGCGCACGGCTTCGCGCATTTCTTCCAGGTTCAGCTCGTCGAGCATGATGATGTCGGCACCAGCGGCCAGCGCCTGGCGCAGTTCATCCAGGCTTTCCACTTCGATTTCCACCGGCTTGCCCGGCGCAATGCGGTGCGCCGCCGCCACGGCCGCGGCCACGCCGCCGCTGGCGGCGATGTGGTTTTCCTTGATCAGGAAAGCGTCGTACAGGCCGATGCGGTGGTTGTCACAACCGCCACAGGTCACTGCATACTTCTGTGCCAGGCGCAGGCCCGGCAGGGTCTTGCGGGTGTCCAGCAGGCGCACCTGGGTGCCCTCCACCAGGTCGGCCAGGAAGCGCGCACGGGTAGCGACCCCCGAAAGCATCTGCAGGAAGTTCAATGCACTGCGCTCACCACTGAGCAGTGAACGCGCTGGGCCCTCCAGATGAAACAGCGGCTGGTTGGCGGTGGCGCGCTCGCCATCGGCCACCTGCCAGTGCACGGCCACGCGAGGGTCGAGTTGGCGGAACACGGCATCGACCCAGGCGGTGCCGGCGATCACGCAGTCTTCGCGGGTGATGATGGTCGCCTTGGCCAGGCGCTCGGCCGGGATCAGCTGCGCAGTGATATCGCCACTGCCGATGTCCTCCAACAACGCGCGGCGCACGTTGGCTTCGATTTCAGCGGTCAGGTCGGCGAGGCGTAGGTTCGGCATGGTCGGCTCCACAAGCTAGATGCCGGCGATTATAGGGCAGGGGGCCGGTGTGTACAGTCGCCTTGGCGATGACCTTTGGTCGGCCTGTGTGAGCAGGCGGGGTAAATCAGGGTCATTAGCCAGCCGGTGAAACGGCGCTGGCAGCTGTGCGGATTTTTACCGATAATGGTGACCGGTATTTGGCGTCATGACTTTGACGATCTTCAGCCCCTTCGGGCGAGACACCCTGCAAGGAGTCCAGGATGCAGAATGAAGGCAAGGTGGTGCCCTTGGCGGCCGCCATCGACCGAGGCGTACGTGCGCCTCTGCCTTGCCTTCCGGTGTTGCTCCTGCAGGTGCGCGACAAGGCCGCCTTGCAGTTGCGCCAGGGCCTGCAGGACTTGTTCGACAACGCTGACGACACCCTCTTCGAGATGGCCGACAAGGCCGTCGATCGCCATGATCAGAACCTGTACTTCGAAGCCATGCGCGACCTGCGCCTGAAGCGCAAGAGCATCGAGCGTGGTTTTCTCGATACCTTCTATGATGCCTTCGCCCGTATCGGTCAGGTTGACCTGTGGGCGCCCATGGTCGAGCCGGGCAACCTGGGCAGCAAGGCCCAGGTAGAGCGTACCGCCGCGATCGAAGGCATGGTCGCGCGGGTGCTGTCGCGCGACGGCATTGCCCTGCAGCAACTGAGCCTGCGCTTGCAGGTACTGCTTGACCGCCCCCTGTACGAGCAGCACAACCCGTTGGGGCCGGCTGCGCTGTGTGGCTACTTCCTTGATGCTGGCCGCAACCTGGGGGTCGGCCTGCGGGTCAAACTGGTCCTGCTCAAACTGTTCGAGCGCTATGTGCTGCGCGATGTCGACATGATTTATGGCGAAGCCAACCAGCTGCTGGCCGCCGCCGGTGTGCTGCCCGAGTTGCCGCCGGCACCGCGCCGGCGTGCCGAAGACCGGCGCGTGAGTACACGACGTGGGTCGGCGAACCTGGGACAAGAGGGGGGCGCGGACGCGGCAGGGCAGGCTTTCTTTGCCGCTTTGCAACCACTGTTGGCACCGGTGCGGGGGCAGTTCGCGCCTCGTTTGCAGGCGGTGGCTGCCGCACAGCCAATCAGCACCGCCGACTTGCTGCGCCTGCTTTCGCATTTGCAGCACTACGTGCCCGCTACCCACGAGGCCGACGATTTCGAGCTGGGTCAACAGCTTGAACAACTGCTGCTCAGGGTCAGCGTGCGCAGCGGCACACGCCGGCGCATCGACGTGGCTGACGAAGACATGATCAACCTGGTTGGCCTGCTGTTCGCCTTCATCCAGAACGACGACAACTTGCCGACCAGCCTGCGCGCGCTGATCGCGCGTCTGCATATTCCACTGCTGAAAGTGGCGCTGCTGGACAAGGGCCTGTTCAGTCGGGCCAGTCACCCGGCCCGGCGGCTGCTCAACGAGATCGCCGGCGCGGCCATCGGCTGGGAGTGCGGCGGCGACGGTATGCGCGACAGCCTGCACCTGCGGGTGGAGCGTATCGTCCAGCGCCTGCTCAATGACTTTGCCGAAGATGCCGGCCTGTTCGCCGAACTGCTCGAAGACTTTCTTGCTTTCAACCAGGACGAGCGGCGGCGCAACGAGCTACTTGAACAGCGCACACGCGACGCCGAAGAGGGGCGCGCCCGGGCCCAGCAGGCCAGGCAGCAGGTGCAGCACGCACTTAACCAGCGTTTGCGCGGCCGGGTACTGCCGCAGGTGGTGGTACAGATGCTGGTGCAGGCCTGGAGCCAGGTGTTGCTGCTGGCTTGGCTCAAGCAGGGCGAGGCCTCCCAAGCCTGGCGGGATGCCTTGCAGACCATGGATACGCTGCTGGCCAGCATCACCCCGCCGCATGAGCCGCAAGCCTTGCTGCAGCAGGTGCCGGGCCTGCTCAAGGCACTGCGCGATGGCTTGGCCGGCGTGGCCCTGGATTCAGCAGCGACTCGCGAATTCTTCCTGCTACTGGAGCAGTTGCATCTGCGCGCCTGCGCAGGTAGCGAGGTGCAGCCTGGCAAAGCGGGCCAGCCCCTGAGTGACGTGCTGGTGGCTGATGACATCGTGCTGACCATTGCCGAAGAGCCCGCCTGCGCGCCATTGCAGTTTGCCGACGATCAGGCTGCGGCAGTGCGCCAGGTTGAGCGCCTGCGCATCGGTACCTGGGTCGAGGTGCTGGATGAGGACGAACCGCTGCGCTGCAAACTGGTGGCGCGTATCGACAGCAGCGACCGGCTGGTTTTCGCCAACCGTACCGGTATGAAGGTGCGCGAATGGAACGCCGGTAGCCTGGCCCAGGCGCTGCACCGGGGCGACGTGCGGGTGCTGGATGACGGGCTGCTGTTCGAGCGGGCGCTGGAGGCGGTGCTCGAGGGCCTGCGGCAGTAGGCGCCAAGCTGGCACGATCTCTGAGGGGGCGGGCCCGCCCGCTCCCACAGCATTACAATCATTCACATGCAAACGGCAGTCGCCACAGGGCATACTGATGTTCTGTTCACGGCGTTTTCAGGATCTGCCCCATGCAATTGGACCGTGCCACTGGCTGGTTCCACGGAATCGGAATCACCCACTGCCCCTCGCCGAACTTCAATGCCCGCCCCGAAGGCGAATCGGTTTCCCTGCTGGTGATTCACAACATCAGCCTGCCGCCGGCCTGCTTCGGTACCGGCAAGGTCCAGCAATTCTTCCAGAACCGCCTGGACCCCGACGAACACCCGTACTTCGCCAGCATCAACCACCTGACCGTGTCGGCGCACCTGTTCGTCGAGCGTGATGGTGCGGTAACCCAGTTCGTGTCATTGCTCGACCGCGCCTGGCATGCTGGTGTGTCGTGCTTCGACGGGCGTGAAGGCTGTAACGATTTCTCCATCGGTATCGAGCTGGAAGGCACTGACGAGCTGCCTTATACCGATGCCCAGTATGCGGTGCTGGCGCAACTTACCCGGCACATCCGCTGTGCCTGGCCGACCATCGACCTGGACCGCATTCAGGGCCATAGCGACATTGCCCCGCAGCGCAAGACCGACCCTGGCCCGGCGTTCGACTGGCCGCGCTACCGTCAGGCGCTGCAGCAAAACGAGGACAAGGCATGAGTTTTCTGGTGTTGTTGCTGGCGCTGTGGGTCGAGAAGTTCTCGGCCCTGCGCCATCAGGTGCAGCGCGACGGGTTCTTCCTTGGCGAGCTGGTGCGCCTGGAGCGCAGCGGCAAGGTGCACCCGTGGTGGACGCTGGCGATCCTGGTGTTGGCACCGGTAGCGCTGCTGGCGTTGCTGCTGCATGTGCTGGAGCCGGTGGCGTATGGCTTGCTGGCGTTGCCGGTGCACCTGCTGGTGCTGGTTTACAGCCTGGGCCGCGGCGATGCCAAGGCATCGCTGGGGCCGTTCCGCGATGCCTGGCGGCGTGGTGATGACCAAGCCGCACTGCACGTGGCCGAGCGTGACCTGGGGTTGGCGGCCGACGAGCCGAACAGCCTGTTGGTACGGGTGCAGGGCAACCTGCTGTGGCAGGTGTACCAGGGCTTTTTCGCGGTGATCTTCTGGTACTTCGTGCTGGGCCCGGGCGCAGCCCTGGCCTATCGCCTGCTGGCGTTGTGTGGCGAACACAGCAGGCAACCTGCGTTGAAGGCCCGTGCCGAGCAACTGAGGCACATCATGGACTGGCTGCCGGTACGGGTGCTGGCGTTGAGTTTCGCCCTGGTCGGCAACTTCCTCGCGGTGACCCGGGTAATGCTGCACGAGGTGCTGAACTGGCACATCAGCGCCGCACACCTGGTGGCCCGGGTCGGGCGCATTGCCGATGACATTCCCGAGGAAGAAGACAGCCAGCGCGGGCTGGGCCGGCTGGACAGCCTGTGGGAGCTGCTGCTGCGTTGCGCGGTGCTGTGGTATGCAGGGTTTGCGCTGTGGACGGTGCTGGTCTGAGCTGAAGTCGGGCGCATACCCTGTAGGAGCGGCCTTGTGTCGCGATGGGCTGCGCAGCAGCCCCGGATTTTCAGCTTCGCCGCATAAATTGCCGGGGCCGCGTTGCGGCCCTTTCGCGACACAAGGCCGCTCCTACAGCGACCGCGCCAGGTCTACCATCTGAACAACTCATAAGCATTGCGGCTGCTGGCCTCAGCCAGCTCCGCGACATCCACCCCCATCACCTGCGCCAACGCCGCGGCAATCTCCGGCAAATGCTCCGGGCTGTTCCTCACCCCCGGGTACATCACCGGCGCCATGTCCGGCGCATCGGTCTCCAGCACTACGCTGTCCAGCGGCAACCGCGCCAGGGTCTTGCGCAGCCGCAAGGCCTGCGGCCAGGTAGCCGCACCGCCCAGCCCAAGCCGGAAGCCCAGCCTGATGTACTCACGAGCCTCTTCATAACTGCCGGCAAACGCATGAATCACCCCCGCCCGCGCCGGCTTGTAGCGCTTGAGCGTGGCGATCACCTGGGCATGGCTGCGGCGCACGTGCAGCAAGGCGGGCAGGTCGAAGTCGCAGGCCATCTGCAATTGTGCTTCGAACAGCGCCTGCTGGCGGGCCTTGTCCAGGTCTTCCAGGTAATAGTCCAGGCCAAACTCGCCCACGGCACATAGCCGAGGGTCGCCGTGCAGGCGCGCCAGCCACTCGCGCAACTGCACCAGGTGCTCCGGCCGATGCTGGTCGAGGTAAATCGGGTGCAGGCCGAGCGCAGCGAACAGGCGCTGGTCGGCGCAGGCCAGGTCCCATACCCGCTGGAAATTCGCCTGATACACCCCCAGCACCACCATCCGCTCCACCCCTCGCGCCTCCGCGTTGGCCAGCAGGCGCGGGCGGTCGGCTTCGAAGTCGGGGAAGTCCAGGTGGGTGTGGGTGTCGATCAGGCGCATGGTCAGGCCGCTGTAATCCGTTGCTTGAACGTTCGACCGACGGCATGCACGCCAGGTTCGTAGCGCTTTTCCTCGATCGCGGCCAGTGCCAGTTCCAGGGCGGTGGCGGCAATCAGGCCATGCTGCTGGGCCATGGCATTCACCGGCAGCGGCAGGAAGTCGAGCAACTGGTTGTCGCCAAAGGTGCCCAGTTGTAGTTGGCGCGAATCGGCAGGGCGCGCCTGCAGGGTGTCGAATACCCCTTGCAGCAGCACGTAGGAGGTGGTCACCAGGGCATCCGGCAAGCCGCCGAGCTCGTCGATCAGCTGCTGCATCAGGCGCTGGCCGCACTCACGGCTGAACGCTTCGCCCTGATAGCGGCGAACTTCGCCGGCATAGCCCTGCAGCGCTTCGTCGAAGCCGCCGGCACGGGCCTGGCTGACCGACAGCTCGGGGCGTGCACCGATCAGCGCGATGCTGCGCGGCGCGGCGTTCAGCAGGCTGGCCGCCAGTTGGCGGCTGGCATCGCGGTCGTCGCTGATCACCGAGCAGAAGTGCGCAGGGTCCAGGCGGCGGTCGATGGCGATCACCGGCAGGCCTTTGTCCTGCAGTTCGCGGTAGCTGTCGTCTTCCGGTGGCAGGCAACTGGCGACGAACAATGCGTCGCAACGGCGGGCGCGGAACAGCTGCTGCAACTGGCGCTCGCTGTCGGGCTGGTCGTCACTGCTGGCGATCAGCAACTGGTAGCCTCGGGCGCGGGCCCCTTGTTCCAGTTGCTTGGCGATGCGGGCGTAGCTGGGGTTCTCCAGATCCGGGAGAATGAAGCCCAGGGTGCGGGTATGCCGGCTGCGCAGGCCAGCGGCCTGCGGGTTGGGGGTAAAGCCGTGGGCCTCGACCACCGCGCGTACCCGCTCGACAGTGCTGTTGCTGATGCGCTGCTGTTCGGCCTTGCCATTGATGACGTAGCTGGCAGTGGTCACGGACACACCGGCCAGACGGGCGATATCGCTGAGTTTCACCGAATTTTCCTTGTTATTACCGGGGCTGGCTGTGAAGCCGGACCGGGTAGTTTGACCCGGCACGGGCGCCACGCGCAGACGACCATTGTCGCAATTGTCCGACAGGATGGGGCTTTTTCCTCGGCAGATTATCGAGTAACGTGGCCGCCTGGTCAGATTAATCGTTTCAGCTGCCGAATTTTCTGCCTCGGCTGCCATCCGTGCAAGGCTGTTGAACTGGCCGTTCATGTGAATTTCACAACAATACTCCAGTACCCGACCGGGAACTGCAAAAGGAGAAGGTCATGCTCGAGCTCGCCAAAGAGCAAATAGCCATGGGCCAGAAGGCCGCCGACAAGGCCGAGGCATTGTGCCTGCTGGCCGACCGGCTGCTCGCTGACGGCCTGGTCGCCGACGGATACCTGCAAGGGCTGCAGGCCCGCGAGGCACAAGGCTCAACCTTCCTTGGGCAGGGCATCGCCATCCCCCATGGCACGCCGCAGACCCGTGACCTGGTGTATGCCACCGGCGTACGCCTGTTGCAGTTTCCCGAGGGTGTGGACTGGGGCGATGGCCAGATGGTCTACCTGGCCATCGGCATTGCCGCCCGCTCCGACGAGCACCTGCGCCTGCTGCAACTGCTTACCCGCGCCCTGGGCGAGACCGACCTGGCCGAAGCACTGCGCCGCGCCAGTTCCGCCGAGGCCTTGCTGAAACTGTTGCAGGGCGCGCCACAGGAACTGGCGCTGGATGCCCAACTGGTCGGCCTGAGCGTGCCGGCCGAAGACTTCGATGAGCTGGCCTGGCGTGGCGCCCGCCTTTTGCAGCGTGCCGACTGCGTCGACAACGGTTTTGCCGCCCTGCTGCAGCAGGCCGAGCCGCTGCCGCTGGGTGAGGGCCTGTGGTGGCTGCACAGCGAGCGCCAGGTTCGCCAGCCGGGCCTGGCCTTCATCACCCCGCAGCAGCCGCTGCGTTACCGCGACCAGCCGCTCAACGGCCTGTTCTGCTTGGCCAGCCTCGGTGCGGCCCACCAGGCCTTGCTCGAGCGCCTGTGCGAAGTGCTGATCGAAGGCCGCGGGCAGATGCTCTACCAGGCGACCAGCAGCCGTGCGGTACTGGAAGTGCTAGGCGGTGAGGCGCCTGCGGACTGGCCCAGCGCGCGTGTCGTACTGGCCAACCCGCACGGTCTGCATGCCCGCCCGGCAAAGGTATTGGCGCAACTGGCCAAAGGTTTCGAGGGGGAAATCCGTGTACGCCTGGTCGACAGCGCTCAGCCGGCGGTGTCGGTAAAGAGCCTGAGCAAGCTGCTCAGCCTAGGCGCCCGACGTGGCCAGGCGCTGGAACTGGTAGCTGAGCCAGGCATCGCCGCCGATGCCTTGCCGGTGCTGCTGGCCGCCATCGAAGAGGGCCTCGGCGAAGAGGTGGAGCCACTGCCACAGAGCACGGCGGCCGTAGCCGGCGATGTGGCCGAAGTGCTGCAAGCGCCCGAAGCCGGTAGCCGCATCCAGGGTGTGGGTGCTGCGCCGGGTATTGCCAGTGGCCCGGCGCATGTGTGTGTGGAGCGTGAGTTCGACTACCCCCTGCGCGGCGAGTCCTGCACCCATGAGCGGCAGAAGCTGCGTGAAGCCGTGGCGGCCGTGAATGGCGAGCTGCAGGCCCTGGTCCAGCGTAGCGACAAGGCCATTGGCGAAATCTTCGTCACCCATCAGGAAATGCTCGCCGACCCGGCCCTGACCGACGATGTCGAGCAGCGCCTGGGCCAGGGCGAAAGTGCCGCGGCAGCGTGGATGGCGGTGATCGAGGCGGCGGCGCGCCAGCAGGAATCGCTGCACGATGCCTTGCTCGCCGAGCGTGCGGCCGACCTGCGTGACATCGGCCGCCGCGTGCTGGCGCAGTTGTGTGGCGTGCCGGCCCAGGTTGAACCCGAGCAACCCTACGTGCTGGTGATGACCGAAGTGGGCCCGTCCGATGTCGCCCGGCTGGACCCGAGCCGCGTCGCCGGTATCGTCACCGCCCAGGGCGGCGCCACCGCCCACAGTGCCATCGTCGCCCGTGCCCTGGGCATTCCGGCGGTGGTCGGCGCGGGTGCGTCGATACTGCTGTTGGACAGTGGCACGCCGTTGCTGCTCGATGGCCAGCGTGGCGTGGTCAGCGTGGCGCCGCCGGCGGATGAATTGCAACGGGCCCTGGCCGAGCGCGACCTGCGCGAGCAACGCTTGCAGGCCGCCTGGGCCAACCGCTTCGAGCCGGCGGTCACCCGCGATGGCCACGCGGTCGAGGTGTTCGCCAACATTGGCGAGAGCAATGGCATCGCCAAGGTAGTGGAGCAGGGCGCCGAAGGCGTGGGCCTGCTGCGCACCGAGCTGATTTTCATGGCTCACCCCCAGGCGCCGGACGTTGCGACCCAGGAAGCCGAGTACCGCCGCGTGCTCGATGGCCTCGACGGGCGCCCGCTGGTGGTGCGCACCCTTGATGTCGGTGGTGACAAACCGCTGCCGTACTGGCCGATCGCTGCCGAGGAAAATCCGTTCCTCGGCGTGCGCGGCGTGCGCCTTACCCTGCAGCGTCCGCAGGTGATGGAAGACCAGTTGCGGGCCTTGCTGCGCGCTGCCGACCAGCGCCCGCTGCGCATCATGTTCCCGATGGTCGGGCAGGTGCACGAATGGCGCGAGGCGCGCGCCATGGTCGAGCGCCTGCGTGCCGAAATCCCGGTAGCCGACCTGCAACTGGGCATCATGGTCGAAGTGCCCTCGGCAGCGCTGCTGGCACCCCAACTGGCGCGCGAAGTGGACTTTTTCAGCATCGGCACCAACGACCTGACCCAGTACACCCTGGCCATCGACCGTGGCCACCCCAGCCTCTCGGCCCAGGCCGACGGCCTGCACCCGGCGGTGCTCAGCCTGATCGACATGACCGTGCGCGCAGCGCATGCCCATGGCAAGTGGGTGGGTGTGTGCGGCGAGCTTGCGGCCGACCCGCAGGCAGTGGCCGTGCTGCTGGGCCTGGATGTGGACGAGCTCAGCGTTGCCGCGCGCAGCATTGCCGAAGTCAAGGCCCTGGTTCGCCAGGCCGATTACCAGACGGCCCGCGCCCTGGCGCGCGAGGCCCTGCAACAGGACAGCGCCGCAGCGGTTCGCGCGCTGGTGGAGCGTTACTGAATGGCCAAGATCCTCACCCTCACCCTGAACCCGGCGCTGGACATCACCATCGGCCTGCATACCCTGCGCCCCGGGCAGGTCAACCGTAGCCAGGAGCAGCACAGCCACGCCGCGGGCAAGGGGCTGAACGTCGCCCAGGTGCTGGCCGACCTGGGGCACAGCGTCACGGTTGGCGGCTTCCTGGGGCGCGATAACCTGCAACCCTTCGAGGCGCTGATCGACTGGCGCGGTTTCGTCGACTGCTTTGTCCGCGTACCGGGGGAAACCCGCAGCAATATCAAGCTGGTCGAAGCCGATGGCCGTGTCACCGACATCAACGGCCAAGGTCCGGAAGTCGACGAAGCGGCGTGCAGTGCATTGCTGCGCCGCCTGGCACAGATTGCCCCGGGCCACGATGCGGTGGTGGTGGCTGGCAGCCTGCCGCGCGGGATCAGTGCCGACTGGTTCCGCCAGTTGCTCGAACAGCTCAAGTCGCTAGGCCTCAAGGTGGCCCTGGACAGCAGCGGCGAAGCCCTGCGTGTCGGCCTGCAGAGCTCGCCCTGGCTGGTCAAGCCCAATACCGAAGAGCTGGGCGAGGTGCTTGGCCTGGCTGTGGATAACCCGGCGCAGCAGCGCGCCGCTGCCGAGCGCCTGCTGGCCAGTGGCGTAGAACACGTGGTGGTGTCGGCGGGTGAACAGGGCGTCAGCTGGTTTACCCAAAACCATGCCGTACATGCTTGCCCACCCAAGGTGCAGGTTGCCAGCACGGTAGGCGCAGGTGATTCGCTGGTGGCCGGCATGGTCCACGGTTTGCTGTTGGGCGAGGCCCCGGCGCGGACCTTGACCCGCGCCACCGCGATCGCTGCACAGGCTGTTACCCAGGTTGGTTTCGGCATTCGTGACCGCGAGCAACTGGCGCGTCTGGAAGCCGGTGTGCAACTGACAGAACAACAAGAGGGTTGCCGATGAACATTGCCATTGTCACTGCCTGCCCCAACGGCCAGGTGTCGAGCGTGCTGAGCGCGCGCTTGCTGTCCGCCGCAGCCCAGCGGCGGGGCTGGAGTACCAGCGTCGAAGTGCAGGTCGCCGGCCACCCCGAGCGGCAACTGAGCGCCACGCAGATCGCCGAGGCCGACTGGGTGCTGGTGGTCAGCACCGGCCCGGTGGATCTGGGGCGTTTCGTCGGCAAGCGCGTGTACCAGAGTACGCCATCCCAGGCTTTGGCCGACCGCGAAGGCTTCCTTGATGAAGCGGCTTCCAACGCCCGGCTGCTGGCCACAGTGCCAGGCAGCCCGGCCGAGGCTGGCGGCGCTGGCGCCCGCATCGTTGCTGTCACGGCTTGCCCGACGGGCGTTGCGCATACTTTCATGGCCGCGGAAGCCTTGCAGCAGGCAGCGCAGCAACTGGGCTACCAGCTCACCGTCGAAACCCAGGGATCGGTCGGTGCGCGCAATCCCTTGTCTGCCGAAGCCATCGCCGCAGCCGATGTAGTGCTACTGGCCGCCGACATCGAAGTGCCCACTGCGCGTTTCGCCGGCAAGCGCATCTACCGTTGTGGCACGGGTATCGCCCTCAAGCAGGCTCGTGCCACCCTCGACAAGGCCCTGGCCGAAGGCAGGGTGGAAAACAACGGCGATGCCGCAGCGGCAACCACGCCAGCAAAGGGCGAGAAGGCCGGGGTATACAAGCACCTGCTCACCGGCGTGTCGTTCATGCTTCCGATGGTGGTGGCTGGCGGCCTGCTGATTGCCCTGTCGTTCGTGTTCGGTATCGAGGCCTATAAAGAGGCGGGCACGTTGCCGGCCGCGTTGATGCAGATCGGCGGCGAAGCTGCGTTCAAGTTGATGGTGCCGCTGCTGGCGGGCTATATCGCCTGGTCCATCGCTGACCGACCGGGGCTGGCGCCCGGCATGATCGGTGGTTTGCTGGCCAGCACCCTGGGTGCCGGTTTCATCGGTGGTATCGTCGCCGGCTTCCTCGCCGGTTACAGCGCCAAGGCCATTGCCCGCTGGGCGCGCCTGCCCAGCAGCCTGGAGGCACTCAAGCCGATCCTGATCATCCCACTGCTGGCCAGCCTGTTCACCGGCCTGGTGATGATTTACGTGGTCGGCCAGCCGGTGGCGGCGATGCTGGAAGGCCTCACCCACTTTCTCGACAGCATGGGCACCACCAACGCCATCCTGCTGGGCCTGTTGCTGGGCGGCATGATGTGTGTCGACCTGGGTGGGCCGATCAACAAGGCTGCCTATGCCTTCTCGGTGGGGCTGTTGGCTTCGTCGAGCTATGCGCCGATGGCGGCGACCATGGCAGCCGGCATGGTGCCGCCGATCGGCCTGGGTATCGCCAGCATTCTGGCCCGACGCAAGTTTGCCCAGAGCGAGCGTGAAGCGGGCAAGGCGGCCCTGGCGCTGGGGCTGTGCTTCATCTCCGAAGGGGCAATCCCGTTTGCCGCCAAGGACCCGCTGCGGGTAATCCCGGCCAGCGTGGCCGGTGGGGCATTGACCGGGGCTTTGTCGATGTACTTCGGCTGCAAGCTCATGGCGCCGCATGGCGGGCTGTTCGTGTTGCTGATCCCCAATGCGATCAACCATGCGCTGCTGTACCTGTTGGCGATCGTGGCGGGCAGCTTGCTGACGGCGGTGGTGTATGCGGTGATCAAGAAGAGCGAGCGGGTGGAGTTGGCGGTGGCGCCGGTAAAGGGCTAGAGATTTCAGTTGGTCTCACTGGCCTCTTCGCGGGTGAACCCGCTCCCACAGGTACTGCACAGTTTTCAAGCTTGCAGAGAACCTGTGGGAGCGGGTTTACCCGCGAAGGGGCCAGCCCAGGCTAGCGCCGATGCTTCTGCCGCAACGGCACCAGCAGATCGCCCAGCCCGTTGTGGTCGACCTCATGCATCAACGCCAGTAAGCCGCCCAATTCACCCGCCGGAAAACCCTTGCGCGCAAACCAGGCCAGGTAATCCCCCGGCAGGTCGGCAATGATTCGTCCCTGATACTTGCCGAACGGCATGGTGCGGGTCACCAGCAGTTCGAGGGTTTCCGGCTTCATCATCGGCGCACCTGGCTGTGGAAAAGCGCCGACCATACTGCAATCTGCACGAAGGCCCAAGCGGCAATCATGCAGAACGCCGGGTTCCAGCGCCAACCTGATAACGGTATCTAGCTGATTCCAAAGAATTTTATTGATTGGCGCCGGTTGGCACGAACGCTGCTCTCTTACAGGTGACTATCACCTGCCAAGGAGTTTGTGCCATGAGCAATCCCAACAAAGACGTGATCGACGTGCTCAACGACCTGATCGAGTACAGCAAGGATGGCGAGAAAGGCTTCAAGGCCTCGGCCGATGATGTGAAGAACCCCGAACTGAAAGCGTTCTTCGTGCAACGTGCCGGTGAGTGTGCCAATGCTGCCGGTGAATTGCAGAGCGAGGTGCGCCGCCTGGGTGGCGACCCGGAAACTTCCACCAGCATCAGCGGTGACCTGCATCGGGGTTGGGTCAACCTCAAGGCGATGGTAACCGGCAAGGATGAGGAAGCGGTGCTGAACGAGGTGGAGCGAGGCGAGGACCATGCCCTCAAGGCCTACAAGGAAGCCCGTGAGAAACTGGTGAAGCTGGGCCGCACTGCCAGCGACCAGACCTACAGCCTGGTGGAAAAACAGCTGCAAGGCGTGCAGCGCAACCATGACCAGGTAAGGGCCCTGCGCAACGCCGCCCGCGCTCACAGCTAGTCGGCAGGCCCCTCTACCCGGTTGCGGCCTTTGGCCTTGGCCCGGTAGAGCGCTTCATCTGCAGCACCCAGCACCCTCGCCAGGTCGTGCTGGGTGCCCGACAGGCCGATGCCGATGCTCACCGTGACCGAATGGGCGTCGTCGGCGAACGGGGCCAGCGCCTCGACGCTGGCGCGGATGCGCTCGGCCAGCAGCTGCGCACCGGCCAGGTCGGTTTCCGGCAGCACTACCTGAAATTCCTCACCCCCATAGCGTGCCGCCAGATCCGCCGGGCGACGGATGCATGCCTCGATGGCTTTGGCCACTTCGCGCAAGGCATGGTCGCCACCGGCGTGACCATGGCGCTGGTTGAACGCCTTGAAATGGTCCACATCCACCATCAGCACCGCCAGCGGCTTGCGGTTGCGCTGGGAGCGGGCCCATTCCTGGCGCAGTACCTGGTCCAGGTGGCGGCGGTTGGCCAGGCCGGTCAGGCTGTCGGTAGCGGCCAGACTTGCCAGGCACTGTTCGGCCTCCTGACGGCGGCGCAATTCGCGCCCCAGCAACAGGGTCAGCCAGAGGATTCCTGCGCACAGTACGCCGGTGGCGACGCTGACGACAATCGCTGTGCGGCGCCAGGACTGGAACACCTCGTCGGCGGAGTGAGCCACCAGCAAGATCAGTGGCAGCTGCGGGACGCGGGCAAAGGTATACATGCGCAGCTTGGCACTGCTGCCAGAGCGGGCGGTGAAACTACCGCTCTGGTCGTTGAGTATGCGCTTGAAATTGGCGCGATTGGCGTAGTTGGTGCCTATGAGCGGATCCTGTGGCCGTGATGGCTGGCGGGCAAGCAGCTGACCGTCGGTATTGAACAGGCTGATGCTGCTGTCATCACCGATATCCAGGCGCCGGAACAGGTCGCTGAAGTAAGACAGGCGCAGCGCACCGGCGGCCAGACCATTGAACTCGCCATTGGGCCCGGAGATGCGCCTGCTGAAACTGATGCACCAGTCCAGGTCGCCGAGCGTGGCCTTGAACGGCGGGCCCACCAGCAGGCCGAGGTTGGCGTTGTGCAGGTGCGCCTGGAAAACCCCGGTGTCGGCGAAGTTGGCTTTGCGTGGCACGCTGCTGGTGGAATCGCCCACTACGTTGCCGTGCTTGTCCAGCCACAGCACGTCACCGCGTTTGCGGTCGACGAAGGCTTCATTGAATAGCAAGCGTTGGCGCACCGGGCCGGGAATTTCCGGCAGTTCCTTGCGCCCGACCGCCCAGATCAGGCTCTGCAGCGACTGGTCGTAGAGTTCGACGTTGCGCAGGATGTCGCTTTCGATCAGCTGGACGATATTGTTGGACGAGCGGAGCGCCGCCAGCTCGACGTTATCGCGCTCGCGCGCCAGCAGGTAGCTGACGATGGCCACGATGGCGAGCACGGCAAGGCAACTGCCCAGGTTGAGGATCAGCTCGGGGTGCGACCTGTAGAGTGCGAAACGCGGTGATCGGGGGGTCATGCTCGCTACTGCGTGGGCAGGGCCGTTCGCGGCGGCGACATTCTAGGGAAGCGGGGTTTGTCGGACAAGATTTGTCCGACGGAATCACGGTATACCGTGTTTTGGTCCTATCACAAGCCCTTGTGGGAGCGGGTTCACCCGCGAAGAAACCAACGCGGTGTCTGGCACCGGCTTCGCCGGTGTTCGCGGGTGAACCCGCTCCCACAGAGGTTACGCGCGCTCCCTGTAAACCGGGATCAGAACACGTTCAACGGGTAATCCACGATCACGCGCAGTTCATCGTTGTCGCTGTTGCTGTCGATCGACGCGTAACCCTGGCTGCCACGGTGGGTGGCATAGCGCACCAGCACCGACAGGTCCTTCAGGTCGCCCTCCTGGAACACGTACTTCACGTCCAGGTCGCGTTCCCAGTGCATGGCGTTCTTGCCATCGGCACGGTAGTAGTCGTAGTGGGTGGTGTCCTGGCTGGCCTTGGTCAGGTCGGCTTCACCGCGCGAGTACGACAGCGCCGTGGTCAGGCCAGGGATGCCCACACCGGCAAAGTCATAGTTGTACTGCAGCTTCCATGAACGCTCGTTCGGCGCATTGAAGTCCGAGTACATGCGCGAGTTGTCCAGGTAGATGCTGTCGCCCAGGTTGATGTAGTCGAACGGCGTGTTGCCATTGACCCGCTGGTAGGCGGCGGTGACGCTGTGGTACCCGGCGTTGACGGTGAAGTGCACGCTGTAGGTGTTGTTGTCGATCTTGCCCAGCAGTGCCTGGCCGGTGTCCTGGGTGTGATAGAAGTGCACGCCAGGGTTCAGGCTGATCAGGTCGTTGACCACGTAGGTGTAGTCGAAGTCGGCGTAATACTGGTTCCAGATGTCCTTCAGCTCGGCCGCATACAGGTTGGCGGTTATGTTCGGAGTCCCGCTCCATGACGCGCCGGCCCAGTTGAGGTGCTTGCTCTTGTCATGCTCGTCCAGCGAGCCGTAGTAAGTGTCGATGCGACGGTGGCCGCTCTGGTTGTACGGCTTGGTGAAGCTCACCTGGCCGCCTTCGAGCAGCAGGCCCTCGATGCTGGTATTGGTCAGGCTCACGCCACGGAAGGTCTGCGGCAGCATGCGGGATTCGCCGCCGGCGATCACCGGGTTGGTCAGGAACAGGTCGCCGGCTTTCAGCTCGGTGCCGAACGCCTTGAGCTTGACTGCGGCACCTGCAGTGGAGAACGCGTGCGGGGCAGCGCCCAGCTCACCGTCGTCCTTGATGTGCTCGGGCAGGATGCTGGTGCCGGCATGGCCGCCACCGCCGTCGAGTTTCAGGCCCAGCATGGCGTGGGCGTCCAGGCCAAAGCCGACCACGCCCGGGGTGTAGCCCGATTCGAAGCGTGCAACCGCGCCCTGGCCCCACTCGCGGGTGTCGCGCACGCCAGCGTTGTGGTTATCGCGGTTGAAGTAGGCATTACGCAAATGCAGGTTGAAGGACGAGCCTTCGATGAAGCCATCAGCCTTGTCTTCATCTGCCTGGGCGGCGAAAGGGATCGTTGCAGTCAACGCAAGGAACAGCGGGGTAAAACGAAACGCGGAAGGCACCGGTACTAGCTCCTCTGGTGTGGCGGTGGGGCAGTTGTTATTTTCGAATGTGCATCTTTTTTATAGGGAGACGTTACAGCTGGGCTGATAGTTAAAGCACATAAAAAAAGCCGCTGATCGGCAGCGGCTTTAAAAGGCTAACATATCGGCACCTGTGGTGCCCATGGCGTAGCCAAGGGAAAACGGGAGCAGCGACAGTGTTTGATCAGCTGTCGGCATTGGCATCGACAGAAACCTTGGAGGCTGTCTGGTTTGCGTCTTTTGCGGTGTCGGCCTGCTGTGCGGCTACGGCTTCGCGGGCCTCCTGGTGGACCGCGGCGAACTCGGCATTACGGGTGACGAAAGCATTGGATTCTTCGGCCATGGCCAGGGGCGACAACAACAGGGAAGACAGGACGAAGACGCTGGCAATACCCATACTGTTGGACATTTGAAACTACCTTCTTGCGGTGCAAGTGCTAATGAGGACAGGGGTAAAGTTAGTCCTTTCAATGCACTTGAAACAGAGCGAAGTGCGATAAGCACTGTTGCGTAAAAGGTAATTATCGCTGGAAAAGCAATTGGACTTTCGCCGCAAACCCCCAGCCTAGAGCACTTGCGCGATCCTTGTAGGAGCGGCCTTGTGTCGCGATGGGGCGCGAAGCGGCCCCAGGTTTTGTGCCACAGCAACAATTGCCGGGGCTGCTACGCAGCCCTTTCGCGACACAAGGCCGCTCCTACAGAGACTGCGCATGCCTCAGAACTGGCAATTGGATGCCGAAAGTATTGAGCCCCGCTCCACTACGCACAAACACCTCCCCACCATGCATCAGCGCAATCGCCTTGACGATCGCCAACCCCAACCCATGGTTACCGCCCCCACTGTTGCTGCGTGCCGCATCCACCCGGTAGAAGCGTTCGAACAGCAACGGCAGGTGCGCATCGTCGATCGCCGGGCCCGGGTTGCTCACGGCGATACTGACCTGCTCCGGCCCGGCAGCGATCTGCACCTCGATCACCTGGTGCGGTGCAGTGTGCTGCACGGCGTTGTTCAGCAGGTTGATCAGCGCCCGGCGCAGCTGCGCCTTTTCGATGGGCGCCTGGGCATCGCCGTGCACGCTTACGCTGACCTGCGCGTCTTCGAGGATATAGTCCAGGTAGTCGAGGGTGGTTGCCACCTCCTCGGCCAGCGAAGCCTGGGTCAGGGCGGTGGCTTTGCTGCCTTGGTCGGCGCTGGCCAGGAACAGCATGTCGTTGATGATACTGCGCAGGCGCTCCAGTTCCTCAAGGTTCGATTGCAGCACTTCGAAGTAGTGCTCGGCGCTGCGCCCGCGGGTCAGTGCCACCTGGGTCTGGCCGATCAGGTTGGTCAGTGGCGAGCGCAATTCGTGGGCGACGTCGGCGTTGAAGGCTTCGAGCCGTGTATAGGCCTGGCTGACCCGGTCCAGTGCGGCATTGAAGGCGCCAGCGAATTGGGCCAGCTCCGGTGCCAGGTCCTCGGTTTGCAGGCGCCCGTCCAGGCGTGGCGGGGCCAGCGCCTGGGCCTCGTTGGACAACGCCAGCAACGGGCGCAGGCCGATGCGTGCCACCCAATAACCCAGCAGCGAGGCCAGCAGCACGCCGAGCACCGCCAGCCCGACAATCGCCACCAGCAGGCTGTGCTGGGCCTGCCAGAAGGTTTCGGTGTCGATGCCGATCAGAAAGCGCAGCGGCGGTCGCTCGCCCAGTGCCGGCAGCTCGCTGACCAGCACCTTGTAAGGGTAGAGGCGGTCGGGCAGGCGCAGGTCACGCATGCCCTGCGGGCCTTCGGCGAAGGCGCGGACCAGCTCGCTGGGGTGGCCGTATTCGTAGGCCGGGTCGCTGCTGACCACCCAGAAGCGGATGCGCTTGTCCTCCTCACTGAGCAGGTTGAGCTTGTTGTTGATCTTGACCCAGTGCTCCGGGGTGCCGAAGCGGTTGAGGGTGGATTCGAGCACGCTGAAACGTGCATCCAGCTCGGCCTGCGGCAGCAAGTCGAGGCTGCGGTCGACCTGGCGGTACAGTGCCGAGCCGATCAGCAGGAACACGCCCAGCGCCACCAGGATGAACAGTACCGACAGGCGCAGTGCGATGGAATTACCCCGCACGGTTTTCCAGGACATAGCCCATGCCTCGGATGGTGTGCAGCAACTTGTTGTCGAATGGCCCATCGAGCTTGGCGCGCAGGCGCTTGATCGCCACTTCGACGACATTGGCATCGCTGTCGAAATTGATGTCCCAGACCAGCTCGGCAATCGCCGTTTTCGACAGGATTTCGCCCTGCCGTCGGGCCAGCACGCTGAGCAGCGAGAATTCTTTGGCCGTCAGCTCCAGGCGCTGGCCCGCGCGCGTTACCTTGCGCGCCATCAGGTCGATGTTCAGGTCCCCCACCTGCACCTGCAGCGGTTCATGGTTGCTGCTACGGCGGGTCAGGGCGTGCAGGCGGGCGACCAGTTCGAGGAAGGAGAACGGCTTGCCCAGGTAGTCATCGGCACCCTCGCGCAGGCCATGGATACGGTCTTCGACCCGTTCGCGGGCGGTCAGCATGATCACTGGCGTCTGCTTGCGCGCGCGCAGGGCGCGCAGCACGCCATAA
This sequence comes from Pseudomonas sp. B19(2017), assembly GCF_002113165.1. Taxonomy (NCBI): domain Bacteria; kingdom Pseudomonadati; phylum Pseudomonadota; class Gammaproteobacteria; order Pseudomonadales; family Pseudomonadaceae; genus Pseudomonas; species Pseudomonas sp. B19(2017). The sequence continues at coordinate 68,376 of NZ_NEJR01000004.1, forward strand.
CCGTCCAGGCCCGGCAGCATCACATCCAGCACGATCACCGCGTAATCACCTTCCAGGGCCAGGTGCAGGCCATCGATGCCGTCCCGCGCCAGGTCGACGGTAAAGCCCTGCTCGCTGAGGCCGCGGTGCAGGTAGTCGGCGGTTTTTTCTTCGTCTTCGATGATCAGCACACGCATGGTCTTGTCCTAACTGGCACTGGGCGCCGCCGCACGGGCGGCCTGGCGGCGGTGGAACAGGCGCTCCAGGGCCAAGTATATGACCGGGGTGGTGAACAGCGTCAGCGCCTGGCTCACCAGCAGGCCGCCAACCACAGCGATGCCCAGTGGCTGGCGCAGTTCCGCACCGGTGCCGAAGCCGAACATCAGCGGCAGCGCGCCGAGCAAGGCGGCCAGGGTAGTCATGATGATCGGGCGGAAGCGCGTCAGGCAGGCCTGGTGGATCGCCTGCTGCGGGGTCAGGCCCTGGCGGCGTTGGGCTTCGAGGGCGAAGTCGATCAGCAGGATGCCGTTTTTCTTGACGATGCCGATCAGCAGCACCACGCCGATCAGCCCCATGATGCTGAAGTCCTGGCCCATGGCCCACAGCAGAATCAGCGCGCCAAGGCCGGCCGACGGCAGGGTGGAGATGATCGTCAGCGGATGGACGAAGCTTTCGTACAGCACGCCGAGAATGATGTACACCGCCACCAGCGCGGCCAGGATCAGCCACGGCTGGCTCGACAGCGAGCTCTGGAAGGCCTGGGCCGCGCCCTGGAAGTTGCCGCTGATGGAATCGGGCATGCCCAGCTCGCGCTGGGTGCGCTCAAGGATGGTCACTGCATCGCCCAAGGCCACGCCAGGGGCCAGGTTGAACGACAGGTTGGCCGCCGGGAACAGGCCGTCGTGGCTGATCGACAGCGGCCCGGTACTGGGCGGCGCCACATGGGCCACTGCCGACAGCGGCACCATCTCGTTGGTCAATGGCGAGCGCAGGTAGAACAAATTGAGGCTTTCGGCCTTGCCGCGCTGGCGGGCATCCAGTTCGAGGATCACCTTGTACTGGTTGGTCTCGGTCTGGAATTCACTGATCTGCCGCTGGCCGAAGGCGTCGTACAACGCCTGGTCGACGTCGGTGGTGGTCAGGCCGAAACGTGCCGCGGCCTGGCGGTCGATATCGATGCGGGTGACGCTGGCGCCCAGTTGCAGGTCGTTGGACAGGTCGCGGAACGCCGGGTTTTCCCGCAGGCGCTCGGTCAGGCGTTGGGTCCACAGGTTCAGTGCCATGCCGTCGTTGCTCTTGAGTACGTACTGGTACTGGGTGCGCGACGGGCCGGAGCTGAGGTTGATGTCCTGGCCGGCACGCATGTACAGGACAATGCCCGGCACCTGGGCCAGCTTGGGCCGCAGCCGGTCGATCAGTTCGCTGGCGGAGACATCGCGTTCGCCACGCGGTTTCAGGGCGATCCAGAAGCGGCCGTTGGCGATGGTCTGGTTGCTGCCGGTGACGCCCACCGAGTGCGAGAACGCGCGCACTGCCGGGTCGGCGCCGATGATTTTTGCCAACGCCTGGTGCTTCTCGATCATCGAGGGGTAGGACACATCCGCCGCTGCCTCGCTGGTGCCGAGAATGAAGCCAGTGTCCTGCAGCGGAAAAAAGCCCTTGGGAATGGCCATGTAACCGAGCACCGCCAGTGCCAGCGTCACGCCAAAGGCGCCGAGGGTCAAACGCTGGTGGGCGAGGGCGCGGTCCAGGCCCTTTTCGTACCACCTGACCAGCCGTTCGCCGAAGCCATCCTTGTGCTCACTGGGCGGGCGGCGCATGAACAATGCGCACAGGGTTGGCGCCAGGGTCAGCGAAACCACCACCGAAATCAGGATGGTGGACGTGGCGGTAAGGGCGAACTCCTTGAACAGCCGGCCGACCACGCCGCCCATGAACAACAGCGGGATGAACGCGGCGATCAGCGAGAAGCTGATCGACACCACGGTGAAGCCGATTTCCCCGGCGCCCTTGAGCGCTGCCGTGCGGCTGTCGTCGCCGGCCTCCAGGTGACGGTGGATGTTTTCCACCACGACGATGGCATCGTCGACCACGAAGCCCACCGAGATGACAATGGCCACCAAGGTCAGGTTGTTCAGGCTGAAGCCGAAAACGTACATCAGCGCGCAACTGGCGATCAGCGACACGCCGAGTACGCTGGACACCACCAGGGTCGCCGACCACTGGCGCAGGAACAGCGCCATCACCCCGATCACCAGGGCCACGGCGATCATCAGGGTCAGCTCCACTTCATGCAGCGAAGCACGGATGGTCTGGGTGCGGTCCTGAAGCACCGACACTTCGACCGAAGCTGGCAGCATCTGCTGCAGCTTTGGCAGGGCGGCCATTACCCGGTCCACGGTATCGACGATGTTGGCGCCGGGCTGGCGGAAGATCACCAGGTTCAGCCCTGGCTGGTCGCCGGACCAGGCTTTGACGTAGGCGTTCTCGGCGCCGTTGATCACCTTGGCCACGTCCCTCAGGTGCACCGGCGCACCGTCACGGTAGGAGACGATCAGCTGGGCGTAATCGTCGGGGTGAAACAACTGGTCGTTGGCGGCGATGGTCGACACGCTGTGCTCGCCGTACAGCGCTCCCTTTGCCAGGTTCAGGCTGGTCTGCTGGATGGCCTGGCGCAGGTCGGCCAGGGTCAGGCCGATGGCTGCCAGCTTCTCGGGTTGCGCCTGCACGCGGATCGCCGGGCGCAGTTGCCCGGTGATGTTGATCAGGCCTACCCCTTCGATCTGGCTCAGCTGGCGCGCCAGCAGGGTTTCGGCGTAGTCGCTGAGGTCGTTGCCGGGCATCTGGCTGGAGCTGACGGTCATCACCAGCACTGGGCTGTCGGCCGGGTTGACCTTGCGCCAGGTCGGCGGGTTGGGCAGATCTTGCGGCAGGCGCGCAGTGGCGGTGTTGATTGCCGCCTGCACCTCCTGGGCGGCAGTGTCGATGTTCTTGTCGAGCGTGAACTGCAGGATCAGGGTGGTCGAGCCCAGCGCGCTGCTGCTGGTCATCTGGGTCATGCCGGGGATGGCGCTGAACTGCACCTCCAGCGGCGTGGCTACCGACGAAGCCATGGTTTCCGGGCTGGCGCCGGGCAGCTGGGCGGTGACCTGGATGGTCGGGAAGTCGGCTTCCGGCAGAGGGGCCACCGGCAGGCGAGGGAAGGCGATGGCCCCCAGCAGCACCAGGGCGAAGGTCAGCAGCAAGGTAGCGATGGGGTGGTCGATGCACCAGGCCGAAACACCGTTGCGCGTGTTCATGGCTGGCTCCGGCGGTCGGCCATTTCCGAAGGAGCGGGGGCGTCGGGGGCCACTTCGACCCGTGAACCCGGCTTGAGCCGCGACTGGCCGTCGAGCACCAGGCGCTCGCCCGGCTTGACCCCGGCAATGATGGTTTGCCCGCTGTCCTGGTACAGCACCTTGACCGGTACACTGGTGACCTTGTCACCGTCCAGGCGGTAGACGAAGTGCCCGTCGACACCGCGCTGTACCACCGGCGGCGGCACCACCAGGGCGTTTTCTTCCACGGCCGTAAGCAGGCGGATGGTGACCAGTTGGCCCGGCCACAGGCGGCCGTCCTTGTTGTCGAACTCGGCTTTTACCCGAACGGTGCCGGTGGTGGCGGAAATCTGGTTGTCGATCAGTGCCAGGTGGCCTTCGCCTAACAGGCTGCGTTCGCCGTCGGCGTCCATGTAGGCCTGCACCGGTGCCGGGGTGGGCGCCTTCAGCAGGCTCTGCAGGGTCGGCAGCATTTGCTGCGGCAGGGCGAATTCGACGGCGATCGGGTCGATCTGGGTAACGCTGAACAGGCTGCGGGTATCGCTGGTACGCACCAGGTTGCCGGGGTCGACATTGCGGATTCCCACCCGGCCGGTAACTGGCGAGCGGATTTGCGTGTACGAAAGCTGCACCTCGGCATTGGCGATGGCCGCCTGGTTGCCCTTTACCGTGGCTTGCAGGCGGTTGACCAAGGCCTGCTGCTGGTCGAGGGTCTGCTTCGACACGCCGTTGTCGGTACTCAGCAGGCGGTAGCGCTGCAGGTCGACATTGGCGACCTGGATCTGCGCCTGGCTCTGGCCGAGTTCGGCACGAGTCTGATCGAGGCTGGCGCGGATGGCTCGGTCGTCGAGGGTGGCCAGCAGGTCCCCTTCCTTCACCCACTGGCCTTCCTTGACCAGCACCTGGGTAAGTACCCCCTCCACTTGCGGGCGCACCTCGACGCTGTGCAGCGACAGCACCGAACCGATGGCGCTGGCATAGTGCGGCACGTTCTGCTGGACAACACTGACCACGCGCACCGGGACGGCGGTTTGCGCGCGGGCGGCAGGTGCTGGCTGGCGCTGGCCGAACCAGATGCCCGCTACCGCCAGGACCAGGAGTGCCAGGGCGGCGAGGATGACAGGGCGGGACGGACGTCGCATCGGTGCGGGCACCTTGGCCATTGGTGAGGAAAGAGAGCTGTAGTCAACTTTATAGTCCCCGAACCGGGTCGGCAGCGTGACCGCTGGCTGACAGCACTGTCAGTTTCGTGGCATGCGAACGGCGACCCCTGTGGGAGCGGGCATGCCCGCGAAGAATACAACGCGGTGGATGGCACCGGCTGCGCCGGTGTTCGCGGGCACGCCCGCTCCCACAGGGGACGCGGCAGGCTTTGGTTCTTTAGCAAGGCAGTTGCCTTGCAAAGGCATAGCTAGAAGCTGATAAAGGCGTAATACACCGGGGGCTCGTTGGTGGTGCGCAATCCATGTTCCTGCAAGCTCGTCACCAGCGCCTCATCCTCCACATGCAGGGTCCACTGCGCCCGGGCATTCTCCGGAACCTGCGCCAAAGCTGCAGCAAACGCCCCCATGTCCGGCAGATAGGCAGTAAACCCGTTGCCCTTGAGCGCACTGGTGGTCATCCCCAGCGCCTGGCACACCGCTACCTTGGCGGCGATGTCATCGCGGTCGGCCTGGCGCGAGGCCTGCACCAGCGCCTCTAGCCCGGCATCGACCAGTTGCGTGCCGTGAATCAGCTCCGGCCCCTGCTGCCAGGCTTGCGGCGGGCAATCCTTGCTGTCTGGCCGCAGCGGGATATGCGGGTTGATTTCCACCGGGTAGATGCGACAGACCAGCGGCCGTTGGTCGTAGATGGTACACAGGTCGTTGTCGTCGAGGTTGCGGCAGCGCCCGGGGTTGAACGCGGCAAAAGTCACCGATACACGTGCCTCGCTGTCGCCGCAGGGCACGGGATGGGAACGACGCAGCACATGATCACGTTGTTCTACCGGCATGCCAGGCCCGTCCGCCACGAAGGCTTCGATCAGCACCACCACCTGGCCGGCGCTGTCCGCCCAGCGACGCGCCTCGGCCAGGGTCAAGGGCACGTGGTGGCCGGTGCAGCACTTGCCGCAGCCGGTACAGGCGAAACGCAGGTTGTCGGTCACTTGGCTTCCGGGCTCCATTCGCTGACGAAGGCACGCTGGTGCTGGCGGTCGTACAGGCACAGTTCGGTACCGGTGCGATGCTGCATGTGTTTCTGTGGGTAGACGCCTTCGATCAGCAGGGCGCTCATGCCCACCTGGTCATCGAACTCGGCGGGCTTGCTGCGGGCGTGGGCGTCCTTGAACTGGCTGGCGGCCAGGCAAGCCTTGAGCATCTGCTGGCGCTGCTCGTTCCAGGCCTGGCTGCTGGAGGCCTGGGCGATACCGCTGACGAGGGCGCAAGTGAACAGGATAGAACTGAGAAACTTCATACGCGATTCCGGCAAATTACTTGCGAGGGGCGCGAATTATGCCCGACTCGCCCCCGGCGGCAAGCCGGGGAGTTTGTCTCCGAATATATCAGCGCTCGGCGAACCCCACGGCGCGCGCCGCCACCACCAGACAATCGGTCAGCTCCGGCGAGGAGAACTTGGTGAGGATGGCATTGGCTCCGGCCTGGGTCGCCTTTTCTCCGCTCATGGCGCTGTCCAGCGAGGTATGCAGCAGTATGTACAGGTGCTGGAAGTCGGGGGTTTCGCGCAGGGTGCGGGTGAAGGCGTAGCCGTCCATTTCGCTCATTTCGATGTCGGAAACGACCACGTTGATTTCCTGCGCGGTGCCTTGCAGTTCCAGCAACACGATGATGGCGTCCTTGGCGCTGCGCGCGGTGTGGCATTCGATGCCGAGGTTGCGCAGGGTGTGCACTGACTGCTGCAGGGCCACCAGGCTATCGTCCACCACCAGGATGTTGGCGGCGGCCAGCAGGCTGATGTCTTCGTCGTTCAGGGTGTGGTGAGACGGCTCGGGCACCGGGGGAGCGATGGCGTGGATGACTTTTTCGATGTCCAGTACTTGCACCAGGGTGTTGTCGACCCGGGTTACGCCGGTGATGAACGAGCGGTTGCCCGAGCCGTAGGGTGGTGGTTTGATGTCGGTGCTCAGGCAATGCACGATGCGGCTGACCGCCTGCACATGCAGGCCCTGGCGCGAGCGGCTGATCTCGGTGACGATCAGGCAGCCACCATCCGGATCGGCCAGCGGCCGTTCACCGATGGCGCGGGACAGGTCGATGACTGACAGCGAGTTGCCGCGCAGGGTCGCCACGCCTTTCACGTGGGGGTGCGATTCGGGCAGTTTGGTCAGCGCTGGGCAGGGGATGATCTCGCTGACCTTGAGCAGGTTGATTGCCATCAACTTGCCGCTGCGCAGGGTGAACAGCAGCAGGGACAGCGAGTCCGCGCGAGCATTTTGCGTGGCCATGGTGACCTTCATGGGGAACAGGGGATAACCGGTTATCGGCCTGTTTGGGTCGGGCTTTAGTCATTTTGCACAGTGCCAGGGAATGCGTGGGCCCCTGTGGGAGCGGGCGCGCCCGCGAAGGCTTCGACGCGCTGCATGGCACCGGCTCTGCCGGTGTTCGCGGGCGCGCCCGCTCCCACAGGGGCGCCGCCGTTTCAGCTCAGCGCAGGCCCAGCCGACGGGCGAGGCGGCTAAGGTTGGCGCGGTCCAGCCCCAGCTCCCGGGCAGCCGCTGCCCAGTTTTCTTCGTGCCGCTGCAGGCAGGCCTCGATAATCTGGCGCTGGTAGTCGTCGACGGCTTCGCGCAGCCCTCCTTCGCATAGCGGTGCCGCCGGCAAGGGCGCGGCAGGGGAGGGCGGGGTGCCGGGCGTTGTCGTTGCGCGCAGGTCCAGGTCGACGGCCGCCAGGGTGAGGATGCGGGGCCGGTCGGCATGTTGGCCCAGTGCCTTGAGCGCCGAGCGACCGATCAGGTGCTCCAGTTCACGCACGTTGCCCGGCCAGTCGTAGGCCAGCAGCGCGGCTTGGGCCTCGCTGCTCAGGCGCAGGCTGTTCAGCCCCAGGCGCGAACGGTTCTGTTCGAGGAAGTAGCCGGCCAACAGCAGCACATCTCGCCCACGCTCGCGCAACGGTGGCACATGCAGTGGGTACACGCTGAGGCGGTGATAGAAGTCGGCGCGGAAGTTGCCAGTGCGTACTTCTGCTGCCAGGTCGCGGTTGGTGGCGGCGATCAGGCGCACATCCACCCGGTGTTCACGGTCCGAGCCCAGGCGCTGCAACTGGCCGCTCTGCAGTACGCGCAAGAGCTTGGCCTGCACCGCCAACGGCAGTTCACCCACTTCGTCGAGGAACAGTGTGCCGCCATTGGCCAGCTCGAACTTGCCGCGGCGCTCGCCATGGGCACCGGTGAAGGCGCCGCGCACATGGCCGAACAGTTCGCTTTCCACCAGGGTGTCAGGCAGGGCGGCACAGTTGAGGCTGACCAATGGTTTGTCGGCGCGGTTGCTGGCCTGGTGCAAGGCCTGGGCCACCAACTCCTTGCCGACGCCGGTCTCACCGGTGATCAGCACGGTCAGGTCGCTGCCACCGACCAGGCGGATTTCCTCCACCAGGCGCTTGTGTGCAGGGCTCTGGCCAATCAGCTCCCGGTCCTGGCCGCTGGCCTGGCGGTAGATCTCCGCGCGGCGGTGTTCGTCTTCCGCGCGCAGGGCCAGGTGTTCGATGCGCTCGGCCACGGTGACCGTGGCAGCGGCCAGGCTGGCGAAGGCCTGCAGGGCGCCCAGCTCCAGGCTCTGGAACTGCCCCGGGGTGAGGGCGTCGAGGGTTACCAGGCCCCAAGGGCGCTCGTCGACCATCAACGGGCAGCCCATGCAATCATGGACTTCCAGGTTGGCATCAGGGGCGTTGACCAGGCCGTCGTAAGGGTCGGGCAGCCCGGAATCGCTGGCGAAGCGGGTGGGTTCCGGGCTGCTGAGCAGGATCTGGAAACGTGGGTGCTCGCTGACCCGGAAGCGCCGGCCCAAGGTATCGGGGCTCAGGCCGTCCACTGCCAGCGGCACCAGCCACTCGCCGTCCAGGCGCAGCAGCGCCGCGGCATCGCAGGGCAGCAACCCACGCATGGCCTGCAGCAGGCGGCGATAGCGTTCCTGGTCGGGCAGGTCGCGGGACAGGTCGCTGACCAGCGGCAGCAGGGTGGTGAGCAGCGGTTTTGTGGTCATATGGACTCCGGTTAGTCGATTTGACTATACGTCGAGGTGGGTCGTTTTGACATGACCTGTGTCAAACCCCTGATTTTGCTGGTGATAAAAGTTGGCACGATTGCTGTAACAGCCGGGGCAGTCATTTGAAGCCACAGGCTCAGGAGTTGTTGCAATGCTCAATGCCGAACAACGTGCAATCATCAAGGCCACCGTTCCCCTGCTGGAAAGCGGCGGTGAAGCGCTGACCACCCACTTCTACAAGATGATGCTCAGCGAGTACCCGCAAGTGCGCCCGCTGTTCAACCAGGCCCACCAGGCCAGCGGTGACCAGCCCCGTGCCCTGGCCAACGGCGTGCTGATGTATGCCCGCCACATCGACCAGCTGGAGCAGCTGGGCGGCCTGGTCGGCCAGATCATCAACAAGCACGTTGCCTTGCAGATTCTGCCGGAGCACTACCCGATCGTCGGCAGCTGCCTGCTGCGTGCCATCGAAGAAGTGCTGGGCAAGGAAATCGCTACCCCCGCCGTGATCGACGCCTGGGGGGCAGCTTATGGTCAGCTGGCCGACATTCTTATCGGCGCGGAAGAGAACCTTTATAAACAGAAGGAAGAAGCCGAAGGCGGCTGGCGCGGTACCCGCGAGTTCCGCCTGGTACGCCGTGAACAGGAAAGCAGCGAAATCGTTTCGTTCTACTTTGCTCCAGTGGACGGCAAGCCGGTGCTCAAGGCCGAGCCTGGCCAGTACATCGGCCTGAAGCTGGACATCGACGGCGCCGAGCAGCGCCGCAACTATTCCCTGTCGGCACTGTGCGACGGCAAGGAATACCGCATCAGCGTCAAGCGCGAGGCGGGTGGCAAGGTCTCCAACTACCTGCACGACGTACTGGCGCTGGGCGATACCCTGCAACTGTTCCCGCCGGCTGGCGATTTCACCCTGGCGGCGAGCGACAAGCCGCTGGTGCTGATCAGCGGTGGCGTGGGCATCACCCCGACCCTGCCAATGCTGCAGGCGGCACTGCAAACCCAGCGTGAGGTGCATTTCATCCACTGCGCGCGCAACGGCGCCGTGCATGCCTTCCGCGACTGGATCGACGAGCTGGCCGCGCGTCATCCGCGGCTCAAGCGCTTTTACTGCTACGCCGAACCGCAGGGGGGCGCCGCTGCCGATGCCGTCGGCCTGCTGAGCGAAGATCTGCTGGCCGAGTGGCTGCCGCAGGCGCGTGATGTGGATGCCTACTTCCTCGGGCCCAAGGGCTTCATGGCGGCGGTCAAGCGCCAGCTGAAGGGCCTGGGTGTGCCAGAGCAGCAGAGCCGCTACGAGTTCTTCGGGCCGGCGGCTGCGCTGGAGTGATGTAGCGCCTGCACTGGCCTCTTCGCGGGCTTGCCCGCTCCCACAGGGATTGCACAAGCTTCAAACCTTGTGGGGTACTTGTGGGAGCGGGCAGGCCCGCGAAGAGGCCGGTACAGGTTTACAGAGCCTTCATCCCAGCCGCTGGGCGCACCACACCTTCCTGCCTATATATAAAGGAGAGATGAAAGCGACTGTGCAGCTTTCATCTTTAATCCTCCTTTAATCACGGTATCCTTCACTCCCGGGTGTCGAGGGGCTTGCTCCTGCGCGGCACCCGGCAGCCGCTTTTTTTTGCCGCCCGGCGTTGAACCGACGTCGTTGCGGCCGGTCTCAGCCACACCGGATAGCCCTGCGCAGCGCTATCACGCCGCTTCCTCGACACGCTCAAAGGCCCTGCCCAGCGTGTAGACTTGCGCCCAGGCAGGCGGACCACGCTGCCACTATCCATCGAAGGAACCGGCAATGAACGAACAAACATCGCGCCTGAATCGGGAACGGCGCTTTCTGGTGCTGTTGGGCCTGATCTGCATTTCGCTGATCGGCGGCGCCCTCTACATGCAGATCGTCCTGGGCGAGGCTCCCTGCCCGTTGTGCATCCTGCAGCGTTATGCGCTGCTGTTCATCGCCGTGTTCGCCTTCATTGCCGCGGCGATGCCCGGGCGCCGCAGCCTGACCTTCTTCGAGGCACTGGTGGTGCTCAGCGCCATTGGCGGAATCGTTGCGGCCGGCAACCATGTGTATATACTCGCCAACCCCATGGTCAGTTGCGGCATCGACACCCTGCAGCCGATCGTGGACGATCTCCCGCTGGCCAAGCTCTGGCCGCTGGTGTTCCAGGTCGACGGCTTCTGCAGCACGCCGTACCCACCGATCCTCGGGTTGTCGCTGGCTCAATGGGCGTTGGTGGCGTTTGTCCTGACGGCCGTGCTGGTTCCGCTCGGTATCTATCGCAACCGACGCAGGGCTTAGACAAAAGTCCCGAATTGCATGGGGTCTTTTGCACCGCATGAGAAGAGGGAAAATTTGCTCCCCGCTTGATCCAGATCAACCCGGAGGCCTTGCAGAATGCGGCTTTGGGGCCTAGCAAGCGGGGTGCGACAAACTGTCGCGAAGTTGAATTTTCGAGCAGTATTGTTACGGATTCTGTAAAAGACTGTTGCTCAATAAGTCATAGTCAAGGGTTGGCGACCTATCTACAATCGCCCCCAATTTCCGTTCGGCACTGCTTGCAAGTCGCAGGATTGAAGGAAGCCCCAGCGCTCCTTTTTGCTGACTTCGTCAAGTTTCGCCCAACGGCGATACCGGGCGGACCCCCCTCCGCGTTTTCCCGCACCAAATGGACTTGGTCTGAAGTACAGGCCTGTTGCCTACGAAACCATAAGCACCGCTAACTCGCTTCACGCCTAGGTCCTGCAGTCGGACCCCGGGCAGGAGCGAGTACGGGCGCGAAATGCCGCACTTGGCAGGACGAAGTGTTGGCTACCAAAACACAAATTGCATTGAAGCAAGCTGATCTAGAGGTCGTGAGATGAGTAAAAAGCGTTACCCCAGACTGTTTGGCATATTGCCCTTTTTAGGCATGCTTTTACTCAGTGGGTGCAACTGGACCCTGCTCGACCCGAAGGGCCAGGTCGGCATTGAGCAAAAGAACCTGATCCTGATCGCTACCGGCCTGATGCTGCTGGTGGTGATTCCGGTCATCATCATGACCGTGGTTTTCGCCTGGAAGTACCGTGCTTCCAACAAGGCCGCCACCTACACCCCAGACTGGTCGCACTCGACCAAGATCGAAGCCGCGGTGTGGATCATCCCGATCCTGATCATCATCGCCCTGGGCTACTTCACCTACCACTCCACCCACAAGCTGGACCCGTACCGTCCGCTGGATTCCGACGTGAAGCCAGTGCAGATCGACGTGGTCGCACTGGACTGGAAGTGGCTGTTCATCTACCCGGAGCAGGGCATTGCCACGGTCAACAAGATCGTCTTCCCGGCTAACACCCCGGTCAACTTCCGCGTCACTTCCGACGCCGTGATGAACTCGTTCTTCATCCCGGGCCTGGGCGGCCAGATCTACGCCATGGCCGGCATGACCACCAAGCTGCACCTGATCGCCAACGAAAACGGCGAGTTCGACGGTATCAGCGCCAACTACAGCGGTGCTGGCTTCACCGGCATGAAATTCAAGGCTACTGCCACCTCCCAGGAAGACTTCGACAAGTGGGTCGCCGAGGTCAAGCAGTCGCCGAAGAAGCTGGACAAGGCCGAATACGACGCCTTGGCCAAACCAAGCGAAAACAACCCGGTCGCGCTGTACAGCGAGGCTTCGCCTGACCAGTTCCAGCTGATCGTCGACAAGTACGAAGGCATGAACCGCGGTCGTCCGAGCCACGAAGAAGCAGGCAGCAAAGATCTGGCCACTACCAAGGGTGTGGAATCGAGTATGCAACCAGCTGCCGGTGCAGAGGAGTAAGAGATGTTCGGTAAACTAAGCCTGGAGGCGATACCCTATCACGAGCCGATAGTCATGGTGACACTTGCCATGATTGCGCTCGGTGGTATCGCTGTCGTCGGTGCTATCACCTACTTCCGCAAGTGGACCTACTTGTGGACCGAGTGGTTGACGACTGTCGACCACAAGAAAATCGGGGTGATGTACATCATCGTCGCGATGGTCATGCTGCTGCGCGGCTTTGCCGACGCCATCATGATGCGTACCCAGCTGGCTGCCGCTACCGGTGGCTCCGAAGGCTACCTGCCGCCTGAACACTATGACCAGATCTTCACCGCTCACGGTGTGATCATGATCATCTTCATGGCGATGCCGTTCTTCACCGGCCTGATGAACCTGGCGGTTCCTCTGCAGATCGGTGCACGTGACGTTGCCTTCCCGTTCCTGAACTCCCTGAGCTTCTACCTGCTGCTGGCAGGCGTGCTGCTGGTCAACATCTCGCTGGGCGTTGGTGAATTCGCCAAGACCGGCTGGGTTGCCTATCCGCCGCTCGCGGGCATTCAGTACAGCCCTGGGGTGGGTGTCGACTACTACATCTGGGCGCTACAGCTATCCGGACTGGGTACGACGCTGACCGGCGTGAACTTCCTCGTCACCGTGATGAAGATGCGCGCACCTGGCATGAAGCTGATGGACATGCCGATCTTCACCTGGACCTGCACCTGGGCCAACGTGCTGATCGTGGCTTCGTTCCCGATCCTGACCGCTGCACTCGCTCTGCTGACTGTTGACCGTTATCTGGACTTCCACATCTTCACCAACGAGCTTGGTGGGAACCCGATGATGTACGTCAACCTGTTCTGGGCGTGGGGTCACCCTGAGGTGTACATCCTGATCCTGCCGGCCTTCGGTGTGTTCTCGGAAGTCACTTCTACCTTCTCCGGCAAGCGTCTGTTCGGCCACCACTCGATGATCTACGCATCGGGCGCCATCGCCGTGCTGGGCTTCGCTGTATGGCTGCACCACTTCTTCACCATGGGTGCCGGCGCCAGCGTCAACACCTTCTTCGGCCTGGCGACGATGCTGATCTCCATTCCGACCGGTGTGAAGCTGTTCAACTGGCTGTTCACCATCTACCAGGGCCGTCTGCGCTTCACCGCGCCGATCATGTGGACCCTGGGCTTCATGATCACCTTCTCCATCGGTGGCATGACTGGCGTTCTGCTGGCTGTACCAGGGGCTGACTTCGTACTGCACAACAGCCTGTTCGTAATTGCTCACTTCCACAACGTGATCATCGGTGGTGCGGTATTCGGCTACATCGCCGGCTTCGCCTACTGGTTCCCGAAAGCCTTCGGTTTCACCCTGAACGAGAAGTGGGGCAAAGCTGCCTTCTGGTTCTGGATCTCGGGCTTCTACGTAGCGTTCATGCCGCTGTACGCCCTGGGCTTCATGGGCATGACCCGTCGTCTGAACCACTCCGACAACCCACTGTGGGAACCCTACCTGTACGTAGCCGTTGTCGGCGCCGTGCTGATCCTGTTCGGTATCGCCTGCCAGCTGATCCAGCTGTACGTATCGGTTCGCGACCGCAACCAGAACCTGGACGTGACCGGCGACCCATGGGGCGGCCGTACCCTGGAATGGTCGACTTCGTCGCCACCTCCGTTCTACAACTTCGCCCACATGCCTGAGAAGGTTGGCCTGGATGCCTGGCACGAAGCCAAGGAAGCCGGCGTTGCCTACAAGCCTGCGGCCAAGTACGAAGCGATCCACATGCCGAGCAACACCTCTACCGGTTTGTTCATGGGCCTGTTCCTGACCGTCTTCGGCTTCGCCTTCATCTGGCACATCTGGTGGCTGGTTGGCGCGAGCCTGGTTGCAACCATCGCTGTCTTCGTTCGCCACGCTGCGCGTGACGACCAGGGCTACATGGTTCCGGCCGAAGAAGTGGCGCGCATCGAAGGCGAGCGCATGAAAGCGCTGGCCAAAGCAGGTGCTCTGCCTGCCGGCGCACGTGTCGAATCGTTTGAGCGGGTGTAATCAATGTCCAGTCAAGTAATGCACGGTGCTGCTCATGGTCACGACCATGGGCATGACGACCACCACCACGACTCGGGCCAGATGACCGTACTTGGTTTCTGGCTGTACCTGATGACCGACTGCATCCTGTTTGCGTCGCTCTTCGCCACCTACGCGGTGCTGTCCGGCAGTTTTGCCGGCGGCCCGTCGGGTCATGACATTTTCCAGCTCGATTTCGTAGCTGTTGAAACGCTGTTCCTGCTGCTGTCCTCGATCACCTTCGGCTTCGCCATGCTGAAGATGTTCGATGGCAAGAAAGCGGGCGTACTGGGCTGGTTGGCTGTGACCTTCCTGTTCGGTGCAGGCTTCATCGCGATGGAAATCTACGAATTCCATCACCTGATCGCCGAGGGCTTCGGCCCGCAGCGCAGTGGCTTCCTGTCGGGCTTCTTCGCCCTGGTAGGCACCCACGGTCTGCACGTGACCGCCGGCCTGATCTGGATGGCAATCATGATGTACCAGATCAACAAGCACGGCATCACGCCGACCGCCAAGACCCGCATGAGCTGCCTGAGCCTGTTCTGGCACTTCCTGGACGTGGTCTGGATCTGCGTATTCACCGTCGTCTACCTGCTGGGAGTTCTGTAATGGCTAACGCACACGACACTCATCACGAAGGTAACCACGGCAGCGTCAAGTCGTACATGATCGGCTTCATCCTGTCGATCATCCTGACTGCGATCCCGTTCGGCCTGGCCATGTCGCCAAGCCTGCCGAAGAACCTGACCGTTCTGATCATTGTTGCCATGGCCGTGATCCAGGTAGTCGTACACCTCGTGTACTTCCTGCACATGGACCGCTCGAAAGAGCAACGCAACAACGTTTCGACGTTCCTGTTCACCACTCTGGTGATCGCTCTGCTTGTCGGCCTGTCGCTGTGGATCATGTTCAGCATCCACTTCGAAATGTTGGCCAAGTGAGGTAAGACTGCATGTCCGTTAAGCACTTTATCCAAATCACCAAACCGGGGATCATTTTCGGTAACGTGCTTTCCGTGGCAGGCGGTTTCTTCCTTGCCTCGAAGGGCCATGTGGATTTCGCCCTGTTCCTGGCGGTGGTGATCGGTACTTCGCTGGTGGTAGCGTCCGGATGCGTGTTCAACAACTGCATCGACCGTGACATCGACCACAAGATGGAGCGCACCAAGAACCGCGTCATGGTCCAGGGCGGCATGTCGCTGCCCCTCGCGCTGACCTACGCCACCCTGCTCGGGGTGGCGGGTTTCAGCCTGCTGTATGTCCAGGCCAACCCGCTGTCGGCGTTCTGTGCGCTGATCGGCTTCATCGTCTACGTCGGTTTCTACAGCCTGTGGCTGAAGCGTAAATCGGTGCACGGCACCTTGGTCGGCAGCCTGTCTGGTGCCATGCCTCCGGTGATCGGCTATTGCGCCGTCAGCAACAGCTTCGACCTGGCTGCGGTTACCCTGCTGGTGATGTTCAGCCTGTGGCAGATGCCGCACAGCTTCGCCATCGCCATCTTCCGCTTCAAGGATTACAGCGCTGCCAACATTCCGGTCCTGCCGGTGGCACGTGGTGTCCTCGCGGCGAAGAAGCAGATCGTGCTGTACGTGCTGGCCTTCGTGCTCGCGACCCTGATGCTTACCCTCGGCGGATACGCCGGCCTCGGCTACCTGGCCGTGGCAGCAGCCATGGGCCTGTACTGGCTGTACATGGCCTGGGGTGGCTACAAGGCCGAGGACGACAGCAAGTGGGCCCGCAAGGTGTTCGGCTTCTCCATCCTCACCGTTACCGCCCTGAGCGTGATGATGGGCGTGGATAGCCAGACTGCTGCGGATGTGCTGATGACATACGCACGCTGAAATAGCTGCCTGTTTCACGAAAACCCCGGCCTCTGCGCCGGGGTTTTTTTATGGGTGTTTTTCCTGTGCCGGCCCTTTCGCGGGCTTGCCCGCTCCCACAGGTACGGCGCAAGTCTCAGGGGGCTGTGGGTAACCCTGTGGGAGCGGGCAAGCCCGCGAAGAGGCCAGCGCAGGAAAGCATAAATCCCAAATTTTCAAAAAATACATCTGAAAAGATATAACAAAACAGGAAATTGTCCTTTACAGGCATCCTGTTTCGGCACTATCTTCTGATCCAGGCCGCCACATCGGCCAGCGTCGCTCGGACGGTTCCGGGCGCTTACGTACTCAGAGGAAGCCATGGCCAACCCAGGTTCGCCGCGCCGCTTTGCGCGCATCGATCGTCTCCCCCCTTACGTCTTCAACATCACTGCCGAGCTCAAGATGGCTGCCCGCCGCCGTGGCGAGGACATCATCGACCTGAGCATGGGCAACCCCGATGGCGCCACCCCGCCGCACATCGTCGAGAAGCTGGTGCAGGTCGCCCAGCGTGAAGACACCCACGGCTATTCCACCTCGCGCGGCATCCCGCGCCTGCGCCGGGCCATATCCAACTGGTACAAGGAACGCTATGAGGTCGACATCGACCCGGAAAGCGAAGCCATTGTCACCATCGGCTCGAAAGAGGGCCTGGCCCACCTGATGCTGGCCACTCTCGATCAGGGCGACACGGTGCTGGTGCCCAACCCCAGCTACCCGATCCATATCTACGGGGCGGTGATCGCCGGTGCCCAGGTGCGTTCGGTACCGCTGGTGCCGGGTGTGGACTTCTTCAACGAGCTCGAGCGGGCCATCCGCGAGTCGATCCCCAAGCCGAAGATGATGATTCTTGGCTTCCCGTCCAACCCCACCGCCCAATGCGTGGAGCTGGACTTCTTCGAGCGTGTGGTGGCTTTGGCCAAGCAATACAACGTGCTGGTGGTGCATGACCTGGCCTACGCCGACATCGTCTACGACGGCTGGAAAGCCCCGTCGATCATGCAGGTGCCAGGGGCCAAGGACATTGCGGTGGAGTTTTTCACCCTCTCCAAGAGCTATAACATGGCTGGCTGGCGAATCGGCTTCATGGTCGGCAACCCCGAGCTGGTCAGCGCCCTGGCGCGGATCAAGAGCTACCACGACTACGGCACCTTCACCCCGCTGCAGGTGGCTGCCATTGCAGCCCTGGAAGGCGATCAGCAGTGCGTGCGCGACATTGCCGAGCAGTACCGCCAGCGCCGCAACCTGCTGGTGAAAGGGCTGCACGAGCTGGGCTGGATGGTCGAGAACCCCAAGGCCTCGATGTACGTCTGGGCGAAGATCCCGCCGGAGTATGCGCACCTGGGTTCGTTGGAGTTTTCCAAGAAGCTGCTGGCCGAGGCCAAGGTATGCGTCTCGCCGGGGATCGGCTTTGGTGATTATGGTGATGACCATGTGCGCTTTGCCCTGATCGAGAACCAGGACCGAATTCGCCAGGCCATTCGCGGGATTCGGCAGATGTTCCGGGCTGACGGGTTGGCCCGCAAGTAAGGCCATTGGGGCCGCTTTGCGGCCCATCGCCGGCAAGCCAGCTCCCACAGGTACTGCACAAGGTTCTGGTCCTGTGGGGACCTTGTGGGAGCTGGCTTGCCGGCGATGGGCTGCAAAGCAGCCCCCTACGGACTCAAAGGCGAGCTTTCCGCCTGCATCTCACCCATCTGCCTACCTATCTTCAGCACTCATTTCTCACCAAAGAGATTCCCCCAATGAGTGTCTTCACCGCCTACTTCTGCGGCACCGGCTCGCACCGCTTCGACGATGCCAACCCCAACTTCTGGAATGGCGAACTGGTCTCGACCCTGGCCAGCAACGACCAGGGCCGCGAGTTCGCCCACTGGATCGCCGTGGACGGCCCCGGCAGCGGCAACCTCCAGGACGACCACCTGTTCGTCGAGCCCGGCGGCTACTTCAACTGGACCGGTCAGTTGTTCGGCCGCGGCTGGGAAGAAAACGTCAACCATGTGCTGCAAGTGATCAAGGGTGAAAGCAGCTGGCGGCGCACCAAGCTGAGCGAGGAAGAATACCAGCGCCTGAAGGCCGCTGGCGTACCCATTCCGGATGTGTCTTCCGTTGCCTCCTGGTTCTGGCGTACCTACGACTACGGTGATCGCCATCCAACGCCACAGGAATTGCAGGAGCGCATCATCAGTATGTTCCGCAAGCCGCGCTTGCCAACCCAGGTGAACCTGGTGGGCTGGAGCAGGGGAGGGATCAGTTGCCACATGCTGGCAAACGCCATGGCAAAGGACCCTGTGTTGCGGGGCATCCCGGTGAACATCTTTGCCATCGACCCGGTGCCGGGCGTCGGCAATGTTCAAGTCGAGCGCGTAATGCTGGCTGATAACGTCAAAGAGTATGTAGGTTTCTACTCGCGGGATGAGCGCTCCAAGGGTTTTGCTTGCGTGATTCCGATAGTTGCAAGCAATACTCGGATATGTGTCTACCCGATGCCAGGCAGGCATGCCACGTTGGTGGGTAATGCCTCGGTGGATGGTGCGGGCGACGGCAAGGTGCTGGTGGAGCCGGGGTTGATTGTTCGCCATTTTGCCGAGGTCTGCCTGACCCGCTGGGGTGTGCAACTGGACAAGCGCCTGGCCTTGGGCGACAGCCAGCTGATGAAGTATCACCAGCTCATGGCGGCGGCTGAGCAGCAGTATCAGGCCATGCGCAGTGCGTCCTATACCCTGCTCACCGAGGGCGAAAAGCACGACCGGCTGGTGCACTGCGGCGAAGCCCGCACCTACTTCAGCAAGGTGCAGGGTGGCGAGTACGACCCGAGCGCAGGCCTGGCTTTGCAGCGTTGGGATGCTGCGACTTACAAGGCCATCTGCTAGCCGTAACGGGCGGCCGGATCAGCGGCAGATTTTTTTGCATTGCCCCTCTATCCAGCCGCCCCCGCTTGGACTGAAAATGGCGCCGCGGGCCAGCCCCGATAACAACAACCTTCCCTCCGTGCCATCATGTCCGAATATAACCCTTGCCTTGACTGCGGCGCCTGCTGCGGGTACTTCCGTGTGTCCTTCTTCTGGGGCGAATGCCAGTCTGCCGGGGGCGTTGTGCCGGACGACCTGGTGGTACAGATCAACCCCACCCGCGTTGCCATGATCGGCACCGATGCCAAGCCCTGCCGCTGTGTCAGCCTTGCTGGCGAGATCGGCAAAGAGGTGGCTTGTACCATTTATGCCAACCGTTCCAGCCCCTGCCGCGAGTTCGAGGCGTCGTGGGTGGGTGGGGTGCATAACCCCAGCTGCGACGATGCGCGGGCGGCGTATGGGCTGCCACCGCTGACCCCGCCAGAGGCCAACGAGCCGCATTGGCCGGATGATGGGGCTGAGGTGGCCTGAAGCATCCAGGTTGCCTGTGATGGCCTCTTCGCGGGCACGCCCGCTCCCACAGGTACTGCACAGGGTTCAAATACTGTGCGGTCCCTGTGGGAGCGGGCGTGCCCGCGAAGAGGCCATCAGCTGTAAGAAGATTCTGAACCTGAAACCAAATGCTTCAGGTTGCCAGGGATTAGGAATTATCCTACGACCTCAGTCGGATGCCGTCTGATAGGCAAGTACATACCTCAGAGATAGCGTTTCAGCGTCGTCGCAACTGGCGACCGGGTGTGAGAAGCCCGAAGTTTGGGGTTGCCTCTGAGACTACTTCCGAGATGACTATGACTAACCTCGTACCTGATCCATCTGTTACAGACCTTACCTACCAAGCCGCCAAGTCCCAGGCCACCCAGGTCATGGACAACCTCTCCGGCACCATTATCCAATACCTCGGCGCCGAAGCCCCAGCCCTGCGTTCCAGCCTGCTGGAAGCGATGTCAGCCCAAACCGACCTGCTACAAGCCCTGCTAGCCCACATGAAAGCGCAGGAGGCCAAGGCATGAGCGACCACCTCAAATCCCGCACCACCGCCGGCGTGGAAAAATTCCTTGAGCTGTACCGGGTAGAGCCCGGCGTCCCGCTCGATCTCGCATTCGATGAATTGTCGGTGCTGATCGGCTGCATCAAGCACCTGAACGAAGAGGCCGAGATGGAGGGCGACAAGATCGCCGGCAGCGCGGCGCGGATTCTCAGTGCCATGGCCAAGGCGCTGATAAATGACATGGAACTGGGGTTGAATCGCGACGCCTGAGCGATTTCCGGGGCCGCTCTGCGCCCCATCGCCGGCAAGCCGGCTCCCACAGGTACAGTGCAAGGCTCCAGGCTTGTGGTAAACCTGTGGGAGCTGGCTTGCCGGCGATGGGCTGCGTAGCAGCCCCAGGATGCCGGAACCGTGCGCATGCCGTTAAACTGTCATCTCCCCAGCAATGGACAGGAGATCCGGCGTGACCCCACCCCGTAGTTTCCCCAGTGACCTCTGCCTCGACAGCCCGCGTCTGCAATTGCGCCCCATGCGCCACGCCGATGCTGCCCAATGGCTGGCGATCATGGCCGATCCCGAGGTCATGCGTTACTGGCACCATGCCCCCTGGCAAGACCTGGCCGAAGCCGAAAGCGCCCTGGCCGCCGACCGCGAAGCCTATGCCAATGGCGACCAGCTCAAGCTCGGCATGTACCGCCGCGACAACGGCGAACTGATCGGCATGGTCCAGCTGTTCAACATCGACGATGTGTCCCGCCGTGGTGAGATCGGCTACTGCCTGGCCAGCGCAGTGCAGGGCAGGGGGTACATGGACGAAGCCTTGACCTGTTTCATCGATTACCTCGCCCACACCTTGCACATGCGTCGCCTGGAAGGCGAAATCGACCCGCGCAACCAAGGGTCGGCACGCACCCTGGAGCGCCAGGGTTTTGTGCTGGAAGGTACCCTGCGTGCGCGTTGGTGCGTTGGCGGCGAGTTATCCGATTCGGGTCTCTATGGCCTTCTGCTAGAGCCGCCGGTTGCCTAGGAAATGACCCCCTTGCCTGTTTTCTACCTGAGCATCAGCCTGCTGCTGTACCTGCTCGCCCTGTTCTTCGATGGCGCGCTGATGAGCGGCGAGCGCTACATGCCGGCCCTGCAGATGCTGCTGTACGGGCCTTGGGGCATGCCCTTCGGCTTGTACCAGTGGTTTGCCAACCCGCTGCTGGCCCTGGCCATCCTTGGCCATCGGCGGTTTCGCCGGCTGGCGTTGCTGGCTGGCTTGGCGGCGACGTACCTGGCGGCCAGCAGCTTCGGCATCACTCGCTTGCCGGATAACCAGACCTATGAGTTCCATGACCTGAGCGGTTTCGGGGCTGGCTTCTACCTGTGGCTGGCGGCGATGGTGGTGTTCTGCCTGGGCCAGGCCTGGCATTGCTGGAAGGCCCGCAGTGCCAACGACATGCCGGGCTGGAGCTGGCTCGACGTGGCGTTGATTGCGGCGTTGGGTGTGGCGCTTTATACGGCTACGCAGATGCCATCGCTGCGCTTCGAGCCGGGCAAGGTGCTGATGCCGCCTGAGCAGCCGCAGACGCTGTGATGCCCACAAGGAGGGTTTACATGATCAAGCAATACCTGACGGGCCTGGGACTGGCCTGTGTGCTGCCGTTGGCGGTGGCTGACGACCATACGGCGGCCTACGGCCAGTGCATGGACAAGGCCTCCAGCACCGTGGCCATGAGCGAGTGCATCGGGGCCGAGACGCAAGTGCAGGATCAGCGCTTGAACCGGGTGTACAAGCAACTGATGGCCAAGCTGGATGCCGGGCAGCAGAAGAGCCTGCGCGATGTGCAGCGTAAATGGCTGGCCTACCGCGATGGCAATTGCCAGTTCCATGTGCAGGCCAGTGGCGGGACCATGGCGCAGCTGGAAGGTGGCACCTGCCTGATGGACATGACCGGCGACCGCGCGGCGGAACTGGAACGGGTGCTTAGCCCGGGGCAGTGAGTTGTCTGTACTGGCCTCTTCGCGGGTAAACCCGCTCCCACAGGTACCGTGCAGTCTTCGGGCTCATGCGATACCCGTGGGAGCTCGCTTTATTTGCGCGGTTGGCGCAGCGCCCGGGCCTTGAGGTACTCGCGCACTTCCACGGCATCCCCGGCAAACTCGATGCGCTCTGCCTTGGCAGCGCGCTGGTAGGCGTACATCGGGTCGTAATACTCGTTCAGCAACCCTTCGATCCAGCCCCGATGCAAGTCCACCGCACCACTGCGCAGCTGCTCGTCCAGCGCCTCGCGCAGGATCTCCGACAAGCGCTGATGACGCTCGCCGCCCAGGCGTTTGTAGATATTGGCCATGCTCTGCAACATGCGTTCGGCAAACAGCCGGCGGCCATCCTCCTCGCCATGCACGCTGACGAACTCGGCGCTCAGGGTGACCACGTAGTCACGCAGGATGCGCTCCACGCGGTTGGCGAAGCTGTCTTCCAGCCACACCAGCGGATACTGCTGCATGCCCTGGTACAGCGCCAGCGGCACCGTGCAACTGCCGACGATGCGGCCTTCATCCTCCAGCACGAACTGTTCGATGCCACGGGCGCGCTTCTTCAGCACGTCGATGGCCAGCTGGTTCTCGAAGTCGATCTGCGCCGGCTGCGCGGTGGCGCGCTTGCCGAAGCTGGAACCGCGATGGTTGGCATGGCCTTCCAGGTCCAGCACGTTATCCAGCTGGTGCAGCACATCGGTCTTGCCGGTGCCAGTCAGGCCCCCCACCAGCACGAAATCGCATTGCCCCACTGCCTGCTCGGTGGTTTCCAGCAGAAAGGTACGCATGGCCTTGTAGCCACCTTTGACGCGCGGGTACTGGATGCCCGCCTCATCGCGCAACCAGCCCTGCACGATCTGCGAGCGCAGGCCACCACGGAAGCAGTACAGGTAGCCTTCCGGGTGAGCCTTGGCGAACGCTGCCCAGGCCTCCAGGCGTGCCTGCCTGGTGGCGCCGCTGACCAGTTGATGGCCAAGGGCGATAGCGGCAGCCTGGCCCTGCTGCTTGTAGCAGGTGCCGACCCTCTGCCGCTCCTGGTCGTTCATCAGCGGCAGGTTGACGGCACCGGGAAAGGCGCCCTTGGCAAATTCGACAGGTGCGCGCATGTCCATCATCGGCACGTCGTCGAGGAACAGCTGGCGGAAATCGGTGCAGTCGGGGCGCATCAGATCACCTCGACCGCGTGGCTCTGTCGCTCGACCAGCTTGCCGATCGGCGCCAGTTGCAGGCCCAGTTCGGCGGCCACCGCCAGGAACTCGGCTTCACCTTCCGGGGCAACTGCCACCAGCAGGCCGCCGCTGGTTTGCGGGTCACACAGCAAGTGCTTCTGGTCGTCGCTCAGGGCGCCGATCTTGTGGCCGTAGCTGTCGAAATTGCGCAGGGTGCCGCCGGGGATGCAGCCCTCGGCCAGGTAGTGGTCGACGCTGGGCAGGCGCGGTACGGCGGCGTAGTCCAGGTGCGCGGTGAGGCCGCTGCCTTCGGCCAGTTCCACCAGGTGGCCGAGCAGACCGAAACCGGTGACGTCGGTCATGGCCTTGACCCCGTCGAGCTTGCCGAAGCGGCTGCCGGGGGTGTTGAGGGTGCACATCCAGTCGCGGGCCAGGCCCTGGTCCTGCTCGCGCAGCTTGGCCTTCTTCTCGGCGGTGGTGAGGATGCCGATGCCCAGTGGCTTGGTCAGGTACAGGCGGCAGCCTGCGCTGGCGGTATCGTTGCGCTTGAGGTGGCGCTTGCTGACCACGCCGGTGACGGCCAGGCCGAAGATCGGCTCGGGGGCGTCGATCGAGTGGCCGCCGGCCAGCGGAATACCGGCCTCGGCGCACACCGCACGGCCACCGCGGATCACTTCGCGGGCCACTTCCGGCGGCAGCACGTTGACCGGCCAGCCGAGGATGGCAATGGCCATCAGCGGGTCGCCGCCCATGGCGTAGATGTCACTGATGGCATTGGTGGCGGCGATACGGCCGAAGTCATACGGGTCATCGACGATCGGCATGAAGAAGTCGGTGGTCGAGACCACACCACGCTCGTCGTCCAGCGCATACACGGCTGCGTCGTCACGCGAGGCGTTGCCGACCCACAGTTTCGGGTCCAGGGCCTGGGTGCCGCTTTCGGCGAGGATCACGTCCAGCACCTTGGGGGAGATCTTGCAGCCACAGCCGGCACCATGGCTGTACTGGGTCAGGCGAATCGGCTCGCTCATGTGTACCTCGGCAGGTCAATTTGTTGCGCGATTGTAGCAAAGCTGGCCTTTGAGCCTGCGCCTCTTATAATTCCCGTTGTCGGCGCAAAGGCCGGCCTTTCCCCGCTATTGAACCGGAGAACACCCATGCTCAAACGCCCCCTGGCGCTCGCCGCCGGCCTCGTGCTGTCTTGCTGTGCCGTTGTCGTCCAGGCCGCTGAAACCCTGCGGGTCAGCGCCATCCCGGACGAAGCGCCGACCGAACTGCAGCGCAAGTTCAAGCCGCTGGGCGAGTACCTGGCCAGGCAGTTGGGCATGGAAGTGAAGTTCGTACCCGTGGCCGATTACCCGGCAGTGGTCGAGTCGCTGGCCTCCGGTCGCCTCGATCTGGCCTGGCTGGGAGGCTTCACCTTCGTCCAGGTGCACCTGAAGGACCCGACCGCCACGCCGCTGGTGCAGCGTGAACAGGACGCGCAGTTCACCTCCAAGTTCATCACCGCCAACCCCGATGTGAAGAGCCTGGCCGACCTCAAGGGCAAATCGTTCGCCTTCGGTTCCATCTCGTCCACCTCGGGCAGCCTGATGCCGCGTTACTTCATGCTCAAGCAGGACAACATCAAGCCTGAAGACTACTTCAGCCGCGTTGCCTACTCCGGCGCCCACGATGCCACCGTGGCCTGGGTGCAGGCCGGCAAGGTCGATGGCGGCGTGCTCAACGCCAGCGTGTGGCAGAAGCTGGTGGATGCCGGCAAGGTCGATACCGCCAAAGTGAAGGTGTTCGCCACCACCCCGACCTACTTCGACTACAACTGGACCGTGCGTGGCAACATGGACCCGGCGCTGAAAGAGAAGATCAAGAAAGCCTTCCTCGACCTTGACCCGGCCAACCCGGAGCACAAGGCGATCCTCGACCTGCAGGCCGCCAGCCGCTTCATCGAGACCAAACCTGAGAACTACGTGGGCACCGAACAGGCTGCACGCGAGGCCGGCCTGCTCAAGTGACATCGACAGTGGCTTCCAACGTGGCTATCCAACTGCACGGGGCCGGGCTGCGCCATGGCCCGGTGCGTGCGCTTGATGCCGTGAGCCTGAGCATCGGCCAGGGCGAGCGCGTCGCCATCATCGGGCCTTCGGGGGCGGGCAAGTCCAGCTTGCTGCACCTGATGGCGACCGCCGTCCAGCCCAGTAGCGGGCGCCTGGAGCTGCTCGGCGAGCAGCCCTGGGCGTTATCCGCCAGGGCCCGCCAGCGCCTGCGTGCGCGGGTAGGCCTGGTGCACCAGGCACCACCTTTGCCACCGCGCCAGCGGGTGGTGACGGCGGTGCTGGCCGGCCGCCTGGGGCAGTGGGGTGTGCTGCGCGGCCTGCTCAACCTGCTGTACCCCAGTGATGTGCCTGGGGCGCGCCAAGCCCTGGCCGAACTGGGCCTGGCCGACAAACTGTTCGTGCAGTGCGGGCAATTGTCCGGTGGCCAGTTGCAACGGGTGGGTATTGCCCGAGCGTTGTACCAGCGGCCGCAGGTGTTGCTGACCGATGAGCCGGTGTCGGCCATGGACCCGGTGCTGGCTGACCACAGCCTGGCGTTGCTCAACCGCCATGCACAGGCCAATGGTGTGACCCTGGTGGCGAGCCTGCATGCCGTGGAGCTGGCGCTGGCGCACTTCCCGCGGGTGATTGGTATTCGCGAAGGGCAGGTGGCGTTCGACTGCCCGGCCGAAGCCGTTACCGAGCAATTGCTGGATGCGCTGTACGCCAATGAACAACTGGCTTCACCGCCAACCCAGGGGGCGACCCTGACTGTGCAGATTCCGCGATGCTGAAGGCCGACGCGCGCGACCCGGCCTTGTTGCCGCGGTTGCTGTTGACCCTGCTGGCCGTAGCCGTGCTGTGGCCTGGCATTCAGCTGAGCGAACTGAACCCCGGGGTGCTGCTGCAGGCGGAGAACCGCCAGCAGATCGCCAGTTTCACCCGCGCCTTCTGGCCGCCGGCACACGATGCCGAGTTCCTTTCGCTGCTGTATGAAGCCACCTTGCAGACCCTGGCCGTGGCCACGGTCGGCATGGCGTTGGCGTTGCTGCTGGCGGTCCCTGCCGGCCTGCTTGCCAGCCGTGCCCTGTCGCTGCGCGCAGCCTCCCGTGGCGGTCGCGCCGAGTTGTGGTCGCGCCTGCTGCGCCTGCCGGTGCGCTGGTTGCTGATTTTCCTGCGCAGTGTGCCGGAGATCGTCTGGGCATTGCTGTTCGTGCGGGCCGTGGGGCTGGGGCCGACGGCGGGCGTGCTGGCCATCGCCATCACCTACAGCGGCATGCTTGGCAAGGTCTATGCCGAGATCTTCGAGTCGGTCGACCAGCGCCCGGCCCATGCCTTGCTGCAGGCGGGCAGTGGGCGCCTGGCTGCATTTCTCTACGGCATACTGCCCAGTGCAGTGTCCGAAGTGGTGTCCTACACCGTGTACCGCTGGGAGTGCGCGGTACGTGCCTCGGTGGTGATGGGCTTTGTCGGTGCTGGCGGGCTGGGGCAGCAGATTGACCTGTCGATGCGCATGTTTGCGGGTGCGGAAGTGGCGAGCATGCTGCTGACGTTCCTGGTCCTGGTGATGCTGGCCGACCTGCTCAGTCGTGTTCTGCGCTGGAGGCTGGCATGAACCGGGTCATCAATTGGCTGGTGCTAGGCGCCATCGTGGCTGCGGTGATGGCCTCGTTCGCCTACCTGGAGCTGGACTTGCAGGCGCTGGTCGGCAACGGCGGGCTGGGGCAGATGGGCGACTATGCCGGGCGTTTCCTGCACCCGGACCTGTCTGCCGGTCACCTGCGCGCGGTGGCGCACGGGGCGTTGGAAACCCTGGCCATGTCGGGCCTGGGCACCTTGTTGGCGATGGTGCTGGGCATGCTGTTGGCGCTGCCGGCCGCTGGCCGCTTCGGTTGGCCATTGCAGGCCTGCGCGCGGCTGCTGCTGAATGCCTTGCGGGCCATCCCGGAGCTGGTGTGGGCCGCGCTGACGGTACTGGCGGCCGGGCTTGGGCCGAATGCCGGTACCCTGGCGTTGGCGCTGCATACTGCTGGCGTGCTGGGCCGGCTGTTTGCCGAAGCGCTGGAGAACGCACCGCCGGAGCCGGCTGCGGCCATCCGCCTGCAGGGCGGCAGCCAGGTGGCGGCGTTCTGCTTTGGCACCTTGCCCAATCTGTGGCCGCAGCTGTTGGCTTACAGCCTGTATCGGTGGGAGAACAACATCCGCATGGCCAGCGTGCTGGGTTTTGTCGGGGCTGGCGGGTTGGGGCAGATGCTGTATACCACCTTGAGCCTGTTCCAGGAGGCCCAGGCCAGTACGGTGATCATGGGTATGCTGGTGCTGGTATTGCTGGTGGATGCGTTGAGTGATGTGTTGCGTCAGCGCTATGTGCGGGCCTGACAGATTGCCGGGGCCGCGTTGCGGCCCTATCGCCGGCAAGCCAGCTCCCACAGGTACTGTGCAAGGTCGCAGGATCCCACTGCCCCTGTGGGAGCTGGCTTGCCCGCGATAGGGCCCTTGAGGTCTGGCACTAAGCCAACTCCCCACACTGCGCTTCCCGCTGCATCGACTCTAGGTTCCGTTCGATCGTCTCGCAAATGCTGTCCATCTGAATCTGGTGCTCACTGAGCCTGAACGGGCTCTGCAGATCCGTCCCGATCCGCTCGATGGCCAGCAGCATGAACCCCACCACCGTCGAAGCCAGCGGCGTGAACCAGCCCAGCGACTCCACCAGCCCCACCGGCACGATCAGGCAGAACAGGGTGATGAACAGCCGCGGGAAATACACATAAGGGTAGGGCAGCGGCGTATTGGCGATCCGCTCCATGCCACCCTGGGCATTGGACAGGTCTACCAGCGTCGACTCCAAGCGCGCCAGGCGAATGCTGTCCAGCCGGCCTGCCTGATACTCCCGCGCCAGCAGCGCCGCCGAGCCGCTGAGGATGTCGTTGGCAAAATTGTTCGAGCGGTTGCGCCGCTCGAATTCCGCCGGCGGGATGAACGCCATCAGTTCGTCCGGGCAGCGCTCACCCTTCAGGTGCGCCGCCAGGCAGTTCACATAGGCGATATGCCGGCGCAGCAGGGTTGCCTTGACCGGGTTCAGGCCATCGTCCGGGTCATCGATCAGGGTCAGCGCCTGCCGGGCGAAGCTGCGCGAACTGTTGACCAGCGCCCCCCACAAGGTGCGTGCCTCCCACCAGCGGTTGTAGGCGCTGCTGTTGCGAAAACTGACCAGCACCACTAGCGCAGAACCCAGCAAGGTCAACGGGATCAGCGGCAGGGTGAACTTGCTGTTGAAGAACAGCATGAAGTCGATGGTGACCAGCACATCCCAGATCAGCAGCCAGAACAGCGACCAGCCGATATAGCCGATGGTCTTCACGGCCAGGCGGTACTTGCGGACGATGATGTCTTTCACGCGGGGTACCTCGAAAACGGGTAGATGCAGGATCCGACGTCGAGGTAGGGCGAAGGTTCGGCGGCTGATTGTTGCAAGGTATTCTGAATCTTCTCGTCCAGCCCCATGCAGTGCCACGCTGACTCAGCCGGGCTGAATCAACACCTGTTTCATCTGCACCAACGCCACCCGCGAGCCATCCCGCGCCTGCCGTTCCTCGATGCCGAACGGCACGAAGCCCAGCTGTGGATAAAGCAGCAGGCCCGCTGTGTTGTGGTTGAAGCACGACACCCATACCTCCCGGGCTGCGAAATGTTGGCGGGCCAGTTCGATCATGGCGTTTACCAGGTAGCGCGCTACGCCGTGGCCGCGTGCGGCGGGGGCCACGACCACGTTGCCCAGGGCGCACACGCCGCCGTGTTCGGCCTTGTAGAAGTTGGCGAAGGCCAGCACCGTGCCGTTGCCTTCCACCACCGTGGAGCTGCTGCGTTGGGCGATGGCATTGCTCAGTTGCGCGGGGGTGAGGGGGTAGTCGGCTTTGGGGAACATGTAGAACAGTTCGGCCGGGCTTTGCGGGAAGCTGCAGATTTCAGCGATATCGTCGGGCTGTACGGGGCGGTGGGTCAGGTGCATGGCAAGTCCTTGTATGCTGGCTGGTCCGTGAAGTCATATTCTGCCCGGCGACGGCTCGATATTCACGGTTCATGAAGCTGTTTCCCCCTTGGTCGGGGTCGCATTTCGCAGCAGTTCTTTGCGCAATTTGCCGGGGGACATGCCGAACAGGTTCTGGAAATGCCGAATGAAATGGGGAGCATCGGCAAAACCGCATTCAAAAGCGATTTCTCCGATATGTCGATCCGAGCTGATGAGCAGCCAGCGGCCAAACCGGAGTCGGACCTGGCGATAGAACTGGGCCGGCGTGCTACCGGTTTCGGCGACAAACAGCCGCTCCAGCTGCCGTTTACTGGTACCGACAAGGTTCGCGATCGCGTCGATGTCCAAAGGCTCGGTCATGTGCTTTTCCATCAGCATCACGGCTTCGTGCAGGCGCCTGTTCGAAGCGCTGGCGTAGCCAAGTGCCTTGCGCCGATCGACGAAGCTGCCAGAGCTGTTTTTCGCGACTGTCATCTGGTGAACGACCTTGCCGGCCCGATCCGGGCCGCAATGCATCCCGATAAGATGGATGGCCAACTCGATCACCGAGATACCGCCGGCGCAGGTGATGCGGTCCTTGTCGATGAGGAAGTCACTGTTGCTGACAAAGCGCAATCTGGGAAACAGGCGTTTCCAGTCATCGCAATGGTAGGCATGCACGCAGGCAGTACGCCCCTCCATCAGGCCGTGTCGCGCAAGCACGAAGCTGCCTGTGCACAAGCCGATCAACGGCACGTCAGCGGCGGCTGCCTGATGCAGGAATGCCGCATAGGTCTTCGGCGCAGTCTCCAGGTAATCCAGTAGCCCGCCAATCACCACGATGTAATCGAATTGATGAGGGTTGCCGAGTTCACTGTCGACGGGTACGTCCAGCCCGCAACTGGAAACGACCCTTTGCCCGGGGGTGCCGAGAACTTTCCATTGGCATCGTATCGGACGGCTCTGATCGCCGGTATCGGCAGCATGGCGCAACGCATCGGTCAGCCCCGAGAGTGATAGCAGGGGGAAGCGTGGCCATAGCACGATACCGATAGACAGCTCGGCGGCGCCGCGTCGGCTTGGCGGATGTCGTGCCTGCCCCTTGTCCAGCGCTTCCACGAGGCTTGCGCTGGAGGCGTTGGGCAGTGCATCTCCGAAATGTCGCAAATATTCAATCATTCCTGCAAACCATCCAACCAGTTATGCCGCTGATCACCATACGATGAGCGCTAGCCCAGCACCATGCTGTTCATAAAAAAAAACAATCAAGGAGCACGTGATGAACAAGCCCAATGTTCGACGGTTTGCCAGTATTCATGCGGGTTTGCTGGTTGCCATGCTGGCCTCGCTACCGGCCTTCGCACTGGAAACGGTAGAGCCGGGCAGCCTGACCGTCGCGTTCACCGGGGATATGCCCGGGACCGGTTATCAGGACAGCCGGCTGGTCGGCTACGACGGTGAAATCCTTCAACAAATATCCGAGAAGCTGGGTTTGAAGGTAAAGCCGGCCTTGATGGACTGGGCCAGTACCATTGCCTCGGTACAAGCCAACCGCGTGGATGTCATGGCCGGCACTATGGGCTGGACCGTGCAGCGCGCGAAGATCATGACCGTGAGTGACCCGATTCACTATTTCAAGAACGGCATCACCCAGACCGACAAGACCAACTGGAACAGCCTCAAGGATTTGCAGGGCAAGAAGGTCGGCACTATCACGGGGTTCTCGTTCATTCCCGAGATGCGCAAGATCGAAGGCTTGCAGGTAGCGCTGTACGACACCTCCGATGCCGCAGTGCGCGATCTGCTCGCCGGGCGTATCGATGCCGTGATTGGCGACCCGCCAGTCATGCAGTACGCCATTTTCCGCAACCAGCAATGGCACCTGCGCTTCAACGCGTTCACCGACAACGATCCGGATTTCCCACTGCTGACCGGCCTGGGACAGGTGGTGTACGGCTTCAATAAAGAGGCCAGCCCGCAGTTGGTGGCCGCGGTCAACGAGCAGATCCAGAGCCTCTGGAAAAGCTGTGAAATGCGCAAGATCGGTGCCCGCTACGGCTTGTCCCAGGATGTCTGGTATGTGCCGCAAGGCAACAACCTGAGGGTGGGAGTCGACCGCCCGGCCGACTGGCAACTGCCTGGCTGCCAGTAAGCGCATGAGCGGATGAATCGGCCTGGTTGCCCGTGCCGGTTCATCGCCATACCTATAACAATAAAGAGGTTAACCAAGATGTCGACGCCGTCCGAACCTGCGTTGCTGCGCGTGCATGACCTGCACAAAAGTTATGGTGATCTGGAAGTGCTCAAGGGCATCGACCTGGAGTTGAAAGCCGGTGAAACGCTGTCGTTGATCGGCCCCAGCGGGTCGGGAAAGTCCACTTGCCTGCGGTGCATCAATTACCTGGAAAAGCCCACCCGCGGCGATATCTGGCTGGGCGACGAGCTGATCGGTCAGGTCAGGGACGGCAAGCGCATACGCCTGATGAGCGATCGGGAAATGGCCCCACAGCGGCGCGAGATCGCCATGGTGTTTCAGCTTTTCTACCTCTGGCCACATCTGACTGTGCGCGACAACGTCGCGCTGGGGCCGATCAAGGCGCAGGGCATGCCGCGCAAGCAGGCCTACGAGCTGGCTGATGCCATGCTGGAAAAAGTCCACCTGCGGCACAAGGCCGAGGTCTACCCCGAGCAGTTGTCCGGCGGGCAGCAGCAGCGAGTGGCTATCGCCCGCGCGTTGGCCCAGCAACCCAAGGTCATCCTGTTCGACGAGCCAACCTCGGCACTGGACCCCGAACTGGTGGGGGAAGTGCTGGCCGTGATTCGTGAGCTTGCGCAAGAGGGCCGCACCATGATCATGGTGACCCACGAAGTGCGCTTCGCCCGGGATGTGGCGGACCGGGTGATCTTCATGGACGGTGGGCACATTGTCGAGCAAGGGCCTTCGGCGCAGGTAATCGACAGTCCACGTCATGAGCGTACCCGCAGTTTTCTTGGGCGCATGGCCATGGAGGGCGCTTGATGGCGAACTTCGAAGTGTTTCTCGGGCTATTGCCCCTGCTGTTGAAAGGCGCGCTCACCGCCCTGGAAATCGCGCTGTGCACCTTGCTGCTGGCAAGTGCCGGCGGCGTGGTGCTTGCCGTGTTGCTGACATTCGGTCGCTCACGGCTGCTGCATGGCGTGATCGGCTGCTTCATTGAGTGGATGCGCAATGTGCCTGCGCTGGCGCACCTGTTCCTGATCTATTTCGGTCTCTCCTACCTTGGCATCAACTTGCCCGCGTGGCTGGCCGCCATCCTTGGCTTGAGCCTGGTGGGCAGTGCGGTATTGGCCGACATTTTCCGCAGTGGCTTGCAGTCGTTGCATGTCGGCCAGCATGAAGCCGGGTTGGCTGTCGGCCTTGGCCGGATGCAGATTCTGCGCTGCATTCTCTTGCCCCAGGCCCTGCGCGTGACCTTGCCAGCGTTCGCCAACTACGTCACGCAACTGGTCAAGGACACCTCCATCGCCTCAGCCATTGCCGTGCCGGAGATCATGTTCCTGGCGCGTAATCTGGTGACCTCCACCTTCCAGACTTCGCTGATCTACCTGGCAGTGATGTGCATCTACGCCGTGATGATTGTGCCGATCGGTGTGGGATTCCTTCGGCTCGAACGTCATCTGGGGAGTGCGCGATGATCAGTTTCTTTCAACAATACCCGGAGTACTGGAGCGACTGGAGCGTCCGCCTGATGCTCGGTGCACGGATCACCGCCGAATTGTCGCTGTTAGGGTTCGCCCTGGCGGTCGTGCTGGGGGCGTTGTTGGTCTGGGCGATGCGAAGCCCGAGCGCGATCCTGAAGCGGTTGGCAGCGTTCTTTATCCAGAGCATGCGTGCAGTACCGCTTCTGGCGTTGCTGCTGGCCCTGTACTTCGCGCTGCCCAGCCTGGGGTTGACCTTGTCCGGCTATTGGGCCGGGGCCATCGGCCTGGGTTTGCAGGGGGCCGCATACGTTGCGGAAATCCTCCGTGGCGGCCTGGATTCGCTGCATCGCGGCCAGCGCGAAGCGGCTATCGCCATTGGCCTGACGCCACTCAAAGCGTTCACCAGCGTCATCCTGCCGCAAGTGTTTCGGGTCATATTGCCGCCCCTGCTCAACGCCTACGTGTCGATCCTCAAGGACAGCTCGCTGTGCGCCCTGATTGCCACCGATGAGTTGATGCTGGCAGCGCGGGCCATCGCTTCGGAAACCTTCCTGCCAATGCATGTCTTCCTGCTGGTAGGGCTGTTCTATTTCGTTATCGCCTTCCCTCTTTCAATGCTGTCGCGTGTGCTTGAAAAGCACATTTCACGCGGGCGCAAAACCGTGCGAGGTTGAACCTATGAACACCATGGATCAGGTAACTTTCCACAGCATTGGCCAGTTGCAGCAGGCGCTGCGGGCCGGCTCGCTGACCAGCGAAGCGCTGGTGCGGGCGCAACTGGCGCGCATCGAGCGTTTTGACGAGCAACTGAATGCCTATGTCGAGGCCTATCCCTCGCGGGCCTTGAGCGCGGCGATTGCTGCGGATCGTCAACGTGCGTCCGGCATACACCTGGGGCCGCTGCATGGCATTCCCGTGGCGATCAAGGACTTGTTCGAGATCGATGGCCAGGCCATTACCGGTGGCTCATTGGCGCAGGAACCGCGCGTTTCGAGGTTGACCGCCACTGCGGTGCAACGCCTGGAGCGTGCCGGCGCAATCATTCTTGGCAAGACCCAAACGGTCGAATTTGCTTTCGGTGGCTGGGGCACCAACGCGGTGATGGGCACGCCGTGGAACCCGTGGGACCGCAATGTACATCGCGCTCCGGGTGGCTCCAGCAGTGGCTCGGCAGTGGCCGTGGCCAGCGGCCTGGCGAGCGCTGCGCTGGGGACCGATACCGGCGGCTCGGTGCGCATTCCGGCGGGCATGTGCGGCCTGGTCGGGCTGAAAACCACGCGTGGCCTGGTCAGCCGCCATGGCTTGATCGAGCTGTGCCCTTCGCTGGACTCGGTCGGGCCTATCACGCACACGGTTGAAGATGCGGCGTGGATGCTGGATGCCTTGCTAGGCCCGGACCCGCTGGACCCGGTTGCGGCCCAGGCACCGGTATTCAGCGCCGCTGCCGGTCTTGGCCGGCCGGTAGCCGGCTTGCGCATCTGGGTGCTGCCGCAGGCGGAACGCGCGCATATTGCTCCCGGCGTACTGAAGGCTTACGACCAGGGACTCAAGCAGCTGGCCGCGTTGGGCATGCAATTGATCGAACAACCGCTGCCCACGTCTCTGGAGCAGTGCATGCGCATCGCTGGCGGGCTGATGAGCGCCGAGGGTTATGCCAGCCTGGGCAGCTTGTTCGAGCGCGACGACCTGCGTTTCGACCCCCATGTCCAACGTCGCATACTCAGTGGTCGCGCCATCGACGCGGCGGCGTATATCCAGTTGCACAATCAGCGCCGCGCCGCCCGGCAAGCCATGCAGGAGGCGATGGCCAACATCGACGCCTGCGTTTTCCCGACCAACGCTATTGGCAGCGTGCCGTTGGAGGAGGTCGACGAATATGGCACGCCACTGGCGTTGTTGGGGCGGTTCGCCAACTTGATGAACCTGTGTTCGGTGGCGCTGCCCATCGGGTTCGATGAAAAGGGTATGCCGGTCTCGATGCAGGTTGTGGGGCAAGCGTTCGCCGAGCCACTGATCCTGCGCATCGGCCATGCCTATCAACAGGTCAGCGAATGGCACACGCTGCGGCCTGAAGGGTGGGAGCTGGCGGGCAACGCGGTTGCGTGATGGATACGGCGGCCGGCAGGCATGACCGCCATGGCGATGAAAACGCTCACTCGGAAGCGGCTTTTGGCAGTGACCCTTGCAGGTCACTGCCGTTTAGCGGAAGGGGAGGGATACTGAAGTTACTGCACCGGGTCACTCACCGGCTTGGCAAAGATGGCCTTGAGTTCGCTGGTCATCGGGAACTCCAGGTTCAAGCCTTTGGGCGGAATCGGCTGTTGGAACCAGCGCTGGTAGATCCCGTTGATTTCCCCTGAGCTGTACAGCTCGCCCAGCGCTGCATTTACCAGCGCCAGGAACTGTGGGTCATCCTTGCGCACCATGCAGCTGTAGATTTCCCGCGACTGCTCTTCGCCGACCACCACCCAGTTGTGCGGGTCGCGGGCCTTGGCGCGTTCGCCATAGAGCAGGGCATCGTCCATGTAGAACGCCGCTGCCCGGCCAGACTGCAACATCTGGAACGCTTCGCCATGGTCCTTGGCGCTGATCACGGACATGTCCATCTTGTTATCGACGTTGTAGCTCTTCAGGTAACGTTCGTTGGTAGTGCCGGCAGTGGTCACCACATTCTTGCCGCGCAGGTCGGCGAAGTGCTTGATCCCGCTGTCCTTGGCGGTCAGCAACTGGCCTTTGACATAGATGAACCCATAGGAAAACGCCACCTGCTTCTGTCGCTCTGCGGTGACGCCGGTCGAGCCGCATTCCAGGTCGACGGTGCCGTTCTGCACCAGCGGAATGCGGGTTTGCGATGTCACCAGGTTGTACTTCACCTTGAGCTGGGGCAAGGCCAGCTTCTGCTGTACCCGCTCGACGATCTTGTTCGCCAGGTCTACCGAGTAGCCCATGGGTTGGCCCGAGTGATCGCCCACGTAGGAGAACGGCACTGAAGCGTCGCGATAGCCCAGGGTGATGCTGTTGGCGTTGGCGATCTTGCTCAAGGTAGGCCCCAGCGCTGCTTCGTCAGCATGGGCCTGAGTGCCTAGCAACAGGGCGAGGGTGCAGCCGATCAACGTGATTTTTTGCATTGTTATTCTCCGTTGCAGGTGGGGGGATTAGCGACGTGCCGCGATGATGGTTATTTCCACCAGCACTTGCGGGCGCGCCAGTTCGGCCTGCAAGGTGGTACGACTGGGCGCCTGGGCGGGCGATAGCCAGGCAGACCAGACGTCATTCATTGCCGCGAAATCGTTGCCGATGTCCTTCAGGTAAATGGTCGCGCTGAGCAGATGGTCCTTGTCGCTGCCGGCCTCGGCCAACAATGCGTCGATCTTTTCCAGTACCTGGCGCGTCTGGCCGCCGACATCGGTGGCATCGTCCGGCACCTGGCCGGAGAGAAACACCAGGTCGCCAAATGTCACGGCGCCGGACAAGCGTGGGTTGGGCTGGATACGGTGAATGGTCATCGGGTGGTCCTTTCCAGGTGTGAGTGTTCAAGCCGCACGGGGCGTAAAACCCTGCAGGTCAATGGAGGGGCGGCGTTGGCCTATCAGTTCACTGAGTAATCGTGCACTGGCGCAGGCCAGGGTGAAGCCCAGTGCACCATGGCCAAGGTTCAGCCACAGGTTGCGATACGCCGTTGCGCCCAGCAGCGGCACGCCGCTAGGGGTAGCTGGACGCATGCCGGCCCATTCGATGGCGTAGTCATAATTACCGGCATTGGCGAAGGTCTCGCGGGCCTGGCGTTTCAGCAAGGCCAGGCGCTTGGGGTCCAGCGACGGGTCGAAACCGACAATGTCGACCATCGCCGCCACCCGCAACTGTTCACCGATCCGGGCGTAGACGATCTTGCGGTCGTAGTCGGTGATGCTCAGGTCCGGCGCCCGGTGCTGGGCGCCGATCGGTACTGTCAGGCTGTAACCCTTGAGCGGGTACAGCGGCAGATCGACACCCGGCAGAGCCAGCAAGGCACTGCGGTGGCCGGCCGCAAGGACCAGATGCTCCACCGGCAGCACCTCGTCGCCCAGTTCGATCGCACTCACCACGCCATGGGCATGGCGAATGCCGGACACCGCCTGGCCCAGGCGGAATCTGCAGCGTCCCGAAGCCTGCAAGCGCGCCGCCAGTTGCTGGCAAAAGCCGTGGCAATCGCCGACTTCTTCATCCGGGGTATAGATGGCGCCGACAAAGGGGGCCTCTGCCAGTGCCGGGTCCAGAAGGATGCAGTCAGCGTGCGACAGCACCTGTTGTTGCTGGGGCGCGGCAAGGTGCTTGCGCGCATGTTCGAAGCTGCCGGCCTGGCGGAAGGTGACCAGCTTGCCGTTGCGCCGCCAGTGGAAACCACCCAGGCCATCTTCTTCTCGCCAGGCTTGCAAGGTCGACTGGCTCAACAGCGCGAGGCGCAACAGATGGCCTGCATTGGCGCGGTTGACCGAAGAGCGGCAAGCCCCGAGGAATGAGGCCATCCACCGCCACTGGGCAGGATCGAAGCGCGGGCGCAATCTGAGCGGCGAGTCGCCACGCAGCATCCAGCCAATGGCCTGCAAGGGCACACCAGCGTCGGCCAGCGGCGCCACGTAGCGATAGGACAGCTGGCCGCCGTTGGCGAAGCTGGTTTCACTGCCCAGCGAATCGCGCGCCTCGACCAGCGTAACGTCAAAGCCGTCGCGTACCAGTGCGTAAGCGGTTGCCAGGCCAATGACGCCACCGCCGATGATGCATACATGCTGAGCCATGTCAGTCCTAGGTCGTTGTTGAAACGAGCCTGAGGTTAGGGCCAGGTGACAGGTGGCGAAAAATGAATAAAGATCGCTGAGCCATAAACAAAGGTTATGGACTTGCCATGCGTCTTCGCCATATCGAGATTTTCCAGGCTATCCGCCAGACCGGTTCGGTCAGCGGTGCTGCACAGTTGCTGCATGTTTCCCAACCCGCTGTGACCAAGGTTCTGCAGCACGCGGAACAGCAACTGGGCTTTCCGTTGTTCCTGCGGGTGCGTGGCAAACTGCAGCCCACGCCCGAAGCGCTGGAGCTGGAGCGTGAGGTCGACAAGGTCACCGAGAGCCTGCAAGGGGTGCGACGCCTGGCGCAAAGCCTGCGTCGCGCGCCGGGCCACACCCTGCGGATCGGTGCGACCCCGGCACTGGCCCTGTCGCTGCTGCCGCCGGCCATTCATGAGTGGACCCGGCGTTATCCGGACATCGCTTGCGAGCTGTCCAGTGCTCACAGTCGCGAACTGGTGCAGAACCTGTTGATGCGGGAGATCGATGTCGCCCTGACCCTGCAACAGCCAGATCACCCTGCGCTCAAGGCCCAGGCGCTGGCCAGCGGGGTGTTGGTGGCGTTGGCACCGGCAGATTATTGGCCGCCG
Organism: Pseudomonas sp. B19(2017); assembly: GCF_002113165.1. Taxonomy (NCBI): domain Bacteria; kingdom Pseudomonadati; phylum Pseudomonadota; class Gammaproteobacteria; order Pseudomonadales; family Pseudomonadaceae; genus Pseudomonas; species Pseudomonas sp. B19(2017). The sequence goes on from NZ_NEJR01000004.1 coordinate 106,795, forward strand.
GAAGATGAAGGCAAGCCGCTGCCGTTGACGGCACTGGCCGGTGCACCCTTGATCGGGCTGTCCAGCGCCGACCCGCTGTCGGTGCGCCTCGACAGCTATCTCAAGGCGGTGGAGCCGCCGCCGCGGGTGAGCATTGCGGTGCAGACCTATTCACTGGCCAGGGCGATGGTCGAATCCGGTGCTGGGCTGGCGGTCATCGACCCCTTCACCGCCCTTGGCGCGGCGCCTGGGGCGACCGCGATTCGTCCTTTGGCCCCGGCGCTGCCGATCACCCTGTATGCGGTAACCCGCACTGACGAACCGCCAGCGCATACCCTGCGCGAGCTGCTGAGCCTCTTCAGCAGCCGTGCGCAGGGGCAGCTGGATCGTTGGCGCTGATGGGAAGCTGAAATCGCAGGCACAAAAAAACCGACCATAAGGTCGGTTTTTTCCGGATCTTGGTGCCCCGAGGGAGACTCGAACTCCCACTCCTTTCGAAAACGGATTTTGAATCCGCCGCGTCTACCAATTCCGCCATCAGGGCATGTGGCGCGCAGTATAGAGAGCCACCGCTGGTCGGTCAATCGGCTTTCATGGTCAATTTTCACACATTGGGCTAAACTTCCCGGCCCTGCCGAACCGAACATCATCATGCGCGTCGCCGATTTTTCCTTCGAACTCCCCGATTCCCTGATCGCCCGCCACCCGTTGGCCGAGCGCCATGGCAGCCGTCTGCTGGTGCTCGATGGGCCAACCGGCGCGCTGGCGCACCGGCAATTTCCCGACCTGCTCGAGTACCTGCGCCCGGGCGACCTCATGGTGTTCAACAACACCCGGGTCATCCCGGCGCGCCTGTTCGGCCAGAAAGCCTCCGGCGGCAAGCTGGAAGTGCTGGTCGAGCGTGTGCTCGATAGCCACCGGGTGCTGGCCCATGTGCGTGCCAGCAAGGCGCCGAAAGAAGGCGCGGTGATCCTCATCGATGGCGGCGGCGAGGCCGAAATGGTCGCGCGCCATGACACGCTGTTCGAGCTGCGCTTCACCGAAGAGGTGCTGCCATTGCTCGACCGCGTCGGCCATATGCCGCTGCCGCCGTACATTGACCGCCCGGACGAGGGCGCCGACCGTGAGCGCTACCAGACCGTGTACGCTGAACGCGCCGGTGCGGTCGCCGCGCCCACCGCTGGCCTGCACTTTGACGAGGCGCTGCTGGAAAAGATCGCCGCCAAGGGCGTCGAGCGGGCTTTCGTTACCTTGCACGTGGGCGCGGGCACCTTCCAGCCGGTGCGGGTCGACAAGATCGAAGACCACCACATGCATAAAGAGTGGCTCGAAGTGAGCCAGGATGTGGTCGAGGCCATCGAAGCGTGCCGCGCCCGTGGCGGCCGGGTGATCGCGGTCGGCACCACCAGCGTGCGCTCGCTGGAGAGCGCGGCGCGCGATGGCGTGCTCAAGGCCTTCAGCGGCGACACCGACATCTTCATCTACCCGGGCCGGCCATTCCATGTGGTCGACGCCCTGGTCACCAACTTCCACCTGCCGGAGTCCACGCTGCTGATGCTGGTCTCGGCCTTCGCCGGCTACCCCGAGACCATGGCCGCCTATGCGGCGGCGGTCGAGCAGGGGTACCGCTTCTTCAGTTACGGTGATGCCATGTTCATCACCCGCAATCCGGCGCCACGCGGGCCCGAGGATCAAGCATGAGTCGCACCTGTCGAATGTCCTTCGAACTGCTGGCCACCGACGGCAAGGCCCGTCGTGGCCGCATCACCTTCCCACGCGGCACCGTGGAAACCCCGGCGTTCATGCCAGTGGGCACCTATGGCACGGTCAAGGGCATGCTGCCGCGCGACATCGAGGCCATCGGCGCCGAGATGATCCTCGGTAACACCTTCCACCTGTGGCTGCGCCCGGGCACCGAGGTGATCAAGAAGCACAACGGCCTGCACGATTTCATGCAATGGAAAGGCCCGATCCTTACCGACTCCGGTGGTTTCCAGGTGTTCAGCCTGGGCGCCATGCGCAAGATCAAGGAAGAGGGCGTGACCTTCGCCTCGCCGGTCGATGGCGCCAAGGTGTTCATGGGCCCGGAAGAGTCGATGCAGGTGCAGCGTGACCTGGGTTCGGACGTGGTGATGATCTTCGACGAGTGCACCCCGTACCCGGCCGAGCACGATGTGGCGCGAGCGTCCATGGAGCTGTCGCTGCGCTGGGCCCAGCGCTCGAAGAACGCCCACGCCGACAACACCGCGGCGCTGTTCGGTATCGTCCAGGGCGGCATGTACCAGGACCTGCGCATGCGCTCGCTGGAAGGCCTGGAAAACATCGGCTTCGACGGTCTGGCCATCGGTGGCCTGTCGGTGGGCGAACCCAAGCACGAAATGATCAAGGTGCTGGATTACCTGCCGGGCCAGATGCCGGCTGACAAACCTCGTTACCTTATGGGGGTAGGCAAACCTGAGGATCTCGTTGAGGGTGTGCGCCGCGGCGTCGACATGTTCGACTGCGTGATGCCCACGCGTAACGCGCGCAACGGTCATCTGTTCGTCGATACGGGGGTGATCAAGATCCGCAACGCGTTCCATCGCCACGATGAATCGCCGCTGGATCCGACCTGCGACTGCTATACCTGCACCAACTTCTCCCGCGCCTATCTCCATCACCTGGACAAGTGCGGCGAAATGCTGAGCAGCATGCTGAATACCATCCACAACTTGCGCCATTACCAGCGCTTGATGGCCGGTTTACGCGAGGCTATTCAACAGGGTAAATTGGCCGCCTTTGTCGACGCCTTCTACGCCAAGCGCGGGCTTCCCGTACCGCCTTTGGACTGACTGTCTGCATCCATTATTAGAAAATTACATTAGGAGTGCCCAATGAGCTTCTTGATCCCCGCCGCATACGCGGACGCTGCAGCACCTGCCGCCGGCCCAGCCGGTACCGGTTTCGAGTGGATTTTCCTGGTCGGTTTCCTGGTCATCTTCTACCTGATGATCTGGCGCCCGCAGGCCAAGCGTGCAAAAGAGCAGAAGAACCTGCTGAGCAACTTGCAGAAGGGTGACGAAGTTGTCACCAACGGCGGCATCGCCGGCAAGATCGTCAAGGTTTCCGATGACTTCGTGGTACTGGAAGTTTCCGACAGCGTCGAGCTGAAGTTCCAGAAGGGTGCCATCGCGGCCACCCTGCCAAAAGGTACGCTCAAGGCTATCTGAGTTACGGGTTTCATTTTTCCAGTCGGGGCGCGCAAAGCGCCCCGCGTCTTGAACGGGCGGCGTGATGCTGAACAAATACCCTCTGTGGAAATACGCACTGATCGTGCTGGTACTGGCGATCGGTTTTATTTATTCCGCTCCCAACCTCTACCCGGATGATCCGGCGGTACAGATCAGTGGTGCCAGCTCGGCGCTGCAGGTGAACCAGGCCGACCTCGACCGCGTCAGCAAGGCGCTGGGCGATGCCAAGATCGCCGTCAAGGGTGCAAGCCTGGGTGAGAAGGGCAGTGGGCTGATCCGTCTGACCAGTCAGGAAGATCAGCTGCCAGCCAAGGATGTAGTGCGCAAGGCACTGGGCGATGATTACGTCGTGGCCCTGAACCTGGCCCAGACTACCCCGCAATGGCTGCGCAACCTGGGCGCAAGCCCGATGAAGCTGGGCCTGGACCTGTCCGGTGGTGTGCACTTCCTGCTGGAAGTGGACATGGACAAGGCCATGAGCGCCCGCATGAAAGTCTACGAAGGCGAGGTCAAGACCTTGCTGCGCAAAGAGCGCGTCCGCTACCGCAGCCTGCCTCAGCAGGATGGCGGCATCATGCTGGGCTTCGCAGACGATGCTACCCGCGAACAGGCTCGTGCCCTGATCCGCAAGAATTTCAATGACTTCGACCTGACCACCACCGAGCGCAACGAGCTCGCCGTGCTGCGTCTGGCGCTGACCCAGGCGAAAGTCGCCGAGATCCGCGAATACTCGATCAAGCAGAACCTCACCACCGTCCGTAACCGGGTCAACGAACTGGGCGTGGCCGAGCCGCTGGTCCAGCGCCAGGGCGCCAACCGCATCGTGGTCGAGCTGCCAGGCGTGCAGGACACTGCCGAAGCCAAGCGTATCCTGGGTAAAACTGCCAACCTGGAGTTCCGCTTCGGTGCCGAGCCGGGCGCGTCCAAGGCCACTACCGAGGTGTTCGAGTTCCGTGAAGGCGGCCGTTCCGCCGCGGTCGAGCGCGGCCTGATCATCACCGGTGACCAGGTGACCGACGCCCAGGCCAGCTTCGACGAGCAAGGGCGCCCGCAGGTGAACATTCGCCTGGATGGCCACGGTGGCGAGCTGATGACCCGCGCTACCCGTAGCAACGTCGGTCGCAGCATGGCGGTGATCTTCATCGAGCAGAAGCCGGTGACCCGCTACGTCAAGCAGACCGTCGACGGCGTCGAGAAGGACGTTGCCGTACAGAGCTTCCAGGAAGAGAAGAAGATCATCAGCCTGGCGACCATCCAGTCGCCGCTGGGCAGCCAGTTCCGCATCACCGGCCTGAACGGCCAGGGTGAATCGTCCGAACTGGCCCTGCTGCTGCGTGCCGGTGGTCTGGCTGCGCCGATGTACTTCGCTGAAGAACGTACCATCGGCCCAAGCCTGGGTGCCGACAACATCACCAAGGGTATCGATGCGTCGCTGTGGGGCATGCTGTTCGTCTCGCTGTTCATCATCGCCATCTACCGTGCCTTCGGTGTGATCGCCACCATTGCCCTGGCGGGCAACATGGTCCTGCTGCTGGCGCTGATGTCGCTGCTGGGTGCCACCCTGACCCTGCCGGGTATTGCCGGTATCGTGTTGACCATGGGTATGGCGGTGGACGCCAACGTGCTGATCTTCTCGCGTATTCGCGAAGAGCTGAACGCCGGCATGTCGGTGCAGCGCGCCATTCATGAAGGCTTCAACCGCGCCTACACCGCGATCATCGACGCCAACCTGACCAGCCTGCTGGTCGGCGGCATCCTGTTCGCCATGGGTACCGGCCCGGTCAAGGGCTTTGCGGTCACCATGTCCCTCGGGATTTTCACCTCGATGTTCACCGCCGTCATGGTGACCCGTGCAATGGTCAACCTGACCTGCGGCGGGCGTGACATCAAGAAGCTGTGGGTTTGAGGGAGCTGCGATGAAAACCATCAACTTCATGGGCGTGCGCAATGTTGCGTTCGCCGTTACCGTGCTCCTCACCGTGCTGGCGCTGTTCAGCTGGTGGCAGAAGGGCCTGAACTTCGGCCTGGACTTCACCGGTGGTACGCTGATCGAGCTGACCTACGAGCGCCCGGCCGACCTCAAGGCGGTGCGTGCCGAGCTGGTCAACTCCGGCTTCCACGAGGCGGTGGTGCAGAGCTTCGGCGCCACCACCGACCTGCTGGTGCGCATGCCGGGCGATGACCCGCAACTGGGCAACAAGGTAGCTGAAGCCCTGCAGAAGGCCGGCGGCGACAACCCTGCCAAGGTCAAGCGTGTCGAGTTCGTTGGCCCGCAGGTGGGTGAAGAGCTGCGCGACCAGGGTGGCATGGGTATGCTGCTGGCGCTGGGCGGCATCCTTATCTACCTGGCCTTCCGCTTCCAGTGGAAATTCGCGGTGGGCGCGATCGTCTCGCTGATCCACGACGTGGTGGTGACGCTGGGTATCCTGTCGTTCTTCCAGATCACCTTCGACCTGACCGTGCTGGCGGCAGTGTTGGCGATCATCGGCTACTCGCTGAACGACACCATCGTCGTGTTCGACCGGGTGCGCGAGAACTTCCGCGTCATGCGCAAGGCTTCGCTGATCGAGAACATCAACGTTTCTACCACCCAGACCCTGTTGCGGACCATCGCCACCTCGGTTTCGACCTTGCTGGCCATTGCCGCGCTGCTGTTCTTCGGTGGCGACAACCTGTTCGGCTTCTCGCTGGCCCTGTTCATTGGTGTCATGGCCGGTACCTACTCGTCGATCTACATCGCCAACGTGGTGCTGATCTGGCTGAACCTGAACAGTGAAGACCTGATCCCGCCGGCCAAGACCGACGGTGTGGACGACCGTCCATAAGGCATGCTGCATGCCGCCCGGCGGCCGAAAAGGCGCAAGTGTTGAACTTGCGCCTTTTTTTTCGCTCCAAGGCTGGGAGAAGGCGGGTCGGACCCGCGGGTATGATCAGGAGGTTCATGTGAACAAATCAATGCTGGTGGGTGCGGTACTGGGTGCTGTCGGTGTGACTGCCGGAGGTGCTGTCGCGACCTACAGCTTGGTCAACAAGGGGCCTGAATATGCGCAGGTCACCGACGTGCAACCGATCAAACAACAGGTAAAAACTCCCCGTGAGGTCTGCAAGGATGTCGCTGTGACGCGGCAGGCGCCGGTCAAGGACCAGCACCAGATCGCCGGTACCGTGGTGGGCGCCATTGCCGGTGGCCTGCTGGGCAACCAGATCGGTGGTGGTAGCGGCAAGAAGATCGCCACCGTGGCCGGTGCGGTCGGTGGTGGCTATGCCGGTAACAAGGTGCAGGAAGGCATGCAGGAGCGTGACACCTACACCACCACGCAAACCCGCTGCAATACAGTCAACGACATCAGTGAGAAAGTGGTGGGCTACAACGTGAAGTACACCATTGGCGACAAGGTGGGCCAGGTGAAGATGGATCACGAGCCCGGGTCGACCATTCCGGTGGACAAGAATGGCAAGCTGATTCTCAGCGAAGCCGGGCAGTAAGGCCCGGCGCGGTCTGCTCTTTGTAGGAACGGCCTTGTGTCGCGAAAGGGGTGCGAAGCGCCCCCATGATCTGTGGCATATCAGAGATTGTCGGGGCTGCTTCGCACCCCTTTCGCGACACAAGGCCGCTCCTACACGGATCCCGAAAGCCCTGGGATAGGGGTACAGGCACAAAAAAAGCACCCCGCTGGGTGCTTTTTTCGTATCTGCAATTCGCGCTTAGCGCTTCATGCTTTCTGGCAGGTGCGGCTGGATGGCAGTCAGCACGGCCTTGAAGCACTTGATGTTGCCCGCAACGATATGGCCCTTGTCGAGGAAGTCGTGGCCACCGTTGAAGTCGCTGACCAGGCCGCCAGCTTCCTGAATCAGCAGTACGCCAGCCGCCATGTCCCATTCGGACAGGCCCGACTCCCAGAAGGCGTCGAAACGGCCAGCAGCCACGTAGGCCAGGTCCAGGCTGGCGGAGCCGGCGCGGCGGATGCCGGCGGTCTGGCCAGTCAGGGCGCGGAACATGCCCAGGTAGTTGTCCAGGTCCGCCATCTGGCTGTCGCGGAACGGGAAGCCGGTGCCCAGCAGGGCGCCTTCCAGGCTGGTGCGCGAGCTGACACGCAGGCGGCGACCGTTGAGCTGGGCGCCACGGCCACGGCTGGCGGTGAATTCTTCCTGGCGAACCGGGTCGACGATCACGGCGTGCTCAAGGCGGCCACGGTATTTGCAGGCGATGCTGACCGCGAAGTGCGGGATGCCACGCAGGAAGTTGGTGGTGCCGTCCAGCGGGTCGATGATCCACAGGTAATCCTTGCCTTCTTCGCCGCTACCCGCGTGCAGGCCGGTTTCCTCGCCCTGGATGGAGTGGTTCGGGTAGGCCTTGCGCAGGGCGTTGACGATGCTCTGCTCGGCGGCGCGATCGACTTCGGAAACGTAGTCCTTGGCCTCTTTCTCATCGACTTTGATGCTATCCAGGCGTTCGATGGAGCGGAAAATCAGTTCACTGGCGCTGCGAGCGGCGCGCAGGGCGATATTCAGCATAGGCTGCATGGGCGGGTCACCTGGAGATGTTAAAGAAGAAAGCCGATCATTCTAGCAGAAAACTTTGGCGGCAGAAGTGTCACATTTGCTTTCGTGGCGTTACGTCTGTCGGTTCTGTAAGATCGAAGGCCCTGATTCCTGCATCTGTGAGCACAACACCTTGCTGCAAAATATTCGTGTTGTTCTGGTCAATACCAGCCACCCCGGCAACATCGGCGGCGCTGCGCGAGCCATGAAAAACATGGGCTTGTCGCGTCTGGTGCTGGTGCAGCCGAAAGCGTTCCCCGCCGAGGATGCCAGTGCCCGAGCCTCGGGTGCCGACGATGTGCTGGCCAATGCCCAGGTGGTCGACAGCCTCGAGCAGGCGCTGGTCGGCTGCAACCTGGTGATGGGCACCAGCGCCCGTGAGCGGAGCATCCCCTGGCCGCTGATCGGCCCGCGCGAGTGCGGGGCCAAGGCGGTGGAGCATGCCAACGGGGGCGAGGAAATCGCCCTGGTGTTCGGGCGTGAACACGCCGGCCTGACCAACGAAGAACTGCAGCGATGTCACTTCCACGTGCACATTCCCTCCAACCCCGACTTCAGCTCGCTGAACCTGGCCGCCGCTGTCCAGGTACTCTCCTACGAGGTGCGCATGGCCTGGCTGGCCGCCGGCACCGCGCCGGGCAAGGTCGAGAAGGTTGACGCCAGCGAGCTGGCGACCATGGACGAAATGGAGCTGTTCTACGACCACCTGGAAAAAACCCTGGTCGGCATCGGCTTTCTTGACCCCGACAAGCCCAAGCACCTGATGCCGCGCCTACGCCGGCTGTATGGGCGGGTCGCGGTTGAACGTTCGGAAATGAGCATTTTGCGCGGCATTCTAACCGAGACCCAGAAAGTGGTCCGGGGCGAGCCGCATAAACGGAAGGACTGACAGATGTTCGAACGCCTGCGTGAAGATATTCAAAGCGTATTCCACCGTGACCCTGCCGCGCGCAACGCCTTCGAGGTGCTCACCTGCTACCCGGGCATGCACGCCATCTGGCTGCACCGCCTGGGCAATGCCCTGTGGAAGCGTGATTTAAAGTGGCTGGCCCGCCTGGTGTCGAACTTCGGCCGCTGGCTGACCGGCATCGAGATCCACCCCGGCGCCACCATTGGCCGGCGCTTCTTCATCGACCACGGCATGGGCATCGTCATCGGCGAAACCGCCGAGATCGGCGACGATGTCACGCTTTACCAGGGCGTGACCCTGGGCGGCACCAGCTGGAACAAAGGCAAGCGTCACCCCACCCTGGAAAACGGCGTGGTGGTAGGGGCGGGGGCCAAGGTGCTCGGGCCGTTCACCGTCGGGGCCGGGGCCAAGATCGGCTCCAATGCGGTGGTGACCAAGGCGGTGCCGGCCGGCGCCACGGCGGTCGGAATCCCTGGGCGAATCATCGTCAAGAGCGAAGACAATGAGCTCGAGGCCAGGCGCAAGGCCATGGCCGAGAAAATCGGCTTTGATGCCTATGGCGTCAGTGGCGACATGCCCGACCCGGTGGCCCGTGCCATCGGCCAGATGCTCGACCACCTGCAGGCAGTCGACGAGCGGCTGGAGGGCATGTGCGGTGCACTGACCAGGATGGGTAGCGATTATTGCGCCAAGGAGCTGCCAGCCCTGCCGGAAGATGACTTCAAGGAAGTGGCCGAGTTGGCCCAGCGCGACACGCAGTCGCATTGATTGCGCCGTACTGAAAGCGTGGTGACATACGGGGCGTGTGCTCACGCCCCCTGTCTGCTACAATCGCGCCCGCCTCCCCGATGCAAACCCGACTAAAGCACTAGGTCTAATAGTTGACTTAAATGCTCGGGAATCGCATACTCGCACTCATCCCGAAACTCCCGTGGTACCCAATAGCCATGCGACTGACTACCAAAGGCCGATACGCCGTGACCGCCATGCTCGACCTGGCGTTGCACGCGCAGCATGGGCCGGTGTCTTTGGCCGACATTTCCGAGCGCCAGGGCATTTCCCTCTCTTATCTGGAACAGCTGTTCGCCAAGCTGCGCCGCAGCAGCCTGGTCTCCAGCGTGCGTGGTCCAGGCGGTGGTTACCAACTGTCGCGGGGCATGGAAACCATCCAGGTGGCCCAGGTCATCGATGCGGTCAACGAATCGGTCGATGCCACCCGCTGCCAGGGCCTCGGGGACTGCCATGCCGGTGACACCTGCCTGACCCACCACCTGTGGTGCGACCTCAGCCAGCAGATCCATGAATTCCTCAGCGGCATCAGCCTGGCTGACCTCGTCATGCGCCGTGAGGTGCAGGAAGTCGCCCAGCGCCAGGACCTGCGGCGTGTCGCAGGCCGAGCCGCCCAGCTGGACAAGATTGAGACGTCCGCCGTCGATTGATCCCCTTGGGACGACGAGCGACGCCACCGCCTGATAGGAGAGACAAATGAAGTTGCCGATCTACCTCGATTACTCCGCGACCACCCCGGTCGACCCACGTGTGGCCCAGAAGATGGCCGACTGCCTGCTGGTCGACGGGAACTTCGGTAACCCGGCTTCCCGCTCCCACGTCTTTGGCTGGAAAGCCGAGGAAGCGGTCGAGAACGGTCGCCGCCAGGTTGCCGAGCTGATCAATGCCGATCCGCGCGAAATCGTCTGGACCAGCGGTGCCACCGAGTCCGACAACCTCGCACTCAAGGGCGTCGCGCACTTCTATCAGACCAAGGGCAAGCACATCATCACCTCCAAGATCGAGCACAAGGCGGTCCTGGACACCGCTCGCCAGCTGGAGCGTGAAGGCTTCGAGGTCACCTACCTCGAGCCAGGCGAAGACGGCATCGTCACCCCGGCCATGGTCGAGGCGGCGCTGCGCGACGACACCATCCTGGTGTCGCTGATGCACGTGAACAACGAAGTCGGCTCGATCAACGATATCGCCGCCATCGGTGAACTGACCCGCTCGCGCGGCGTGCTGTTCCACGTTGACGCCGCGCAGTCGGCCGGCAAGGTCGAAATCGACCTGCAAAAGCTGAAGGTCGACCTGATGTCGTTCTCGGCGCACAAGGTCTACGGCCCGAAAGGCATCGGCGCGCTGTACGTCAGCCGCAAGCCGCGTGTACGTCTGGAAGCCATCATCCACGGCGGTGGCCATGAGCGCGGCATGCGTTCGGGCACCCTGCCGACCCACCAGATCGTCGGCATGGGCGAAGCCTTTGCCATCGCCAAGCAGGAAATGGCCGCGGAAAACGTGCGCATCAAGGCCCTGAGCGACCGCTTCTTCAAGCAGGTCTCGGACCTCGAAGAGCTGTACGTCAACGGCAGCAAGACTGCCCGCGTACCCCACAACCTGAACCTGAGCTTCAACTACGTCGAAGGCGAATCGCTGCTGATGTCGCTGAAGGACATCGCCGTATCGTCCGGTTCGGCCTGCACCTCCGCGTCGCTCGAACCGTCCTACGTACTGCGCGCCCTGGGCCGCAACGACGAGCTGGCGCACAGCTCGATCCGCTTCTCCTTCGGCCGCTTCACCACCGAAGAAGAAGTCGACTACGCCGCGCAGAAAGTCTGCGAGGCCGTGAACAAACTGCGTGAGCTGTCGCCGCTGTGGGACATGTACAAAGACGGCGTTGACATCTCCAAGATCGAGTGGGCCGCCCACTAAGCAGTCGCCGGCAAGAGCGGCTCCCTGATGAGGAAGGAATTGCACCATGGCATACAGTGAAAAGGTCATCGACCACTACGAAAACCCGCGCAACGTCGGCAAGATGAACGCCGAAGATCCGGACGTCGGTACCGGCATGGTCGGCGCACCGGCCTGCGGTGACGTGATGCGTCTGCAGATCAAGGTCAACGAGCAGGGCGTGATCGAAGACGCCAAGTTCAAGACCTACGGTTGCGGTTCGGCCATTGCTTCCAGCTCCCTCGCCACCGAGTGGATGAAGGGCAAGACCCTGGACGAAGCCGAAACCATCAAGAACACCCAGCTGGCCGAAGAACTGGCGTTGCCGCCGGTCAAGATCCACTGCTCGGTTCTCGCCGAAGATGCCATCAAGGCAGCCGTACGCGATTACAAGCAGAAGAAAGGCTTGATCTAAGTCGCCTGTTGCGAGGTAAGGAGTCCTGATGGCTATCAGCATGACAGAAGCCGCCGCCAACCACGTGCGGCGTTCCCTGGAAGGGCGCGGCAAGGGTGAAGGCATTCGCCTGGGCGTGCGCACCACCGGTTGCTCGGGCCTGGCCTACGTGCTGGAGTTCGTCGACGAGCTGGCGGACGAAGACCAGGTGTTCGAGAACCATGGCGTCAAGGTGATCATCGATCCCAAGAGCCTGGTCTACCTCGATGGCACCGAACTGGACTTCGTCAAGGAAGGGTTGAACGAAGGCTTCAAGTTCAACAACCCTAACGTGCGCGGTGAATGTGGCTGCGGCGAAAGCTTCAACGTTTGAGGCTGGCTGTGGGTACTCTTTGTCATTTCGCATTGTTTGACCTCCAGCCAAGCTTCCGCCTGGATCTCGACAAGCTGGCCACTCGCTATCGCGAGCTGGCCCGCGAAGTCCATCCCGACCGCTTCGCCGACGCCTCCGAGCGTGAGCAACGCGTGGCGCTGGAAAAGTCCGCAGCCCTCAACGACGCCTACCAGACCCTGCGCAGTGCGCCGCGTCGTGCCCGCTACCTGCTGGCCATCGGCGGCCACGAAGTGCCCCAGGAAGTCACGGTCCACGACCCCGACTTCCTGTTGCAGCAGATGCAGTGGCGCGAAGAGCTCGAAGAACTGCAGGACGAAGCCGACCTCGATGGCGTGGCCGTGTTCAAGAAGCGCCTGAAGGTCGCCCAGGACACGCTGAACGAGGACTTTGCCGCCTGCTGGGACGCCCCTGGCGAGCGCGACAAGGCTGAACGCCTGATGCGCCGCATGCAGTTCCTCGACAAGCTCGCCCAAGAAGTGCGCCAACTGGAAGAGCGCCTCGACGATTAACCCGGTGCTGCCCGTGATGGCACCTAAGGTATTCAGATAAGCATGGCCCTACTGCAGATTGCCGAACCCGGTCAAAGCCCTCAGCCGCACCAGCGCCGCCTGGCGGTGGGGATCGACCTGGGTACCACCAACTCCCTGGTTGCCGCATTGCGCAGCGGCCGTAGCGAGCCCCTGCCCGACGCACAGGGCAATGTCATTCTGCCGTCCGCGGTGCGCTACCTCGAAGGGCGCAACGAAGTGGGGCAGGCGGCACGCGATGCCGCTTCCAGCGACCCGCTGAACACCGTGCTTTCGGTCAAGCGCCTGATGGGGCGCGGCCTGGCCGACGTCAAGCAGCTGGGCGAGCAGTTGCCGTACCGCTTCGTTGGCGGTGAATCGCACATGCCGTTCATCGACACCGTGCAAGGGCCGAAAAGCCCGGTGGAAGTGTCCGCCGATATCCTCAAGGTGCTGCGCGAGCGTGCCGAAGCCACCCTCGGTGGTGAGCTGGTGGGGGCAGTGATCACCGTGCCGGCCTATTTCGACGATGCCCAGCGCCAGGCCACCAAGGACGCTGCACGCCTGGCCGGCCTGAACGTGCTGCGCCTGCTCAACGAGCCGACTGCCGCTGCCGTGGCCTATGGCCTGGACCAGAACGCCGAAGGCGTGGTGGCCATCTACGATCTGGGCGGCGGTACGTTCGACATTTCCATCCTGCGCCTGACTGCCGGGGTATTCGAAGTGCTGGCCACCGGTGGCGACACTGCCCTGGGTGGTGACGACTTCGACCATGCCATTGCCGGCTGGATCATCGAACAGGCCGGGCTGTCGTCCGACCTGGACCCGGCCACCCAGCGTGCGCTGTTGCAAACCGCCTGCGCCGCCAAGGAAGCCCTGACCGACGCCGACGTGGTCAGCGTCAGCCACGGCGCCTGGCAGGGCGAGCTGAGCCGCGCCGGCTTCGAAGCCATGATCGAGCCCATGGTGGCCCGTAGCCTCAAGGCCTGCCGCCGCGCCGTGCGTGACAGCGGTATCGAGCTGGAAGAAGTCAGCGCCGTGGTCATGGTCGGTGGTTCGACCCGCGTACCGCGTGTTCGTGAAGCCGTCGGTGCACTGTTCGGCCGTACCCCGCTGACCTCGATCGACCCCGACCAGGTGGTGGCCATCGGTGCCGCCATCCAGGCCGATACCCTGGCCGGCAACCGCCGTGAAGGTGGCGAACTGCTGCTGCTGGACGTCATCCCGCTGTCGCTTGGCCTTGAGACCATGGGCGGGCTGATGGAGAAGGTGATCCCGCGCAACACCACCATCCCGGTGGCCCGCGCCCAGGAGTTCACCACCTATAAAGATGGCCAGACGGCCATGATGATCCACGTGCTGCAGGGCGAGCGCGAGTTGATCAGCGACTGCCGCTCGCTGGCGCGCTTCGAGCTGCGTGGCATCCCGGCCATGGTCGCCGGTGCGGCGAAAATCCGCGTCACCTTCCAGGTCGACGCCGACGGCCTGCTCAGCGTCGCTGCCCGCGAGCTGGGTTCGGGCGTGGAAGCCAGCATCCAGGTCAAGCCGTCCTACGGCCTGACCGACGGCGAAATCGCCCGCATGCTCAAGGACTCCTTCGAACACGCAGGTTCCGACAAGCAGGCCCGCCAGCTGCGTGAGCACCAGGTGGACGGCGAGCGCCTGCTCGAAGCGGTACAGGGCGCCCTGGACGCCGACGGTGAGCGTCTGCTCAGCAGTGACGAGCGCGACGCCATCGAATTCCAGATGCAAGAACTACGTGATTTGTTGGCCGGCACCGATGGCGCAGCCATCGAGCAACAGACCAAGCGTCTGTCGCAGGTGACCGACGCATTTGCCGCCCGCCGCCTTGATTCGACGGTCAAAGCCGCACTGGCCGGGCGCAACCTGAATGAGATCGAGGAGTAACCGATGCCGCTGGTGACATTCCTGCCGCACGAGAAGTTCTGCCCCGAAGGCCTGACCGTGGAGGTCGAACCCGGGACCAACATCCTGGAACTGGCCCACGACCATCACATCGAGATGGAAAGCGCCTGCGGCGGCGTCAAGGCCTGCACCACTTGCCACTGCATCGTGCGCAAGGGTTTCGACTCGCTCGAAGAAGCCGACGAACTGGAAGAGGACATGCTGGACAAGGCCTGGGGCCTGGAGGCTCAATCGCGCCTCGGCTGCCAGGTGGTCGTCGCTGACCAGGACCTGGTCATCGAGATCCCCAAGTATTCGCTCAACCACGCCGCCGAAGCGCCGCACTGAGGTTTGCCCCATGAGCCTGAAATGGATTGATGTACTTGAGATCGCCATTCAGCTTGCAGAAAGCAAGCCGGACGTCGATCCTCGTTATGTGAATTTCGTCGATCTGCACCGTTGGGTGCTGGCCTTGCCAGAATTCAGCGACGATCCGTCACGCGGCGGTGAGAAAGTGCTCGAGGCCATCCAGGCGGCCTGGATCGAAGAAGCCGACTGAACGCGTCCTGCAGGTTAGGCAATCCCCTGGAACCCGCGTATAATTCGCGGGTTTAATTTTTCGCAACACTCATTTTTCTGGAGTTTTCCATGGCTGTTCAACGTACTTTCTCCATCATCAAGCCTGACGCCGTTGCCAAGAACGTCATCGGCGAGATCACCACTCGCTTCGAGAAAGCCGGCCTGCGCGTCGTCGCTTCGAAAATGAAGCAACTGTCGAAAGCCGAAGCCGAAGGCTTCTACGCCGAGCACAAAGAGCGCGGCTTCTTCGCCGACCTGGTTGCCTTCATGACTTCCGGCCCGGTCATCGTTCAGGTTCTGGAAGGCGAAAACGCCGTTCTGGCCAACCGCGAACTGATGGGCGCCACCAACCCGAAAGAAGCTGCTGCCGGCACCATCCGTGCTGACTTCGCCGTTTCCATCGATGAGAACGCTGTTCACGGTTCCGACTCGGAAGCTTCGGCTGCCCGCGAAATCGCTTACTTCTTCTCCGCTACCGAGCTGTGCGACCGCATTCGCTAAGCGAAGCAGGTCTTGGGTGATTCCATGAGTGACATGACTGGCAAGATCAACCTGTTGGGCCTGACCCTGCAGGAAATGGAAAAATTCTTCGAGTCGATCGGAGAGAAGCGTTTTCGTGCCGGTCAGGTCATGAAATGGATTCACCACTTTGGCGTCGACGATTTCGCCGCCATGACCAATGTCGGCAAGGCCTTGCGCGAAAAGCTCGAGGCCGTTGCCGAGATTCGGGGCCCGGAAGTGGTCAGTGAAGACATTTCCGCCGACGGCACCCGCAAGTGGGTGGTCCGCGTTGCCTCCGGCAGCTGCGTCGAAACCGTCTACATCCCCACCGACGATCGCGGCACCCTGTGCGTGTCGTCGCAAGCCGGCTGTGCCCTGGACTGCAGCTTCTGCTCCACCGGCAAGCAAGGCTTCAACAGCAACCTCACCGCCGCCGAAGTGATCGGCCAGGTGTGGCTTGCCAACAAATCCTTCGGGACCGTTCCGGCCAAGATCGACCGCGCCATTACCAACGTGGTCATGATGGGCATGGGCGAACCCCTGCTGAATTTCGACAATGTCATCGCCGCCATGAAGATCATGATGGAAGATCTGGGCTATGGCATTTCCAAGCGTCGCGTCACCCTGTCCACCTCGGGCGTGGTGCCGATGATCGACGAGCTGGCCAAGCACATCGATGTGTCGCTGGCCCTGTCGCTGCACGCACCGAACGACGAACTGCGCAACAAGCTGGTACCGATCAACAAGAAGTACCCGCTGAAGATGCTGCTGGAATCGTGCATGGGCTATATGTCCACCCTGGGTGGCAAACGGGTGCTGACCATCGAGTACACCCTGCTCAAGGACGTCAACGATCAGCCTGAGCATGCTGCGCAGATGATCGAGCTGCTGCGCGACGTGCCATGCAAGATCAACCTGATCCCGTTCAACCCGTTCCCGCACTCCGGCTACGAGCGGCCGAGCAACAACGCCATCCGCCGCTTCCAGGACCTGTTGCACCACGGTGGCTTCAACGTCACCACCCGCACCACCCGCGGTGATGACATCGACGCTGCCTGTGGCCAGCTGGTCGGCCAGGTCAACGACCGCACCCGCCGCAGCGAGCGCTACATCGCTGTACGCCAGCTGTCCGCGGACGCCGAGCTGCAAGACAGCCCCGCCAGCCACTGACCGGGACCTTGCCCATGAGCCTGCGCGCCGCGCTGTCGATCCTTGCGCTTTCGCTGCTGGCCGGCTGCGTGTCGGGCGGCACGGGAGACCCCCTGGCCAGCCGCCAGGGCTGGGCCGAGGCGGGGCGGGCCTATGTGCAGCTTGGGCTGGGTTATTTGCAACAGGGTTTGACCGGGCAGGCCAAGGTGCCGCTGGGCAAGGCCTTGGCGCTGGATGGCGGTGATGCCGATGCGCACGCCGCCCTGGCGCTGGTGTTCCAGGCCGAAGGCGAGCCGTCGCTGGCCGAAGCGCACTTTCGCAAGGCGCTGCAGGCGCGCACGGGCAGCACGCGAATTCGCAACAATTACGGCAGTTTCCTTTATGCTCAGGGGCGATTTGTCGAGGCCGAACAGATGTTTCGCCTGGCCAGCGCCGATACCCTGTATCCTGAGCGCTCACGCGTGTACGAGAACCTGGGCCTGACCGCCCTTAAGCTCGAGCGCCGCGATCAGGCCCATGCGTATCTGCTGAAAGCTTTGCAACTCAACCAGCGGCAACCGAAAGCGTTGCTGGAAATGGCTGAGTTGTCCTACGAAAACAGGCATTATGTGCCGGCCCGGGACTACTACGATCGTTTCAGCCAGTTGAGTGACCACGATGCCCGTAGCCTGCTGCTGGGCAGCCGCCTTGCCAGGGTATTCGACGAGCAGGGCACACTGGCCGAGCTGGGCCAGCAATTACAACGACTTTATCCCGGTACGCCGGAATATCAGCAATACCTGTCGGAGCAACGATGAAAGCCGCGCATCCCGAAGTAGCAGTAGCGCCTGGCCAGAACCCCGGTGAGCTTTTGCGTCAGGCCCGTGAGAAGCGGGACTGGTCACAAGCCGAGGTGGCCCGCAAGCTCAACCTCACTGTCAGTTCGTTGAACCACGTGGAAACCGGCGCCTTCGACAAGCTGCCGGGGCATACCTTCGCCCGTGGTTATATCCGCGCCTATGCCAAGCTGATGGACCTGGACCAGGCTGCCCTGGTGGAGGCCTTCGACCGTTACACCGGCACCCACGCCAAAGGCAGCGACGTGCACTCGCTGGGCCGTATCGAAGAGCCGGTGCGCCTGTCGCACAACATCCTGCGTGGCGTCAGCCTGCTGCTGCTGGTGGCAGTTGTGGGCGGTGGCTTCGTCTGGTGGCAGGACCAGGGCAGCCTGCGTGGCAAGGAGCTGGCCAAGATCGCCCTGGAGCACGTCGAAGTCGAAAGCGCCGACGGTACCACCCAGATTCACCCGCTCGATGAACCTGAAGATCAGGCCGTTTCCGCTGGCCAGCAGCCCGAGAGCGCACCGCTGCCGCTGGAGCAGGGCGCTGCCGAACAGCCTGCCGCCGCCGAACCTGCACCGGCGAGCCCGGCGCCTGCCGCTACCGCTGCCGCAGTGCCGGCACCGGCCCAGCAGGCGCCTGTGCCACCGGTCGCCAGTGTACCTGCTACCGCGCCCGCGCCGGTTGCCCCGGCCCCGGCGACAGTTGCACCCGCTACGCCTGTAGCGGCCGTGGCCGCTGCCGCCGAGCCTGCTGCCCCGGCCGCAGTGCCCGCCGGCAGCGCCAAGGTGGCCATCCAGTTCGTGGCCGATTGCTGGACCCAGGTCACCGACGGCAACGGCAAGGTGCTGTTCAGCGCCATCAAGCGCAAGGGGGACAACCTCGAGCTGACCGGCAAGCCGCCGTTCTCGGTACGCCTGGGCTTTGCCCGTGGCGCCCAGGTCAGCTACAACGGCCAGGCCGTCGATGTTGCCCCGTTCACCAGTGGCGAGACCGCTCGCCTGAAGTTGGGACAGTAAGTCATGCACGGCGAATCTCCGATCAAACGTCGCGAATCCCGCAAAATCTGGGTCGGCAATGTGCCGGTGGGTGGTGATGCCCCCATCGCGGTGCAGAGCATGACCAACACCGACACCAACGATGTGGCTGCCACCGTGGCGCAGATCCAGCGCCTGGTCGATGCCGGCGTGGACATCGTGCGCGTGTCGGTACCGGACATGGACGCCGCCGAGGCGTTCGGCCGCATCAAGCAACAGGTCAGCGTGCCGCTGGTTGCCGACATCCACTTCGACTACAAGATCGCGCTGCGCGTGGCCGAACTGGGCGTCGACTGCCTGCGTATCAACCCGGGCAACATCGGCCGTGAAGACCGTGTGCGTGCGGTGGTCGATGCCGCCCGCGACCGCGGTATCCCGATCCGTATCGGCGTCAACGCCGGCTCCCTGGAAAAGGACCTGCAGAAGAAGTACGGCGAACCGACCCCGGCGGCGCTGGTCGAGTCGGCCCTGCGCCACGTCGAGCACCTGGACCGCCTGGACTTCCAGGACTTCAAGGTCAGCGTCAAGGCCTCCGATGTGTTCATGGCCGTCGAAGCCTACCGCCTGCTGGCCAAACAGATCGTGCAGCCGCTGCACCTTGGCATCACCGAAGCCGGTGGCTTGCGTTCGGGGACAGTGAAATCCGCAGTCGGCCTCGGTATGCTGCTGGCAGAAGGCATTGGCGATACCATCCGTATCTCGCTGGCGGCCGACCCGGTCGAAGAAGTGAAAGTCGGCTACGACATCCTCAAGTCGCTGCACCTGCGCTCGCGCGGCATCAACTTCATCGCCTGCCCGAGCTGCTCGCGGCAGAACTTCGATGTGGTCAAGACCATGAACGAGCTGGAAGGGCGCCTGGAAGACCTGCTGGTGCCGTTGGACGTGGCGGTGATCGGTTGCGTGGTCAACGGCCCGGGTGAGGCCAAGGAAGCGCATGTCGGCCTGACGGGCGGTACGCCGAACCTGATCTACATCGACGGCAAGCCGGCGCAGAAGCTGACCAACGACAACCTGGTCGACGAGCTGGAAAAGCTCATCCGCCAGAAAGCGGCCGAAAAGGCCGAAGCCGACGCGGCGCTGATCGTCCGTGGCTGACACACAGAATTCGTAAGGACTTTTCGTGAGCAAATCGCTGCAAGCCATCCGTGGCATGAACGACATCCTGCCGGAACAGTCGCCGCTGTGGCGCTACTTCGAAGGCACCGTGGCCGGCCTGCTGGACACCTACGGGTACAGCCAGATCCGCACGCCGATCGTTGAATTCACCGAGCTGTTCAAGCGCTCCATCGGTGAAGTGACCGACATCGTCGAGAAAGAGATGTACACCTTCGAGGACCGTAACGGCGATTCGCTGACCCTGCGCCCCGAAGGCACCGCCGCCTGCGTGCGTGCCGTGCTCGAGCATGGCATCACTGGCAACGGCCAGGTGCAGAAACTGTGGTACAGCGGCCAGATGTTCCGCCACGAGCGCCCGCAGAAGGGCCGCTACCGGCAGTTCCACCAGATTGGTGTGGAAGTGTTCAACCTGGACGGCCCGGACATCGACGCCGAGCTGATCATGCTGACCTGGCGCCTGTGGGGCCTGCTGGGCATCCAGGATGCGGTCAAGCTGGAACTCAACAGCCTGGGCACCAGCGAAGCCCGTGCGCGCTACCGTGACGCGCTGGTCGAGTTCCTCTCGGCGCGCCTGGAGCAACTGGACGAAGACAGCCAGCGTCGCCTGAAAAGCAACCCGCTGCGCATTCTCGACAGCAAGGACCAGAACACCCAGGCGGTGCTGGTCGGCGCGCCGAAGCTGGAAGACTACCTGGACGACGAGTCGCGTGTGCACTTCGAGGGCCTCAAGGCCCGCCTGGACGCTGCCGGCATCCCGTTCGTGATCAACACCAAGCTGGTGCGTGGCCTGGACTACTACAGCAAGACCGTGTTCGAGTGGGTCACCGACAAGCTCGGTGCCCAGGGCACCGTCTGCGCCGGCGGCCGTTACGACGGCCTGGTCGAGCAGATGGGTGGCAAGCCGACCCCGGGCGTCGGTTTCGCCATGGGCATTGAGCGCCTGATCCTGCTGCTGGAAACCCTGGGCAAGGTGCCCGAGTCCATCAGCCGGCAGATCGACGTCTACCTGTGCGCCTTTGGCGAGCAGGCGGAGCTGGCCGGCCTGCGCCTGTCCGAAGGCCTGCGCGACCGCCTGCCGGGCCTGCGCCTGGCAGTCAATGCCGGTGGTGGCAGCTTCAAGAGCCAGTTCAAGAAAGCCGACAAGAGCGGCGCGCTGTTCGCCCTGATCCTCGGTGATGACGAGCTGGCCAGGCAAGAGATCGGCTTCAAGCCCCTGCGTGGTCAGGGCGAACAACAGAACATTGCCTGGGATGCTCTGGCAGAGCACCTGGAAACCGCGATCGCGCAGGCGTAACGCGGTTCAACAAGCGTATAGGCGAAAAGGAGTATTGGGGTGTCGAGTACCGATGATGAACTGGCAGGGGTCAAGGACTGGTGGAACCGCAACGGCAAGCCGCTGCTGACCGGCGCCCTGCTGGCTGGCGTGGTGGTGTTGGGCTGGAATACCTGGCACAAGTACCAGAACAATCAGTCGCAAGGTGCCTCGCAGCTGTACCAGGCCTTGCTGGAAACCAGCCTGACGCCGACTGGCCAGCCTGACGCGACCAAGGTCGCGGAACTGGCCGGCAAGCTCAAGAGCGAGTTCGGCGGTACCGCCTACGCCCAGTACGGCAGCCTGTTCGTGGCCAAGGTCGCGGTCGAGAGCGGCAAGCTCGACGACGCTGCTGCCGAGCTGAAGGGCGTGCTGGACAAGCCGGCCGATGCCACCCTGGGCGAAATTTCGCGTCAGCGCCTGGCACGTGTTCTGGCCGCCCAGAACAAGGCAGAGGACGCCCTCAAGCTGCTCGACGGCGACGCCGACAAAGCCTTCCTGGCCAGCCGCGAAGAGTTGAAAGGTGACCTGCTGGTGCAGTTGGGCCGCGCCGACGATGCGCACAGCGCCTACGAGAAAGCCAAGGCTGCGCTGTCCGATGAGGCGGCGGTCGGTGGCCTGCAATTGAAGCTGGATGACTTGGCCAAAGGGGACGCGTAAGTGATCGGTTGGAAACATGCAGCAGTGCTGACCCTGGCCGTACTGGCCGCAGGTTGCAGCAGCAACAGCAAGAAGGAACTGCCCCCGGCCGAGCTGACCAAGTTCACCGAGGAAGTGGTGCTGAAGAAGCAGTGGAGCCGTTCGATCGGTGACGGCCAGGGCGAGACCTACAACACCCTGGTACCGGCCATCGAAAACGACCGTATCTACGCTTCCGACGTCAACGGCGAAGTCTTCGCCCTCGACCGCATCACCGGCGACGTGGTGTGGAAGAAGGACCTCGAGCTACCGGTATCCGGCGCTGTCGGTGTGGGCTACGGCCTGGTCATGATCGGCACCCTCAAGGGTGAAGTCATCGCGCTGGACTCCAGCACCGGTGAGGAGCGCTGGCGCTCCCGCGTGACCAGCGAAGTGCTGGCCCCGCCCGCCAACAACGGTGACGTGGTGGTGGTGCAGACCCAGGACGACCGCCTGATCGGCCTGGATGCCGCTACTGGCGACCGCCGCTGGATCTACGAAAACACCCCGGCGGTGCTGACCCTGCGTGGTACCGGCGCGCCGATCGCCACCAACCGCCTGGCCGTCGCCGGCCTGTCCACCGGCAAGGTGGTGGCGGTGGACATCAACAACGGCGTGCCGGTGTGGGAAAGCCGGGTGGCGATTCCGCAGGGCCGTTCCGAGCTGGACCGTGTGGTCGATATCGACGGCGGCCTGCTGCTGTCGGGTGGTACCCTGTACGTCAGCACCTACCAGGGCCGCGTTGCGGGCCTGGACCTGGAAAGCGGCCGCGTGCTGTGGCAGCGCGATGCCTCCAGCTATGTGGGTGTCGCCCAGGGCTTCGGCAACGTCTACGTCAGCGAAGCTTCGGGTACTGTCGAAAGCGTCGACGAGCGCTCGTCCAGCGCCCTGTGGAGCAACGACACCATGGCTCGCCGCCAGCTGACCGCGCCTGAGGTGTTCTCCAGCTACGTGGCGGTGGGTGACTTCGAGGGTTACCTGCACCTGCTGAGCCAGGTCGATGGCCGCTTCGTCGGCCGTGAGCGTATCGACAGTGATGGTCTGCGTGCCCGCCCACTTGTGGTCGGCGACACCATCTACGTCTTCGGCAACAGCGGCAAGCTCGAGGCACTGACCATCCGCTGAAGCTATGCTTGAAGCCTTGCGGGCTTCAAGCCGCGGCGCAGGACGCGCCGCCCGAACTCCGGCCGCTGCCTTGCAGCGGCCTTTGCATTTTCAAGAATTCAAGAGTGGAGAGCCGAATGGTTCCCGTAATCGCCCTGGTGGGCCGCCCGAACGTCGGCAAATCCACCATGTTCAACCGCCTGACCAAGACCCGCGATGCCATCGTCGGTGACCTGTCGGGCCTGACCCGTGACCGCCAGTATGGTGATGCCAGCTGGCAGGGTCGCTCCTTCATCCTGATCGACACCGGCGGTATCACCGGTGACGAAGTGGGCATGGACGAAAAAATGGCCGAGCAGTCGCTCATGGCCATCGAAGAAGCCGACTACGTGCTGTTCCTGGTCGATGCCCGCGCCGGCATGACCGCCGCCGACCAGATGATCGCCGAGCATCTGCGCAAGCGGAACAAGGAAGCGATCTTGGTTGCCAACAAGATCGACAACATCGACGCCGACGTCGCCCGCGCCGAGTTCTCGCCGCTGGGCATGGGCAACGCCATTCCGGTGGCTGGTTCCCAGGGCCGTGGCATCAACGCGCTGATGGAAGCCGTGCTTGGCCACATCCCGCGTGACCAGGTCGAGGAAGCGCTGGATGCCGAAGTCGCCGAAGGCGAAGAAGCGGTGCGTATCCCCGGCCCGAGCGAGAAGGATGGCATCAAGATCGCCATCATCGGCCGCCCTAACGTCGGCAAGTCGACCCTGGTCAACCGCATGCTCGGCGAAGAGCGCGTGGTGGTATACGACCAGCCGGGCACCACCCGCGACAGTATCTACATCCCGTTCGAGCGCGATGACGAGAAGTACACCTTCATCGACACCGCCGGCGTGCGCAAGCGCGGCAAGATCCACGAGGAAGTCGAGAAGTTCTCGGTGGTGAAGACCCTGCAGGCGATCAAGGACGCCAACGTGGTGATCTTCGTCATGGATGCCCGCGAAGGTGTGGTGGACCATGACCTGAACCTGCTGGGCTTCGCCCTGGAAGCCGGCCGCGCCATCGTCATTGCGCTGAACAAGTGGGACGGCATGGAGCCGGGCGAGCGTGACTACGTGAAGACCGAGCTGGAACGCCGGCTGTTCTTCGTCGACTTCGCCGACATCCACTTCATCTCCGCACTGCACGGCACTGGCGTGGGCCACCTGTACAAGTCGGTGCAGGCTGCGTTCAAGTCGGCGGTCACCCGCTGGCCGACCAGCCGCCTGACGCAGATCCTCGAAGATGCCGTGAGCGAGCACCAGCCGCCGCTGGTCAACGGCCGCCGCATCAAGCTGCGCTATGCCCACCTCGGTGGTGCCAACCCGCCGCTGATCGTGATCCATGGCAACCAGACCGACAAGATTCCGAAGTCGTACTCGCGTTACCTTGAGAACACCTACCGGCGCGTGCTGAAGCTGGTCGGTACGCCGATCCGCATCGAGTACAAGGGCGGTGAGAACCCGTATGAGGGCAAGAAGAACACCCTCACCGACCGCCAGGTCAACAAGAAGCGCCGCCTGATGTCGCACCACAAGAAGGCCGAGAAGAAGCGCCGCGACAAGCGCTGATTCCGCATCAGCTTCTTCGCGGGCTTGTCGGGTCGCCGCACTGCCGCTCCCACAGGGACTGCACAAGCCACAGGTTTGTGGGTTACCTGTGGGAGCGGGCAAGCCCGCGAAGAGGCCCTTTGATCCAAAGCAATCCCCCATTGTTTCAACCTTTTTCCTGACCGCTCGATCCGCTATGCTCGGACTCCACCCCGTGCCGGATACACCCCAGGAAAGAGGGCTCCATGATCCGCAGCAAACTGCCGAATGTCGGCACGACCATCTTCACCACCATGTCCCAGCTCGCCGTGCAGACCGGCGCGCTCAACCTGTCGCAAGGCTTCCCCGACTTCAATGGCCCGCAGGCCCTGCTCGATGCAGTGGGCCGGCATGTGGCTGCCGGGCATAACCAGTATTCGCCGATGACCGGCCTGCCGGCCCTGCGCCAGCAGGTGGCAGCCAAGGTCGCGCGGCTGTATGGCGTGCAGGTGGATGCCGACCAGGAAGTGACCATCACCCCAGGCGCCACCGAGGCGATCTTCTGCGCCATTCAGGCAGTGGTGCATGCCGGTGACGAGGTTATCGTTTTCGACCCGTGCTACGACAGCTATGAGCCGTCCGTGGAGCTGGCCGGTGGCCGCTGCGTGCATGTACAGCTGAGCGGCGGTGACTTCCGCATCGACTGGCAGAAGTTCAGCGATGCCCTCAGCCCGCGCACGCGCATGGTCATCCTCAATTCGCCGCACAACCCCAGCGGCGCACTGATCACCAGAGAAGACCTCGACCAGCTGGCCCGGCTTATCGCTGACCGCGATATCTACCTGGTCAGCGACGAGGTTTACGAACACCTGGTCTACGACGGTGTGCGCCATGCCAGCGTGCTGGCCCACCCGCAGCTGTACCCGCGCGCCTTCGTGGTCAGCTCGTTCGGCAAGACCTACCACGTCACCGGCTGGAAGACCGGCTACGTGATCGCCCCACCGGTGCTGAGCGCCGAGCTGCGCAAGGTGCACCAGTACGTCAACTTCTGCGGCGTGACGCCGCTGCAGTGCGCCCTGGCCGATTTCATGGCCGAGCACCCTGAGCATATCGATGAACTGCCGGCGTTCTACCAGGCCAAACGTGACCTGTTCTGCGGCTTGCTGGAGGGCTCGCGGTTCCGCTTCACCCGCACGGAGGGTACCTATTTCCAGCTGGTGGACTATTCGCAGATCCGCCCGGACCTGAACGATGTCGACATGTCGCTGTGGCTGACTCGTGAGCACGGCGTGGCGACCATCCCGGTGTCGGTTTTCTACCAGCAACCCATCCCTGAGCAACGCCTGGTCCGCCTGTGCTTTGCCAAACGAGAGGAGACGCTGCGTCAGGCAGCGGAAAGACTATGCGCGATCTGAGCGAACTGCCGAACCTGAAAATCGCCTTGGTGCAAACTACCTTGGCCTGGCATGACCGCGAAGCCAACTTTGCGCACTTCGAGGTGCTGCTGGAGCAGGTAGGCGAGGTGGACCTGGTAATTCTGCCGGAAATGTTCACCACCGGTTTTTCGATGCAGTCGGAAAGCCTGTGCGAGCCGGAGAACGGCCCGACCTACAAGTGGCTGAAAGCCCAGGCGAAGAAGTACAAGGCGGTGATCACCGGCAGCGTGATCATCCAGGCCGCCGATGGCAGCCACCGCAACCGCCTGCTGTGGGCGCGACCCGACGGCGAGATCCTGCACTACGACAAGCGCCACCTGTTCCGCATGGCCGGCGAGCACAAGCACTACACCCCGGGCGAGCGCCAGGTGCAGTTCGAGCTCAAGGGCTGGCGGATTCGCCCGTTGATCTGCTACGACCTGCGCTTCCCGGTGTGGAGCCGCGATGCCCAGGACACCGACCTGTTGTTGTACACCGCCAACTGGCCGGCTGCGCGCCGCCAGCACTGGAACCGGCTGTTGCCGGCGCGCGGTATCGAGAACCTGTGTTATGTGGCGGCGGTCAACCGGGTAGGCACCGACGGCAAGGGCTTTGCCTATTCCGGCGACAGCCAGGTGCTGGATTTCCAGGGCGAGAGCCTGCTCAGCGCGGGGGAGGCCGACGGAGTGTTCACCGCAGTCTTGAGCGCTGCGGAGCTGGCGGCCTACCGGGCCAAGTTCCCGGCCAACCTGGATGCTGATACCTTCGAACTGCACTGACAGCCTGTACCGGCCTCTTCGCGGGCTTGCCCGCTCCCACAGGTACTGCACAGCTTTCGAGTCCGTGAGCACCCTGTGGGAGCGGGCAAGCCCGCGAAGAGGCCAGCACTGATTACATCAACCGGTAATCAATACACATCCCGCCGATACCGCCCATCCTCGATCAGCTGCTGCACAGCGGCTTCCCCGAGGATACCGTTGAGCGCCGCATCCACTCCCGCAGCCATCCCTTGCAGGCTGCCACATACATACACACAGGCGCCATCCACAACCCAGCGCTTGAGCTCATCAGCCTGCTGCAGCAACACATCCTGTACATACACCTTCTCGGCCTGATCCCGCGAAAATGCCAGGTCCAGCCGGGCCAGGTCGCCGCTGTCCAGCCAGCCTTGCAACTCGTCACCACACAGCAGGTCATGTGCCCTGTTACGTTCACCGAACAGCAGCCAGTTACGCTGCTCGCCAGCATTCACCCTTGCCCGGAGCAGGCTGCGCAGGCCGGCCAGGCCGGTGCCGTTGCCGATCAGAATCATGGGAGCTGCGCTTTCCGGCAGGTGGAAGCTGCTATTGCGCCGCAGGCGCAGGCTCAGCGTACCGTTCAGTGGCAGGTACTCGGTCAGCCAGCCGGAACCCAGACCCAGGTGGCCATCGGCGTGGCGTTCCTGGCGCACGATCAGCTCCAGTACGCCATCGCTGGCGATCGAGGCGATCGAGTACTCGCGGCTGCCGATCGGCACCAGTGCATCGACCAGTGCTTGCGGCAGCAAGCCGATCAGGTGATCGCGACGGCTCGGCAACTGACGGCCGGCCAAGGCTTGGGCGAGGGTTTCGCTCAGGCCATTCACTTGTACCTTGGCCCCCGCGTCCAGCGCCATGCCATCGAGGAAGGCATCGATTCTTGGCTGACCGTTGAGCGGCAGGATCTCCACCAGGTCGCCGGCTTCCCAGCTGGCGGGCTCTTGCGGTCGCAGGCCGAGCAGGTACACCGGCTGGCCCTGGCTGGCCGGGTTGAGCAGTTCGCGGTGCACCAGTGACCAGTTGCCGAAACGCGGCGGCTGCCAGGCGGCCACCGGCTGGGCGCCGGTCAGTTGCGCCAGTTCCTGCTGCCACTGCTGCAGCGCGACCTGGTCAGCGTTGTCCACTTCCACCGGGCTGAACGCACTGCTGGCGCCTCGCTCGCCCAGCCATGCCTGCAGGCGGCGAGCAAAGCCGCAGAAGTGCGGGTACTGGCGGTCACCGAGGGCGAGCAGGGCATAGTTGAGGTTGTTCAGCGCCCAAGGCTGGCCCAGCACTTTGCGCTCGAACGCGCGGGCGCTGTCGGGGGCTTCGCCGTCGCCGAAGGTGCTGACCACGAACAGCGCACGACGGGCCTGACGCAGGTCGTTTTCACCCAGGTCGGCCAGGGCGCGCACCTGAACCGGCAGGCCGGCTGCCTGCAACTGCCCGGCGCTCTGCCAGGCCAGTTGTTCGGCAAGGCCGCTCTGGCTGGCGAAGCCGATCAGCCAGCTGTCGCCACTGCCGTTGCTGTGGGCAACGTTGCCACGGGCGGCGCGTACCTGGCGCTTCTTGCGGCGGCGGTCGAGGTACAGCAGCCAGCCGGTGACAAAGAACAGCGGCATGGTCAGGCTGGCGAGGGTGACGATGATGCGCCCCGGCAAGCCGAAGTATTCGCCCACATGCAGGGCGTAGACGCTCTGCAGCAGCTGGGCCTTGAAGGATTTGTCGGTGTAGCGGTCATGTCTTTTCACCTGGCCGCTGGCCGGGTCCAGCACCAGGGTGTTGAAGGCACGCGGGTGGTCGGCGTTGTCCAGCAGGTAGAACAGGTTGGCCGGCTGGCCACCAGTCGGTGGCAGGCGCAGGTTGTACATGGCCAGGCCCGGGCCGGCGGCGTCCTTGAGGTTGGCCCAGATTGCGTCATAGTCGACCACCAGCGGCGGGGCGTTCTTGTCGACCTTCTGCGGCCCGTGGCGGCCACGGCCTTCGCCGCGCTTTTGCTGTTGGCCTGCGGCCGGCGTGTCGGCCAGCAGCTTGTTCAGGCCTTCGCGGTACCACTCGTAGGACCAGAACAGACCGGTCAGGGCGAACAACAGGTAGAACAGCAGACACCAGGTGCCGGCCACCGCGTGCAGATCCCAGTTGAAGGCACGGCCTTTCCTGGCCCAGTCGAAGGTCAGCCAGGTGCGCCAGTCCAGCGCCCGGCGCGGCCAGCGCAGGTACAGGCCGGAGAGGCAGAAGAACACCAGCATCAGGGTGCAGGCACCGGTGATCTGCCGGCCGCTGTCGCCCATGGCCAGGAAGCGGTGCAGGTTGAGCATGAGGTTGAAAAAGCCTTGCCCGGCCACCTCGCCCTTGAGTTCGCCGGTGTACGGGTCGGCATAGCGCATCTGGCCACGGCGCTCGCCCGGTGGCGGGGTGAAGGCGACCCGTGCGGCGTTGCCTTCGCGCACATCGACCCACAGCATCGCCACCTTGTCGTGTTGCTGGGCCTCGACCCGACGTACCAGCTCGGCCGGCGGTAGCACGCCTTCGACGCGCGCTTCTACCTTGAGCACATCGGCATTGAACGCGCGCAGCAGTTCTTCCTGAAACGAGTACAAGGCCCCGGTGATGCCCATCAAGGCCAGCACCAGGCCAGCGGTGATGCCAAAGAACCAGTGCAATTGGAACAGCGTCTTCTTCACCACATGATCACCTTGTGTTTCTGCCGCACACTGCGCGGCGTGCATTATGCCTTGATACGCAAACGCCCCGCTCACGGGGATGAACGGGGCGGGGGCTTCTGTTAGTGGTCGCCTGTACTGGCCTCTTCGCGGGCTTGCCCGCTCCCACAGGTACGCCACAGGGCTTGAGGGCTATGCTGCCCTGTGGGAGCGGGCGAGCCCGCGAAAGGGCCGGCACAGGCGCAGCCCATTCAACAGATCAACCCCATCCCGACATCAGAAGTGGAAGCTGGTGGTCAACAGCGCAGTCCGCCCGGCGGCCTGGTTGGCATAGTGCCCGCTGTAGGCCTTGTCGTAGTAGACCTCGTTGGTGAGGTTCTGCACGTTCAGTTGCAGGTCGACGTGCTTGGTCAGCTTGTAGCTGGCCATGGCGTCGTAGCGCCAGTACGAGTCGACCATCACGCTGTTGGTGGTGTTGCCGAACACTTCATCGACGTAGAAGGCACCACCACCAAGGGTCAGCTTCGGCGTGACGTTGTAGGTGGTCCACAGGGTCAGGCTGTGGTTCGGTGTGTTAGGCAGTTGATTGCCATCGTTGTAACCCTCGATGAACACCGTACCGACCCGCTGCGCGCCGCCGTCGACCAGCTTGGCATCCAGGTAGGTGTAGCCGGCGAACACTTGCCAGGCGTCGGTCAGCTTGCCGCTGGCGCTCAGCTCCAGGCCATCGACACGGGTCTTGCCGATGTTCTGGTAGGTGTTGTTATCGACCAGTACACGGGCGTCTTCCTTCTCGGTGCGGAAAATGGCTGCGGTCAACGCCAGGCGTTCGTCGAGCAGATCCCACTTGGTACCGATTTCGTAGTTGGTGGTTTGTTCCGGTTTCAGCTCGCTGGTCGTGGTGGCCGTGACCAGCGCGTTGCCGTCGGAACCTTCGCCGAGCGCGTAGCCAGGCGGGGTGGCGGAGGTGGCATAGGACACATAGATGCTGCCGTTCTCGGCAGGTTTCCAGGTCAGGCCCAGTTGGCCAGTGACGAACTCGCTGGTGTCCTGGGTCTTGAAGCTGGTCGAACCGTTGGCCACTTTGGTCTTGGCCTTGGTGTCGAAGTGGTCGTAACGCAGACCCATGGTCAGCAACCAGGCCGGGTCGAGCTCCAGCGTGTCGGTGAAGTAGATGGCGCGGGTGTTGCCAGCCGTATCGGCGCCGGCTTCGGTGCGGCTGATGGTGCCATCCCACTCTTCATGAGGGTTGGGGTTCGGGAACGAGGTGCAGACACCGGAAATCTGCCCTGTTGCACTGGAGCAGTTGCCGGCGCCGAAACCGGTGACGTCATAGCCCGATTTCACCGAGGTTTCCCGGCTGAGTTCGATACCGGTGGAGAAGCTGTTCTTCATGCCGCCAACGTAGAAATCCCCATACAGGTCGGTCTGGTTGGTGGTCGTACGGGTGTTGGCGACACGGTTGTTCGGGCGACGCCAGACTTCACCGTTGAGGATGTTGCCCTTGCTGTCGTCTGGCTGGCTGTAGATGTAGTCCTGCAGCGTATTGCCGTGGCGCAGGGTGTTCTTGATGGTCAGCGCGTCGCTCAGGTCGTGCTCGATGCTGATGGTCGAGATATCTGCACGGCTCTTGGAGAAGTCGCGGCCGACCAGGCCGTAGTAGTTGCTGCTGCTACCGCCGCCGTGGGTCGGCTTGTCCGGGTTGGCCGAGGTACGAGCGGCCGAGCTGCCGGAGCGCAGGCTGTAGGGAATACCCGAATCCGGCAGGTCGTCGCTTTCCACGTGGTAGTAGTCAAGGCTCACGCGGGTATCGGTGCCCAGGCCGAACACCAGCGAAGGTGCCACGCCCCAGCGGTCGTAGTTGACCTCATCGCGGCCAGCGACATTGCTTTTGTGGGTCATCAGGTTCAGGCGGCCGGCGACGCTGTCGCTGAACTGGTAGTTGCCATCCAGGGTGTAGCGCTGGGTCTGATCGCTGCCCCAGGTCCAGGCGCCGTCGAGCGAGTTGCCCAGGTGCGCACGCTTGCTGACCATGTTGATGGTGCCACCGGCAGCGCCACGGCCAGCGATCGAGGAGTTCGGGCCCTTGGCCACTTCCACCGACTCGATGGCGAATATTTCGCGGGTTTGCGAACCGGTATCGCGCACACCGTCCAGGTACATCGAGCTCTGGCTGTCGAAGCCACGGATGAATGGGCGGTCGCCGGACGGGTTGCCACCTTCGCCGGCACCCATGGTGATGCCTGGCACGGTGCGCAGGGCGTCCTGCAGGGTCAGGGCACTGGTGTCCTTGATCACTTGTTGCGGGATCACGGTGATCGAGCGGGGGGTGTCTACCAGCGGCGCGGTGTACTTCTGCGAGGAGGCCTTGTCGACTTTGTAATCGGTGCTGGCCTGTTCAGCCTTGCCGTTGACGCTGGTGGCGTCGAGGGTGATCGCGCTGTTGGCGGCCGGGTCGGCGGCGTAGGCCGACGAGGCGCTGAGGGCAATGCCGATGGCAGACACGATCAGGCGTGGTGAGCTCACTGCAGATGGTACGGACTGGCGCATTGCTTAGGACCTTCCCCAAGGTGTAGAGGCCGCGGATGTTAATGTAAGCAATTGTGACTCACAATTGAGAGTCGTTACCATTCGTGAAGAATTTACAATCTTTACAATTTGCCATTACGGTTTCATCAAGCTGAAACGTCTTAGGCGGCGAATGGGGCTTGTGAAGCGCAAAAGGGAATCAATATCATTGGCGCCTTTACATTTGCCAACGGTGCTGCCGCCATGCTGCTTCACATCCCCGGTCTGTTCGATGCCGATGAACTGGCCCGTATCCGCGAGGCGCTGGAGCAGGCCGACTGGGCTGACGGCAAGATCACGGCTGGCTACCAGTCGGCCAAGGCCAAGCACAACCTGCAGTTGCCGGAAGGTCACCCGCTGGCCAAGGAGATCGGCAGTGCGTTGATCGACCGCTTGTGGCAGAACCCGCGCTTCATGTCCGCAGCCTTGCCGCACAAGGTGTTCCCGCCGCTGATCAACTGCTACCGCGAAGGCGGCAATTTCGGCTTCCACATCGACAACGCCTTGCGCCAGCCCAAGGGCAGCCCGGAGCGGGTGCGCACCGACCTGTCTTCCACGTTGTTCCTCAGCGAGCCGGACAGCTACGACGGCGGCGAACTGGTGATCCAGGACACCTATGGCGTGCAGCAGGTGAAGCTGGCTGCCGGTGACCTGGTGCTGTACCCCGGCACCAGCCTGCACAAGGTCAACCCGGTGACCCGTGGCCAGCGTTACGCCGCGTTCTTCTGGACCCAGAGCCTGGTGCGCGAGGACAGCCAGCGGGCGTTGCTGTTCGAGATGGACAATGCCATCCAGCAATTGACTGCCGATGTGCCGGACCACCCATCACTGCTGCAGCTGACCGGCACCTACCACAACCTGCTGCGCCGCTGGGCCGAGGTCTGAGCCATGTCCTATCAGTTGCGGCGTGAAGAAGTGGTGGATGTGGCCGGTTTGCAGGCGATGCTGGAAGAAAGCCCTGGCAAGGCCGCCCAGGCGATCCTGGCGGCGGCGGGGCAGGGCGCGGTCGAGGCGCAGTTGCTGTTGGGGCAGATTCTGCTCGACGGGCGTGGCATCGAAGCCGACGCCAGCGTAGCCCGGCGCTGGTTCGGCATTGCCGCGCAGGGCGGCAGTGCCATGGCGCACAACATGCTGGGGCGTTGCCTGGAGCATGGCTGGGGCGGCAGCGCAGACCTTTCGCAGGCCGCCATCCACTATGCCCAGGCAGCCGATGCCGGGCTGGACTGGGGGCTCTACAACCTGGGCAACCTGTTCGCCACCGGGCGAGGGCTACCCGTCAACCAGGCGCAGGCATTGATGTGTTACGAGAAGGCCGCGCACATGGGGCATGCCAAGTCGATGAACCTGTATGGGCGTTACCTGGAGCAGGGTATCGCCACGGCGCCTAGCCCGGCTCGGGCGGTGCGCTGGTATCGGCGTTCGGCCGAGGCGGGGGATTTTCGTGGCATGTTCAGCCTGGGGCTGGTGTTGGTCGAGCGTGGGCAGGTGGCGGAAGCCGCGCCTTGGCTGGAGCGGGCACGGGTTGAGGGGAACATGAATTTCCTGCGCGCGGCACTGGTGACCTTGCAGGGTGCGGGGCCGGTGTTGATGGCCTTTGCGGGGCGGTATGCCGACGAGATCGAACGGCGAGGAAACTGAGGTTGCCTGTGCCGGCCCTATCGCCGGCAAGCCAGCTCCCACAGGGATATCACTGCCCGGCAGGCTTGCGCTGTACCTGTGGGAGCGGGCGTGCCCGCGAAGAGGCCGGTACAGGAAAGCACAGATGAAAACGGGGCCTTGCGGCCCCGTTTTGCATTACAGGTAGTAGGCCTTCAGCGGCGGGAAGCCGTTGAATTCCACTGCGCTGTAGCTGGTGGTGTAGGCGCCGGTCGACAGCCAGTACAGGCGGTCGCCGATGGCCAGGTTCAGTGGCAGGCCGTACTTGTAGTGCTCGTACATGATGTCGGCGCTGTCGCAGGTCGGGCCGGCGATGACCACTTCTTCGGTCTCGCCTTTCTTCTCGGTCCAGATCGGGAACTTGATGGACTCGTCCATGGTTTCGATCAGGCCGGAGAACTTGCCCACGTCGGTGTAGATCCAGCGCTCGACGGCGGTGCGCGACTTGCGTGCAACCAGTACCACTTCGCTGACCAGGATACCGGCGTTGGCAATCAGCGAACGGCCTGGCTCGAGGATGATTTCCGGCAGGTCGTCACCGAAGTCTTCCTTCAGGAAGCGGATGATCTCTTCGGCGTAGGTTTCCAGGCTGTTGGTCCGGGTGATGTAGTTGGCCGGGAAGCCGCCACCCATGTTGATCAGCTTCAGCTCGATGCCGTCTTCTTCCTTCAGGCGCTCGAAGATCACCTTGACCTTGGCGATGGCGGCGTCCCACACGCTGATGTCGCGCTGCTGCGAGCCCACGTGGAAGGAGATGCCGTAAGGCACCAGGCCCAGGTCGCGGGCAAGGATCAGCAAGTCCATGGCCATGTCGGTCTGGCAGCCGAACTTGCGCGACAGCGGCCAGTCGGCAGTGGTCGAGCCTTCGGTGAGGATACGCACGTACACTTTCGAGCCCGGCGCGGCCTTGGCGATGTTGCGCAGGTCGGCTTCAGAGTCGGTGGCATACAGGCGCACGCCCTTCTCGTAGAAGTAGCGGATGTCCTTGGACTTCTTGATGGTGTTGCCGTAGCTGATGCGGTCGGCGGTTACGCCGCGGCCCAGTACCTTGTCCAGCTCGTAGATCGAGGCGATGTCGAAGCTCGAACCTTTTTCCTTGAGCAGGTCGATGATCTCGACGGCCGGGTTGGCCTTGACCGCGTAGTACACCTTGGCGAATTCGAAACCGGCACGCAGGTCGTCATAGGCCTGGCTGATCATCTGGGTATCGATGAGTACGAACGGGGTTTCCTGCTTGTCGGCGAACGCCTTCATTTTCTGGAAAGTGTCACGCGCGAAATAGTCTTCGACCTGGATCGACATGCTCAGGGACTCCATGGGCAAACTGAAAGATTAAGTGGCTGCAAACTGAACGCCCTCCGTATCCCCACTTTGGTTCGCCTACTCAGTACTTGAGCCGGATGGATCGTTTCCAGCATGGACGTTCGGCGCGCACTTTAGGGCGTGAAGAATGCAGAATCAACAGGCAATCCGGGCGTGATCGACGCGGATCGACGACCAGCCATTTGAATAACCGACTCGTGTGACCGGCTGATGTTCCCCACAGTGTTTCAAGCGTAAAAAATTGTGGAATGGACCGCGCTGGCCCCTTTGCGGGCACGCCCGCTCCTACAGGCATCGCGCGATTCCTGTGGGAGCGGGCGTGCCCGCGAAAGGGCCCCAGGTGTTCATATTTATGGCCACATTTCCTTGCACCGCCGTGCATGAAAAAAGACGATAAATTTTTTGTTACCGACTGGCGGAATTGCCGGTTTTGATGAGAAACATTACTATTCGCACCCTTGTCCGCCTCCCTGATGACCCCGACCGTGTCCGGACCCAAAGGCTTCCTCGACCACTACCATGAGCTGATCGGCACCTGGACGCGCAAGTTGCGCAGTCGACAGCAGGCCGAGGACCTCACCCACGATGCCTTTGTCCGGGTGCTGGAAAACCCGCGCGAGCAGGTCGAGCAGCCTCGTGCCTACCTGCACCAGACCGCACGCAACATTGCCGTGGACGGTTTCCGTCGCGAGGACCGTCGTCAGGTCCTGGAGCTGGAAGCCTTCGACGAAGGCGTGGCCGGCAGTGGCGACCCCGAGGCCTACGTGCAGGCGCTTGAGCTGGCCGACAGTGTCGAGCGGGCGCTGGCCGAACTGCCGCTCAATTGCCGGCAGGTATTCATCTGGCAGAAGCTCGAAGGCCTGACCCAGGCCGAGATCGCCGAGCGCATGGGGTTGAGCAAGAACATGGTCGAAAAGTATATGATCCGCACGCTCCGGCATCTGCGTGAGCACCTGGATGTGTCGGCTTGATGAGTCAGGAGACCTTTTCGATGAAACAGCACGGTTCCGTCCGCGAGCAGGCGGCGGCATGGTTCGCCCGCGTGCAGGATGCGCCTCGCGATGCCGTGCTGCAGGCGCAACTGCACGCCTGGCTGGAAAGCGATGAACGGCACCGTGAAGAGTATCAGCAGCTCGACCGCCTGTGGCAGGCCGCCGGCTCCATCCCCCGCCAGCGCCTGGAGGCGCTGTGCCAGCCGGCCGCGGTACGCCATTTGCCACGTCGACGCTTCGCGCGCCGGGCCTTGGCCGCCAGTGTGGCCGCACTGGCGTTGGGGCTGGGCTGGGGTGGCTGGCACTACCAGCAACTGAATCACCAGGGCAACGTGCAGACCGCCTTCAATGAACGCCAGCAGGTGGACCTGCCGGACGGCTCGCACCTTGAACTCAACGGCAGCACGCACGTGCAGGTCGCTTTCAGCGCCGGCCAGCGGCATGTCCGGCTGATGGCGGGTGAGGTGATGTTTACCGTCGCGCATGACAGTGGCAGGCCGTTCGTGGTCGACACTGCCCAGGGTAGCGTGACCGTAACCGGTACCCGATTCGACGTCCGCCTGGACCCGGCCAGCACCCGCGTGGCCGTGGAGCAAGGCTCGGTGCGTGTGCAGGGCAAGGGCGCCTCGCTGGCGCAACTCAGGGCGGGTCAAGGCTCGCATATAGATGCGCAAGGCCAGGTGGCTGTGCCCTATAGGGTAAATACCGGCGCCCTGACGGCCTGGCGCCAAGGCAGGCTGGTGTTCGACAACGCCACCCTGGCCGAGGTGGTTGCCGAAGTTTCGCGCTACCGCAGC
This sequence comes from Pseudomonas sp. B19(2017), assembly GCF_002113165.1. Lineage (NCBI taxonomy): Bacteria > Pseudomonadati > Pseudomonadota > Gammaproteobacteria > Pseudomonadales > Pseudomonadaceae > Pseudomonas > Pseudomonas sp. B19(2017). The sequence continues at coordinate 143,416 of NZ_NEJR01000004.1, forward strand.
CAGCCGCTGCGGATCGCCCCCGGCAAAGTCGCGCAGTTGCGGCTGTCCAGCACCTTCAGCACCGACGACACCGACGCGCTGCTGCGCGCCTTGCCGAGCATCCTGCCGGTGGCCATCAAGGCCCATGAAGATGGCTCGCGCGAAATAATCGCGAAATAGATTCAGGTTTTTTTCCGCTCGTTCGTCTTCCCCGCCAGCTGCAACTGCCAAGCATTTCCATTTGCATGCGGTTGGCGTTTATTCCGTATTCCAGGAAGTTTCGACGACGTGAACAACAACAAGCCCTTCCCACGCTTCCGCGCCGTGGCGCTGGCCCTGGCGGTCAGCGCCGTGACCGTCAACAGCCAGGCCGCAGAGACCGGCAGCACCATCCAGATCCAGGCCCAACCGTTGGCTTCGGCGTTGAACCAGCTCGGCCAGCAGACCAACCTGCAGCTGTTCTTCAGCCCCGAGCTGGTAGCGGGCAAGCAGGCCCCGGCGGTGTCCGGCCAGCTGGCACCCGAGCACGCGCTGCAGCAACTGCTGCAAGGCAGTGGCCTGACCTACGAGATGTCCCAGGGCACCGTGGTGCTCAAGCCGGCCCAGGCCGATGCCACCCTTACCAGCGGCAGCCTGGAGCTGGCGCCTACCGACATCAAGGTGGTCGGTGACTGGCTGGGCGATGCCCAGCAGAGCGTGGTGCAGAACCACCCCGGCGCACGCACCGTGGTACGCCGCGAGGCGATGGTGGAGAAGGGCGCAATGAATGTGCGCGACGTGCTGCGTGGTATCCCGGGCGTACAGGTGCAGGACTCCAACGGCACCGGCGGCAGCGACCTGTCGCTGAACGTGGGCGTTCGCGGCCTGACTTCACGCCTGTCGCCACGCTCCACGGTGCTGATCGACGGCATCCCGGCCGCCTTCGCACCCTATGGCCAGCCGCAGCTGTCGATGGCGCCGATTTCCTCGGGCAACCTCGACAGCATCGATGTGGTGCGTGGCGCCGGTTCCGTGCGCTATGGCCCGCAGAACGTCGGCGGGGTGATCAACTTCGTCACCCGGGCGATCCCGGAGAAGGCTTCGGCCGAGCTGTCCACCACCCTGGAAACCTCACAGCATGGCGGCTGGAAGCACACCGAGTCGGCCTTCGTCGGTGGTACGGCGGACAACGGCATGGGCGTGGCGTTGCTGTACACCGGGGTGAATGGCAACGGTTACCGTGAAAGCAACAACGGCAACGACATCGACGACGTCATCCTCAAGACCCACTGGGCGCCGACCGACGTTGACGAGTTCTGGCTCAACTTCCACTACTACGACGGCCGTGCCGACATGCCTGGCGGCCTGACCCAGGCGCAGTACGACAGCAACCCGTACCAGTCGCTGCGTGACTACGACTACTTCGCCGGCCGGCGCAAGGACGTGTCGTTCAAGTGGCAGCGCCAGCTCGACGACGCCACCCAGTTCGAAGTGCTGACCTACTACACCGACAGCTTCCGCGGCAGCGCTATTGCTTCGCGCGACATGAAGACCCTGTCTTCGTACCCGCGCAACTACCACACCTTCGCCATCGAACCACGGCTGTCGCGGATTTTCTTCGCCGGCCCGACCACCCAGGAAGTCAGCGTGGGCTACCGCTACCTGAAGGAAGCGATGCGTGAGCAGTCGACCCGCCTGGCGCTGATCGACAACGTGCCGACGCCCGCCCCCGGTTCCGACGGCCATGTGTTCCAGGACCGCAGCGGTGGTACCGAGGCCAGCGCCTACTACATCGACGACAAGATTGATGTGGGTAACTGGACCATCACCCCGGGTATCCGCTTCGAGCACATCAACACCGACTGGCGCGACCGCCCGGTGCTCGGTGCCAACGGCCAGCCGGTGCCGGAAAAGAAGCGCAGCATCACCAGCAACGAGCCGCTGCCGGCGCTGAGCGTGATGTACCACATTTCCGATGCGTGGAAGGTGTTCGCCAACTACGAGACCTCGTTCGGCAGCCTGCAGTACTTCCAGCTGGGCCAGGGTGGTACAGGCAACAGCACGGCCAATGGCCTGGAGCCGGAAAAGGCCAAGACCTACGAAATCGGTACCCGCTATGACAATGGCGGCTTTGCCGGTGAGCTGACGGCGTTCTACATCGATTTCGATGACGAACTGCAGTACATCAGCAACGATGTGGGCTGGACCAACCTCGGTGCGACCAAGCACCAGGGGATCGAGGCCTCGGTGCGCTATGACCTGGACGGGCTGGACCCGCGCCTGGCAGGGCTGTCGGTGAGCGGTGGCTACACCTATACCCGCGCTACTTATGAAGGCGACATTCCTGGCTTCAAGGGCCGCGACCTGCCGTTCTATTCACGCCAGGTGGCCACTGCCGGGGTGCGCTATGCAGTCAATCGCTGGACCTGGAACCTGGATGCCTATGCCCAATCCAGACAGCGCGCGCCGGGGACCGGGATCAATGCCGACGGCAGCTTCAACGGCGACTACATCACCGAGCCGAGTGCCGATGGGCAGTATGGCGATATTCCGGGGTACGTGACCTGGCATGCCCGTGGCGGGTATGAGTTCGGACCGGAAATGTCCAACCTGAAGTTGGCGGCGGGGGTGAAGAACCTGTTCGACAAACAGTACTTCACCCGCTCCAGCGACAACAATGCCGGCATTTATGTGGGCGAACCGCGAACGTTCTATGTGCAGGCCAGTGTAGGGTTCTGACACCGCGTCGCCTGCTTCGCGGGTGAACCCGCTCCCACAGGTATCGCGCAGGTCTTTAGCCTTGCGCCGACCCTGTGGGAGCGGGTTTACCCGCGAAGAGGCCGGTTCAGGAAATCACCGCCTCGGCCGGCGAAACGATGCTGGTCTTGGCCCCCCGCGAGCGCCCCGAGCTCAGGTAAGCCGCAATCGACTCCTGCGTCACCTCGCCCAAAAACACCTGCTCGGCATCCAGCACCGGCAGCCACGCCCGGTTGAACTCGTACATCCGCGACAGCAGGATGCGCAAATGCTCATCATGCGAAGCCGTTGCATTGAACGGCCGCAGGAATTCGCCACAGGTCCCTTGCTGGCGATGCATGTCGCGCCGGCGCACGTAGCCCAGCGCCTTGTTCTGCGCATCGGTCACCACCACGTAGCGGCGGTCGTGCTCGTCCAGCAGCTCCAGCGCATCGCTTACCGGCGTCTGCGGGCTCACCGATGGCGCGTTGTCCGCCGCATCCTCCGCACGCACCAGCAGCAGCCGCTTGAGGGTGCTGTCCTGGCCGACGAAGTTGCTCACGAACTCGTCTGCCGGGTGCGCCAGCAGGGTATCCGGATGGTCCAGCTGCAACAGCTTGCCGGCGCGGAAGATGGCGATCTTGTCGCCCAGCTTGATCGCTTCGTCGATGTCGTGGCTGACCATGATCACGGTCTTGTTCAAGGCCCGCTGCATCTCGAAGAACTCATTCTGGATCATCTCGCGGTTGATCGGGTCGACCGCGCCGAACGGCTCGTCCATCAGCAGCACCGGCGCTTCCGCCGCCAAGGCTCGGATCACGCCGATACGCTGCTGCTGGCCACCGGACAGCTCGCGCGGGTAACGCTGCAGGTACTGCTTGGGCTCCAGCTTGATCATGTGCATCAGTTCGCGGGCGCGTTCATGGCACTTCTGTTTGTCCCAGCCGAGCAGGCGCGGCACCACGGTGATGTTCTCCTCGATGGTCATGTTGGGGAACAGGCCGATCTGCTGGATCACATAGCCGATGTGCCGGCGCAGGGTGACTTCGTCCAGCCCGGTGGTGTCTTCGCCATTGATGAACACCTGGCCGGAAGTGGGGGGGATCAGGCGGTTGATCATTTTCAGGGTAGTGCTCTTGCCGCAGCCCGAGGGGCCGAGGAACACGCAGATTTCCCCTTCGTTGACGGTGAGGCTTACCGAATCGACGGCTTTGACGTCCTTGCCGTTGACGTTGAAGGTTTTGCTGAGGTTCTTCAGTTCGATCATGGGCGCAGTCCTTCTGGAGTCAGGGCACGTTGCAGGGTTTGCAGGAGCAGGTCGGCGATGATCGCCAGCAGGCTGACCAGCACGGCGCCGACCAGCAGCATCGACATGTCGCTGCGGCTGATGGAGGTAAGGATGAGTACGCCAAGGCCGCCCGCACCGATGGTGGCGGCGATGGTCATCACGCCGATGTTCATCACCACGGCGGTGCGCACGCCGGCGAGGATCACCGGCACGGCGATGGGCAGCTCGACCATGCGCAGGCGCTGGCCGAAAGTCATGCCGATGCCGCGCGCCGCTTCACGGATGCCGGGTTCGACGTTGGTCAGGGCCAGGTAGGTGTTGCGCAGGATCGGCAGAAGTGAATAGAGGAACACCGCAGTGATCGCCGGCAGCGGCCCGAGGCCTTGGCCGAACCTGGAGTAGAACGGCAGCAGCAGGCCGAACAGGGCGATGGAAGGAATGGTCAGCAGCACCGTGGCGCTGGCCTGCAAGGGGCCGGCGACTGCCGGGAAGCGGGTCATCAGGATGCCCAGCGGCACGCCGACGATGATCGCCAGGCCGACGGCGACGCCGACCAGCATGATGTGCTGCCAGGTCAGCTGCAGCACCTGGGCCCAGTCGAGGTGGGCGAATGTGTCGAGCAGGCTCATGGTTGGCCCTCGCTGTTCAATGGGTGCTCACGCAGGAAGGTGGCGGCCACGGACGTCGGGTTCTGGTGCTCGACATCGACCTTGGCATTGAGCTGGCGCATGGTTTCGTCATCCAGTTGCTCGGCCAGTGGCTTGAGCAGGCTGGCCAGCTTCGGGTTGGCGTCCAGTACCTGTTTGCGCACCACCGGGGCGGCGGTGTAGTCCGGGAAGTAGTGCTTGTCGTCTTCCAGCAGCTTGAGGTTGAACGCGTTCAGGCGGCCATCGGTGGTGTACACCAGGCCGGCGAATACCTGGTTGTTGTGCATGGCGGTGTAGACCAGGCCGGCATCCATCTGGCGGATGTTGGCACGGCCCACCTGCAAGTCGTACATCGCCTTCAGGCCGACCAGCCCGTCCGGGCGGTTGGCGAACTCGGTGTCCAGCGCCACCAGGTGGTTGCGGCGGCTTTCGTCGCGCAGCACCTGGTTGAGGTCGCTGATCGAGTTGATCTGTGGATAAGCCTCGGCGACCTGCCTGGGCAGGCCCAGCGCGTAGGTGTTGCTGAACTTCGACGGGGTCAGCCAGATCAGGCCCTTGTTCGCGTCCAGTGCCTTGACCTTGGCGTAGGTAGCCTCGGCACTGGGCATGCGCTCATCGATATGGTTGTACGACACCAGTGACACACCGGTGTATTCCCACATCAGGTCTAGCTGCCCGGTTTCCTGGGCCTGGCGCGCGATGCTGCTGCCCAGGCCGCTGGTGACGCGCACGTCGAAGCCGTTGGCGCGCAGGTATTGCGCGGTGATTTCGGCGAGTACGGTCTGTTCGGTGAACACCCGCGCGCCGATGCGGATCAGCGGTTTTTCCGCTGCCTGGGCAAATCCTGCGAACAGCAGGGCCGCGCCCAGCAGCAAGGCGATTCTCTTGTTCATGCGTTCCCTCTTGTTATCCAGCCAGGCCACGTTCCAGCCAGCGTTTGCTGGAGGCACTCACCGCCGCGTCGAGCACCAGCGCCAGCAGCGCGGTGCAGGCGGCGCCGAGCAGCAGTTGTGGCTGGTTGTTCAGGGCAATGCCGGGGAAGATCAGGCTGCCCAGGCTGTTGGCGCCAATCAGGAACGCCAGTGGCGCGGTGCCGACGTTCAGCGCCAGGGCCACGCGCACACCGCCGACGATGATCGGCACGGCGTTGGGCAGTTCCACCTGCCACAGTTGCTGACGCGGGGTCATGCCGATGCCGGTGGCGGCTTCCTTGAGCGAGGCGGGGACGTTTTTCAGGCCCTCGTAGGTGTTGCGCACGATGGGCAGGAGGGAGGCGAGGAACAGCGCGAAGATCGCGGGCCCGGCGCCGATGCCGAGGATACTCAGGGCGATGGCCAGAACGGCCAGGGGAGGGATGGTGTTGCCAACGTTGAACAACTGCATGAAGCGCTCGGCTTTGTCGACCCGGTGCGGTCGACTCAAGGCAATGCCGGCGGGGATGCCCACGGCCAGCGCCGCCGCCATCGAAGCCAGCACCAGTACCAGGTGCGCTTGCAGGTAGAACCCAAGATCGTCGCGATAACGCGCGATCGTGTCGATGCCGATCCAGTGGACCAGCAGGGCCAGGATGACGAGCACGGTGGCCCATCCCAACAGCCCTTTTCCGTAGCGTTTTGCCACAGGCGGACTCCTTGTGTAGTCGGCGAGCACACTTCTTGGTTGCCGGCCATTCCTGGCGGCGGGTGGTGTGTTCGCGAGTAGCAGCGTGAGGCACCCCGTAGGCTGCGATCAGGCCATGAGCCGAACCCCGTCGGGCCCGATATTGCTGATGAAACCAGTCCCCAAGCGAAGCGGGTTGCGGGGGAGTGGACGTCTCCGAGGGCGTAAAGGTTCCCATCTGGGGCGGCATTTGGCCAGTGGTAATCACTGGGTGTATCGAAATAAGGCGAGAAAAAACAGCGTATTAATTCGCTACAAGCGTTGAAATAACTGACCTGTGGCCATTTATCGTGATAAAGCGATTGCCTGTGGAATCGGCTTTGCCTGAGCCGGCCCTTTCGCGGGTAAACCCGCTCCCACAGGGACTGCACCGCACCTGTGGGAGCGGGTTTACCCGCGAAGGGGCCGGCACAGCACCACTCATTCCTCAGGTTTTGGTCCCGGCCCAACTTCAGGTATGATATCGCCCCTTTTAAATCCCCCAGTCAGGCGATTTCCCATGACCAACCAGGCCGCCGAAGTCGCGAAGCGCCGCACTTTCGCAATCATTTCCCACCCCGACGCCGGTAAGACCACCATCACCGAGAAGCTGCTGCTGATGGGCAAGGCCATTGCCGTCGCCGGTACCGTGAAGTCGCGCAAGTCCGACCGCCACGCCACCTCCGACTGGATGGAAATGGAGAAGCAGCGCGGCATTTCCATCACCACCTCGGTGATGCAGTTCCCGTACCGCGAGCACATGATCAACCTGCTCGACACCCCAGGCCACGAAGACTTTTCGGAAGACACCTACCGCACCCTGACCGCGGTGGACTCGGCGCTGATGGTGCTCGACGGCGGTAAAGGTGTAGAGCCACGTACCATCGCCCTGATGGACGTGTGCCGCCTGCGCGACACACCGATCGTCAGCTTCATCAACAAGCTCGACCGCGACATCCGCGACCCGATCGAACTGCTGGACGAGATCGAAGCGGTACTGAAGATCAAGGCTGCGCCGATCACCTGGCCGATCGGCTGCTACCGCGACTTCAAGGGCGTGTACCACCTGACCGGTGACTACATCGTGGTGTACACCCCGGGCCACGGCCACGAGCGCACCGAAGCCAAGATCATCCAGAAGCTGGATTCCGATGAGGCCCGTGCTCACCTGGGCGACCAGTACGACTCGTTCGTCGAACAGCTGGAGCTGGTGCAGGGTGCCTGCCACGAGTTCAACCAGGAAGAGTTCATCAACGGTCAGCTGACCCCGGTGTTCTTCGGTACCGCGTTGGGCAACTTCGGTGTCGACCACGTGCTCGACGCAGTAGTCGACTGGGCGCCGCGCCCACTGGGCCGTGTTGCCCACGAGCGCACCGTCGAGCCTGTGGAAGAGAAGTTCACCGGTTTCGTGTTCAAGATCCAGGCGAACATGGACCCGAAACACCGCGACCGCATCGCCTTCATGCGCATCTGCTCGGGCAAGTACGAAAAGGGCATGAAGATGCGCCACGTGCGGATCAACAAGGACCTGCGTATCGGCGATGCGCTGACCTTCTTCTCCTCCGAGCGCGAGCAGCTGGAAGAGGCCTATGCCGGCGACATCATCGGCCTGCACAACCACGGCACCATCCAGATCGGCGACACCTTCACCGAAGGCGAGGCGCTGGGCTTCACCGGTATCCCGCACTTCGCCCCGGAGCTGTTCCGCCGCGTGCGCCTGAAGGACCCGCTGAAATCCAAGCAGTTGCGCCAGGGCCTGCAACAGCTGGCCGAAGAGGGCGCTACCCAGGTGTTCTTCCCTGAGCGCAGCAACGACATCATCCTCGGTGCAGTCGGTGTGCTGCAGTTCGACGTGGTCGCCAGCCGCCTGAAGGAAGAGTACAAGGTCGAGTGCGCGTACGAGCCGATCACTGTGTGGTCGGCCCGCTGGATCGGTTGTGACGACAAGAAGAAGCTCGAGGAATTCCAGAACAAGGCCATGGAAAACCTGGCCATCGACGGTGGCGGGCACCTGACCTACCTGGCGCCGACCCGCGTCAACCTGTCGCTGATGGAAGAGCGCTGGCCGGACATCAAGTTCCGCGCTACCCGCGAGCATCACTGATCGCAGAATTGGGGCTGCTTTGCAGCCCTTCGCGGGCGCGCCCGCTCCCACAGGGAATCACAACACCTGAAGGTTGCGCGATCCTTGTGGGAGCGGGCGTGCCCGCGAAGGGCCGCAAAGCGGCCCCGATTCAATTTCCTGCCTTGATACTGGTCCAGATCCGCGTCCGAATACGGTCGATCTTCGCCGGCATCGCCTCCAGCGCATACAGCTTGCCCATCACGTCCTCGCTCGGGTAAATCATCGTATTACCCTTCATCGCCGGCTCCACCAGCCCGTCCGCCTTGAGGTTGCCGTTGGCGTACTGCACATGGTTGCTGATGTTGGCCATCACCTCTGGCTGCAGCAGGTAGTTCATGTAGGCGTAACCGGCCTTCTCATCTGGTGCATCGGCCGGCATGGCCACCATGTCGAACCACATCGGCGCACCTTCCTTGGGGATCGAATACCCCACCTTCACCCCGTTCTTCGCCTCTTCGGCGCGGTTCTTCGCCTGCAGCACATCCCCCGAGAAGCCCACCACCACGCAGATGTCGCCGTTGGCCAGGTCACCGGTGTACTTCGAGGAGTGGAAGTAGCTGATGTACGGCCGCACCTGCATCAGCAGCGCCTTGGCCTTGTCGTAGTCGGCCGGGTTCTGGCTGTGGTGCGGCAGGCCCAGGTAGTGCAGGGCGATGGGCAACAGCTCGGGGCCGTTGTCCAGCACGGCGACGCCGCAGCTTTTCAGCTTGCTCATGTACTCGGGCTTGAAGATCAGGTCCCAGGAGTCCACCGGTGCGTTGTCGCCGAGCACCGCCTTGACCTTGTCGACGTTGTAGCCGATGCCAGTGCTGCCCCACAGGTACGGGAAGCCGTACTGGTTGCCCGGGTCGTTCACCTCCAGCGCCTTCATCAGCACCGGGTTGAGGTTGTGCCAGTTGGGCAGCTGCGACTTGTCCAGCGGCTTCAGGGCCTTGCCCTGGATCTGCCGAGCCATGAAATGGTTGGACGGAAACACCACGTCGTAGCCGGAGTTGCCGGTCATCAGCTTGCCGTCGAGGGTTTCGTTGCTGTCGTAAACGTCGTAGGTGGGCACGATACCGCTGGCTTGCTGGAAGTTTTTCAGTGTGTCGGGGGCAACGTAGCTGGACCAGTTGTAGATCTTCACCGTTTCGGCGGCGCCGGCCACGCTGGCGGCCAGCATCAAGGGGGCGAGAAGGAGCGTGCGCATGTCGGGGTTACCTTGCTTTGTCTGTTGTTATCGAAGGCAGGCGATCAGCGGATCAGAAAATAAGGACGTAGGTCTTGCGCACGGTCTCCTGGATATCCCAGGTGCCGGTGCTGTTGGCCGGTAGCATCAATGCGTCTCCGGCTTCTATGAACAGGGGCTGGCCACCGTCGGGGGTGAAGCTGCAACTGCCCTTGATGAAATGGCAAAACTCCTGCTGCACGATCTGCCGTCGCCAGCGCCCGGGGGTGCACTCCCAGATGCCGGTTTCGACGCCGTCGCTGCGTTCCACGCAGGTGACCGAGGCCACCGCCACGGGCTCGCCGAGCGGTACTGCAACGGGGTTGGAGCTATCGAGCACGGAACTTTCGGTGTTCTTGAAATGGGTGATGCTCATGACCGGTAAATCCTGTGTCGGGAAAAGGGAAGTCAGTGCATGAAGCCTTCCATGAAGTCTGCAAGGTTGCTGGCAAGGCGCCGCCTCCAAGGCGCACTGGCGGGGTTGGCAAGGGTCCGGTCCTCGTGGACGAAACTCTGGATGATCGCGTTGTAGCCGAGCCACCGGCACGGCTCGGGCGGCCAGCTGGCAAGGCTCGCAACCGGGCGGTTGTCGAGCACCCAGGGTTGCGCGGTCAGCTCGTTGTGCTGGTTGAGGATCAGCGCCGCCAGGGTGCGCCCGCCCAGGTTGGTGGCGCCGACACCTTCACCGCCGTAGCCGCCGGCCAGGGCGATGCCACGCTGGCGGTCGCAGAGCATGTGCGGGCGGAAGCGCCGCGCCATGCCCAGGTTACCGCCCCAGGAATGGGTGATGCGCACGTGCTTCAGCTGCGGGAACAGTTCGCTGAACAGGTAGCGGCGCAGCTCGATTTCCTGTTCAGTGAGGGTGAAGTTTTCGCGCAGGCGGCCACCGAAGCGGTAGCCGCCACGGGCGCCGAATACCAGGCGGTTGTCGGCGGTGCGCTGGCCGTAGGTGACCTGGCGGCTGCTCTCGCTGAAGGCCTGGCCCCGGTTCAGGCCGATCTGTTCCCAGGTGGCTTCCGGCAGGGGTTCGGTGGCCACCAGCAGGCTCTGTACCGGCAGCTGATGTTTGCCCAGTGGTGGCAGGCTGACGGCGTAGCCCTCCACGACGGGTACCATCCATTGGCAGCGAATGCGCGCCAATGGGGTACGCACCTCACCGGGCTGCCAGTCGATGGCGGGTGTGTTTTCGTAGATGGGTACGCCCAGCGCTTCTACCGCCCGGGCCAGGCCACGCGCCAGCTTGGCGGGTTGGATGGTTGCGGTGTGCGGGCTGTAGATGGCGCCATAGGCGTTGCTGACCCGCAGCTGGGCGTCCAGCTGTTCGGGGCGCAGCCAGCGGTAGTCGTCCTCGGTCATGCCTTGGCGATAAAGATCGTCGAGGTAGGCGCGCAGACTGCGCTCCTGTTCCGGGTAGCGCGCGGCGCAGTACAGCACGCCGCCTTTGCGGTAGTCGCAGTCGATGCCTTCGCGTTGCAGCACGCTGTGCACTTCATCGGGTATGCCATGCAGCAGGTCGATGCTGGCGCGGCGCTGTTGCGGCGACAGGGTGGCCAGCAGGCGGTCTTCGCCGAGCAGGTTGCCCATCAGCCAGCCGCCGTTGCGCCCGGAAGCACCGAAGCCGGCAATGTTGGCGTCGATCACGGCGATGTTCAGCTGCGGCGCCTGACGCTTTAGGTAGTAGGCGGTCCACAGGCCGGTGTAGCCGGCGCCGATGATGCACACATCCGCGTTCAGGTCCTCGCGCAGGGCCGGGCGGGCGCACAGCGGCTCGTCAAGCTGGTCCATCCACAGGCTGAGCGTGCGCAGGGGTTGCATCGGGTTCGGCTCCACATCCGTCAAGGTCTGTGGGCGATCCTAGTGGTGTCGGCGGGCGGCTGTCCTACGTGCGTGCACGCAGGGAAATTTGCTTCAGGTACGCCTTGGGGGTGAGCCCGGTGTGTTCGCGGAAGCACTTGTAGAACGCTGAAAGCGAGTTGAAACCGGCATTGAACGCCAACTCGTCGATCGTGGCCTCGACGCTGTCATCATCGAGGCTGGCCATCAGGTGCTGCAGGCGGGCCTGGTTGACGTAGCGGTAAAAGCTTCGCCCGAGTACCTGGTTGAGCAGGTAGGAGATCTGGTTGCGGCTGTAGCCGCTGGCGTCTGCCACCTGCTGCAGGTCCAGCTCCGGGTCCAGGTAGGGGCGCTGGCGCTGGAAGTAGTGCTCCAGGTCCTGGGCCATGGTCGACAGTTGCCGGGGGGACAGGCCAAGGCGGCTGGTGGCTGGGCGCGGGCCGCTGCTGGGGTGGCCGCTGCCGTTCTGACGGACCAGCGTGGCGTACTCGTTTACTTGCCAGATCAGGCCGTCCTTGACGGTGATCGCCTCGCTGGACTGGAACGCCACCAGCCCGTCACCACCCTGCACCGTGACCTGGTACTGAATGAACGCGGTACAGCCATCGACGCGGATGCGGTCGATGTGGACGATGTCCTCGCCGGCTTCATGGGGCAGGCAGGCGCGCACGTAGTCGCGCAGCTCCTGGTAGCCGAGCACGCGGTTCTGGAAGAAGTCGTGGTACTGCATGTCAGGGTGGTAGAGCGCAATGACGCCGTCGAGGTCGCGGTGCTTCCAGCACAGGTGGTAGCGCAGCACGGTGTCGGCGGTGAGCGAGGTCTGCTCGGGGCCGTCGGGGAGGGTGGTGGCGGTCATGAGCCCGATAGTGCATTGCAGAACACCCAGCTGCAAGGGGGCGGATCCGGCATATTGCACGGTTTTGCCAAGCGGCTTGGGCAGTAAGCCGTTGATTCGGTTGAGAGTGATTTTTTGACAGGGATGGCATGGCGAGTGCACCGGTCTGTTCACCATCGAACAAGGAGAAAGGCCATGCGCTCGATACTGCTTTGGATGATTGGGGTGCCGATTCCGGTGATTATCCTGATCTGGTTCTTTATGCATTGAGATTTTGGGGCCGCTTTGCGGCCCATCGCCGGCAAGCCAGCTCCCACAGGTACTGCACAGGGCTTGGGTCCTGTGGAGATCCTTGTGGGAGCTGGCTTGCCGGCGATGAAGGTTACGCCGATTTAGAGGAACTGCTCGGCATAGTGACAAGCCACTTGCCGCGTACTCACCTGCCTGAGCGCCGGCACTTCCTTGGCACACCGCTCGGTCGCATACGGGCAGCGCTTGTGAAACGCACACCCATCCGGCGGGTTCAGCGGGTTGGGCAACTCCCCGGCAATACGGATCTTCGGCTTCAACGGGTCCGGATGAATCGCCGGCGTGGCCGATAGCAATGCCTGGGTATACGGGTGTAATGGTCGTTCGTAAATATCTTCTTTCGGCCCCATCTCCGCCGGCCGCCCCAAATACATCACCAGCACCTGATCGGCCACATGCCGCACCACCGCCAGGTTGTGCGAGATGAACACATAGGCGGTGTTGAACTCCTTCTGCAAGTCCATGAACAGGTTCAGCACCTGAGCCTGGATCGACACGTCCAGCGCCGAGGTCGGCTCGTCCGCCACCAGCACCTTGGGTTGCAGCATCATTGCCCGGGCCAGGGCGATACGCTGGCGCTGGCCACCGGAGAACATGTGCGGGTAGCGCTGGTAATGCTCGGGGCGCAGGCCGACCTGTTCCATCATCTTCTGCACCTTTTCTCGCCGCTCGGCCTTGCTTAGCGAGGTGTTGATCAGCAGCGGCTCGGCCAGCTGGTCACCAATCTTCTGCCGTGGGTTGAGCGAGGCGTAGGGGCTCTGGAACACCATCTGTACGTCGCGGCGCAGTTGCTTGCGCTCGCTCTTGCTGGCGCCTTTCACTTCGGTGCCGGCAATTTGCAGCGAACCGGACGACGGCTCTTCGATCAGAGTCAGGGCGCGGGCCAGGGTGGACTTGCCGCAGCCGGACTCGCCGACCACGGCCAGGGTCTTGCCGGCCTCCAGTTCGAACGACACGCCATTCAGCGCGCGGACCAGGGCGTGGCCCTTGAACAGCCCGCGGGAGACTTCGTAATGCCGGGTCAGCTCCCGGGCGGATAGAACGACGGCCATCACGCCACCTCCTGGTTCAGCGGGTAGAAGCAACGCACCAGGCCATGGGCCTGGGGATCGAGGGGCGGGCGCTGGCGCCGGCAGTTGTCCTGCACGTACGGGCAGCGCGGTGACAGCAGGCACCCCACGGGGCGGTCGTAGCGGCCGGGGACGATGCCGGGCAGGGTGGCCAAGCGTTCGGCACCGATACTGTGCTCGGGGATCGCCGCCAGCAACGCTTCGCTGTAGGGGTGGGCGGGCACATCGAACAGCTCCGGCACCTGGCCCACTTCCACGGCCTGGCCGGCGTACATCACGCACACCCGCCTGGCCGTTTCGGCGACCACGGCGAGGTCGTGGGTGATCAGGATGAGCGCCATGTTGCGCTCCTTCTGCAGGTTGACCAGCAGCTCCATGATCTGCGCCTGGATGGTCACGTCCAGCGCAGTGGTGGGCTCGTCGGCAATCAGCAGCTTGGGCTCGCCGGCAATCGCCATGGCAATCGCCACGCGCTGGCTCATGCCGCCGGACAGTTGGTGCGGGTAGGCGTCCAGGCGGCTTTCGGCAGCCGGGATCTCGACCTTTTTCAGCAGCTCCAGGGCACGCTGGCGTGCGGCCTTGCCCTTCAGGCCCAGGTGCTGGCGCAGCACTTCCTCGATCTGATAGCCCACGGTGTAGCTGGGGTTGAGCGCGGTCATCGGGTCCTGGAAGACCATGGCGATGTCCTTGCCCACCACCTTGCGGCGCTGGCGGCCGCTGAGCTTGAGCATGTCGGTGCCGTCGAAGGTGAGTGCGTCGGCAGTGATGCGCCCCGGGGCATCGATCAGGCCCATCAGAGCCATCATGGTCACGGACTTGCCCGAGCCGGATTCGCCGACGATGGCCAGGATCTCGCCGGCCTCCACCATCAGGTCCAGGCCATCGACCACCGGTACCGCATTGGCGTCGCCGAAGCGCACGTTAAGGTTGTTGATCTGCAACAGTGACATGGCGTTCTCCTCAGGCGGCGTTCTTGAGTTTCGGGTCCAGCGCATCGCGCAGGCCGTCGCCCATCAGGTTGATTGCCAGCACACTGAGCAGAATGGTCAGGCCGGGCAGGCTCACTACCCACCAGGCGCGCTCGATGTAGTCGCGGGCCGAAGCCAGCATGGTGCCCCACTCCGGGGTCGGCGGCTGCACGCCAAGGCCGAGGAAGCCCAGCGCGGCGGCGTCGAGGATGGCCGAAGAGAAGCTGAGGGTGGCCTGCACGATCAGCGGTGCCATACAGTTGGGCAGCACGGTGACGAACATCAGCCGTGGCAGCCCTGCACCTGCCAGGCGGGCGGCGGTGACGTAGTCGCGGTTCAGCTCGCCCATCACGGCGGCGCGGGTCAGGCGCACGTAGGATGGCAACGACACGATGGCGATGGCGATCACGGTGTTGATCAGGCCTGGGCCGAGGATGGCGACGATGGCCACTGCCAGCAGCAGCGAGGGCAGGGCCAGCATCACGTCCATCAGGCGCATGATCGACGGGCCGAGCAGTTGCGGGAAGAAACCGGCCAGCAGGCCCAGCAGGATGCCAGGGATCAGCGACATCAACACTGACGACAGGCCGATCAGCAGCGACAGCCGCGCGCCCTGGATCAGCCGCGAAAGCAGGTCGCGGCCCAGCTCGTCGGTGCCGAGAATGAACTGCCAGCTGCCACCTTCGAGCCACACCGGCGGGGTCAGCAGGAACTCGCGGTACTGCTCGCTAGGGTCGTGCGGGGCGACCCACGGCGCGAACAGCGCGCAGAACACCACCAGGCACATGAAGGCCAGGCCCATCACCGCGCCTTTGTTGCGGGCGAAGGCTTGCCAGAATTCTTTGTACGGTGAGGGGTAGAGCAGGCTCTGGTCCACCGGGCTGGCCGGCGTGACGGATTTCGGAATCGGGCTAGTCATGACGAGGGCCTCAGCGCTGATGACGGATGCGTGGGTTGGCCAGGCCGTAGAGGATGTCCACGACGAAGTTGACCAGGATTACCAGGCAGGCGATCAACAGGATGCCGTTCTGGACCACGGGGTAGTCACGGGCACCGATGGCTTCGATCAGCCACTTGCCGATGCCCGGCCAGGAAAAGATGGTTTCGGTCAGCACTGCACCGGCCAGCAGCGTGCCGACCTGCAGGCCGAACACGGTCAGCACCGGGATCAGCGCGTTGCGCAGGCCGTGCACGAACACCACGCGAGCTGGCGACAGGCCTTTGGCGCGGGCGGTGCGGATGTAGTCCTCGCGCAGCACTTCGAGCATCGACGAGCGGGTCATGCGGGCGATCACCGCCAGCGGGATGGTGCCGAGCACGATGGCCGGCAGGATCAGGTGCATCACCGCGTCCTTGAACGCGCCTTCCTCGTCGCTGAGCAGGGTGTCGATGAGCATGAAACCGGTCTTCGGCTCGATGTCATAGAGCAGGTCGATGCGCCCGGACACCGGGGTCCAGCCCAGGCTCACCGAGAAGAACATGATCAGGATCAGGCCCCACCAGAAGATCGGCATCGAGTAACCGGCCAGGGAAATGCCCATTACCCCATGGTCGAACAGCGAACCGCGCTTGAGCGCGGCAATCACCCCGGCCAGCAGGCCGACGATGCCGGCGAACAGCAGGGCGGCGAAGGCCAGTTCGAGGGTGGCCGGGAACAGGGTGAGGAACTCGTGCCACACGCTCTCGCGGGTGCGCAGCGATTCACCGAGGTCACCCTGGGCCAGCTTGCCGACGTAGTCCAGGTACTGGACCGGCAGCGGCTTGTTCAGGCCAAGGCGCTCCATGGCCTGGGCATGCATTTCGGGGTCGACCCTGCGCTCGCCCATCATCACTTCCACCGGGTCGCCGGGGATCAGGCGTATGAGCGCGAAGGTCAGCAAGGTGATACCGAAAAAGGTCGGTATCAACAGGCCAAGGCGCCGGGCAATAAAGCTCAACATTGTCGGGGTTACCTCATCAGGCCGTGGGGCGATCAGCCCGCTACGGTGGTGCCGCCGGTTCCCGTGTGGGGTGCCGGCGGTCGTTGTTGTTCTACTTCACCTTGGTGGTGGCGAAGTTGTTGTTGGTCAGAGGGCTGATCACGTAGCCCTCCACGTTGTCACGCATGGCCGTGAACACCTTCGGGTGGGCCATGCTGATCCAGGGTTGGTCGTCATCGTACACCCTTAAAGCCTCGGCATAGACCCATCGGCGCTCATTGTCATCCGTCATCTGCCGTGCGCGCGTGATGAGTGCCTGGAACTGCGGATTGCACCAACGGGCGTAGTTCTCGCCGTTCTTGGCTGCCTCGCAGCTCAGCAGCGGGGTGAGGAAGTTGTCCGGGTCACCGTTGTCGCCTGCCCAGCCGGTGGAGACCAGGTCGGCTTCGCCGTTCTTGGCACGACGCAGCATTTCGGCCCATTCCATCACGCGGATATCCAGCTGCAGGCCGACCTGTTTCAGGTCGGCCTGCAGCATCTCGGCGGACAGGCGGGGGTTGGGGTTGGTCATGCCGCCGCCGTTGCGGGTGAACAGGGTGATCACGGTACCTTCCGGTACGCCAGCTTCCTTGAGCAGGGCTCGGGCCTTGGCCAGGTCCCGAGGCGGGTTCTGATTGGTGGTGTTGTAACCGAGCATGGTCGGCGGGTACGGGTTCACGCCCACCAGCGCGTTGTCCTTGCCAAACAGCTGGTCGACGTGTGTCTGGCGGTCGAAGGCCATGTTGATGGCTTTGCGCACGCGCACATCGCTGAGGTACTTGTGCTGGGTGTTCATGGCGATATAGCCGGTGACCAGCGCTTCGGTCTCGGCGACCTTGAGCTTAGGGTCGGCCTTGATCGTCGGCACGTCCTCCGGTTTGGGGTACAGCGCGACCTGGCATTCGTTGGCGCGCAGCTTTTGCAGGCGCACGTTGCTGTCGGTGGCGATGGCGAATATCAGGGCGTCGGCCGGGGGCTTGCCGCGGAAGTAGTCCGGGTTGGGTTTGAAGCGGACCTGTGCGTCCTTGTTGTAACGCTGGAAGATGAACGGGCCGGTGCCGATCGGCTTGCTGTTCAGCTCGGCGGTCTTGCCGGCCTTGAGCAACTGGTCGCCGTATTCGGCGGAGTAGATCGAGGTGAAGCCCATGGCCATGTCCCGCAGGAACGGTGCTTCCGGGCGGGTGAGGGTGATCACCACGGTGTGGTCATCAGTCTTGTCCACCGACTTGAGCAGGCTTTTGAAGGACATGCTTTCGAAGTACGGGTAGCCGACGCTGGTCTTGTCGTGCCACGGGTGCGCCGGGTCGAGCTGACGGCGCAGGCTCCACAGCACGTCATCGGCGTTGAATTCGCGAGTGGGCGTGAAGTAGTCGGTCTTGTGGAACTTCACCCCTTGGCGCAGGTGGAAGGTGTAGGTCAGGCCGTCCGGTGAGATGTCCCAGCGTTCGGCCAGGGCCGGCTGGACGTCGGTGGTGCCAGGCTTGAAGTCGACCAGGCGGTTGAACAGCGCTTCGGAGGTGGCATCGAAGGTGACCCCCGTAGTGTACTGGACAACATCGAACCCTTCCGGGCTGGCTTCGGTGCACACCACCAGCGGTTTGGCTGCCAGCTGCGAGGCGCCGCCCAGAAGCAGCGCTGCCAGGGCCAGGCGCAGTGGCCGCGATTTCATGAAAGCTCTCTGCATGGGTTGAAACTCCCTGCGTGCATTGATTCCAGCGTAGCCGCCACGGCCCGCAACGATGCGGGCCGTGGCGGCGGCGGTCAGAGAATGTTGAATGGAATGGTGGTAACCACCCGGAACTCATCCAGGCTGCCATCGCCCTGGGCCTTGCTGGCGCGGTGCGCGGTATAGGTGGCGCGGATGCTGGTGTCTTTCAGCGGCCCGCTCTGTACCGCGTAGCTGGTGCCGATGCCCCACTCGTAGTGGGTTTCGCCATCCAGGCCGTTCACGTCGTAGGCGGTGCCGCGGTAATGGGTACCGTCGATGCCCCAGCCGCGGGCGTTGTACAGGTTGAACTTCAGGCCCGGTACGCCGTACGGCGCCATGTTCAGCACATAGGAAATCTGCAGCGATTTCTCGTTGGGGCCGTTGAAGTCCGACAGCAGCGAGTTGGCCAGGTAGATGCCGTTGGTTTCGTGCAGGTAGTCGAAGTACTCGTTGCCGTTGACCTGCTGCCAGGAGGCGCTGAGGGTGTGGGCCTGGTGGGTCAGGCCGAGCGACAGGCTGTAGGTGTCGTTGTCGATCTCGCCCATCTTCTTGCTGCCGGCATCGACGGTCTTGTAGTAGTTCAGGCCGGTGCTCAGGCTGAGTACAGCACTGTCGCCGAGCACGTGGTTGGCGCCGAAGTAGTACTGGTTCCAGAAGTCGTCGACCTTGGTGGCGTACAGGCTGGTGCTCAGGCTCTTGAACGGCTGGTAGTTGATGCCGGCGGTGCTGGCACGGTCGGTTTCCACGCCAGTGGCACTGTATTCGCTGCGGAACTTGCTGAGGCTCTGTTCGGTACGCGGTGAGACGCGGTCGAAAGTACCCAGGTCGAAGCTCAGGTTGTCGAATTCGGCGCTGTGCAGGAATGCACCCTGGAAGCTCGACGGCAGGGCGCGGTTGCCGATATAGGCGATCATCGGCGTGTCCACCGATTGGCGGCCAACGGTGAGGGTGGTGTTGGACACGCGGGCCTTGACGTTGGCCAGGCCCATCTTGCTCCACTGGCCGATCGGGTCGCCGTCGCTGTGGGTCAGGGTACGGTTGTTGGGGCCGGCGACAGCTTCGCGGCTCTGCTGCAGGGCGATGGCATTGTAGCCGGCGGCTTCGACGGCGAAACCGACGGTGCCCTGGGTGAACCCGGAGCTGTAGTTGAGAATGGTGCCCTGCACCCAGTTCTCGCGGCTGTGGGTGGGATGGCGGGTGCCGTCGCTCTTGTAGTACCTCCACAGCGGGGCGCGTGCGGCGCGTTCGCGGGCGTACCAGTTGCGAGTGCTACCGGACAGGCTCTGGCCGTCGATGAAGCCGCTGGCCTGCTCCTGCTCGCTGCTGCCTTTGAGGGTGATGGGGATGTAGTCCTGGCTTTGCGGGTCGGCCTGGGCCACGGTGGATAAGGCACTGATGGATAAGGCCAGTGCGGTCAAGGTGAACGTTTTCAAGGTTGAAGCTCCCTTTCTTTTCTAGTTATGCCGGCCTTGTGGGCCGGGTTTCTTGCTGCGGTGTTGCCAGGGTTGCCCGGGGTGACCGGGCGGAATCGGGAAGTGGTGTCGGCTGTTCCGGCCTCTTCGCGGGCGCGCCCGCTCCCACAGGTGTCGTGAACCTGAGAAGATCCCTGTGGGAGCGGGCAAGCCCGCGAAGAGGCCGGTACCGGCTAACGTTTAATCAACACTCACACCGGAAAAATCATTGCGCCCGAACGGGCTGACCTTGAACTCGGAAACCCTGACGCTGAGCGGTTGGTTGACCGTGGAATGCGCCACCGGGGTAATCGGCACCTGTTGCTTGAGCCGCTGCTGGGCCTGCTGGTACAGGGCGGTGCGCTGCGCGCGATCAGTGACCTGCTTGGCCTGTTTGACCAGGCTGTCGTATTGCGGGTCGCACCACAGCGAGTAGTTGTTGCTGCCGATGGCATCGCAGTTGTAGAGGGTGCCCAGCCAGTTGTCCGGGTCACCGTTGTCCCCGGTCCAGCCGATCAGGGCGATATCGTGCTCGCCGCTTTTCATGCGCTTGAGGTACTCGCCCCATTCGTAGCTGACGATGCGCACCTTGAAGCCGAGCTTGCTCCAGTCGGCCTGGAGCATTTCCGCCATCAGCTTGGCGTTGGGGTTGTACGGGCGCTGCACCGGCATGGCCCACAGGGTGATCTCGGTGCCCGGCTTGACCCCGGCCTGCTGCAATAGCTGTTTGGCCTTTTCCGGGTCGAAGGGTGCGTCCTTGAGGCTGTCGTCATAGGACCACTGGGTCGGCGGCATGGCGTTGACTGCCAGTTGCCCGGAGTCCTGGTACACAGCCTGGATGATCGCCTGCTTGTTCACCGCCATATCCATCGCCTGGCGTACCTCCAGGCGGTCGAACGGTGGATGCTGGGTGTTGTAGGCGATATAGCCAAGGTTGAAGCCCGGCTGCTGCAGCACCTGCAGTTTGCTGTCGGCCTTGAGCGCCGGCAGGTCGGCGGGGCGCGGGTGCAGGGTGACCTGGCATTCGTTGCGGCGCAGCTTCTGGATACGCACCGAAGGGTCGACGTTGATCGAGAACACCAGGTTGTCGATCTTCACCTCCTGCGGAGCCCAATACGCCTTGTTGCCTTTGTAGCGGATCTGCGAATCCTTTTGGTAACGCTGGAACACGAACGGCCCGGTGCCGATCGGCTGCTGGTTGATGTCGCTGGGGCGCCCGCTGGCCATCAGTTGTTCGGCGTATTCAGCAGACAGGATGGACGCGAAGCTCATGGCCAGGTTCTGGATGAACGCGGCATCGACCTTGTTCAAGGTGAACACCACGGTCATGGGGGCGGTTTTCTCGACACGGGCGATGTTCTTGTCCAGGCCCATGCTGATGAAGTAGGGGAACTCGGTCGGGTAGGCCTGGCGGAACGGGTGGTTCTTGTCGAGCATGCGGTTGAAGGTGAACAGCACGTCGTCGGCGTTGAAGTCGCGGCTCGGTGCAAAGGCCTTGTTGCTGTGGAATTTCACCCCTTCGCGCAGATGGAAGGTGTAGCGCAGGCCATCCTCGGACACCTCCCAGCGGGTTGCCAGGGCAGGGTGCACGGCAGTGCCGCCGCGCTCGAACTCGACCAGGCGGTTGTAGATCGGTTCGGCGGCGTCGTTGTCGGTGGCGCTGGTGTACTGGGCGGTGTCGAAGCCGGCGGGGCTGCCTTCGGAGCAGAACACCAGGTTGTTGGCCAGCAGGGCCGGTGATTGGCTGATCAGGCCCAGGGCCAGCAGGGCGGAAAGGCGGGTGGTATGGCGCATGGCAAATCCTTTTACGGCTGTTGGCGCCGCCTCGGGGTACGAATGGCGGCAACAGTTCGCCGACCCCGCTGCGGGTAGCGGCGGGACGACATGAAGGGGTAGGAGGTTGGCGGGGCACCCGCTCGGCGGGTGCCCTGGCTAGCCTATTTGTCCACGCTGACGCCGTAGAAGGAGTTCAGGCCGAACGGGCTGATCTTGAAATCCTTCACCTTGGCGCTCATGGGCTGATACACCGTGGAGTGGGCGATCGGGGTGATCGGCACCTGCTCCTTGAGGATGTGCTGTGCCTGCTGGTACAGCTCGGTGCGCTTGGCCTGGTCCGGGGTAGCCTTGGCTTGCTTGATCAGGTCGTCGTAGGGCTTGTAGCACCACTTGGAGAAGTTGTTGCCGTTCATGGCATCGCAGCCGTACAGGGTGCCCAGCCAGTTGTCCGGGTCACCGTTGTCACCGCTCCAGCCAATCAGCATGGCGCCCTGTTCGCCACCCTTGGAGCGTTTGATGTATTCACCCCATTCGTAGCTGACGATCTTCGCCTTGATGCCGACCTTGGCCCAGTCGGATTGCAGCATCTCGGCCATCAGCTTGGCATTGGGGTTGTACGGGCGTTGCACGGGCATCGCCCACAGGGTGATTTCGGTACCTTCCTTGATGCCGGCTTCCTTGAGCAGCTGCCTGGCCTTTTCCGGGGCGAATGGCGCGTCCTTGATGCTGTCGTCATAGGACCACTGGGTTGGCGGCATGGCGTTGACGGCCAACTGGCCGGCGCCCTGGTAGACCGACTCGATGAACTTTTTCTTGTCCACGGCCATGTCCAGCGCCTGGCGCACTTTCAGCTGGGCCAGCGGGTTGGCCTCGTTGCTGCCCTTGACCTTGTCCATCACGTTGTAGGCGATGTAGCCGAGGTTGAAGCCGGCCTGGTCAGGCATTTTCAGTTTGGGGTCTTTCTTCAGCGGTTCGATATCGGCCGGACGCGGGAACAGGGTGACCTGGCACTCGTTCTTCTTCAGCTTCTGCATGCGCACCGAGGCGTCGGTGGTGATGGCGAAGATCAGGTTGTCGATCTTCACGTCATCGGGTTGCCAGTAGTCCTTGTTGCCCTTGAAACGAATCTGCGCGTCCTTCTGGTACTTGCTGAACACGAACGGGCCGGTGCCGATCGGCTTCTGGTTGATGTCGGCGGCCTTGCCATCCTTGAGCAACTGGTCGGCGTATTCGGCGGACTGGATCGAGGCGAAGCTCATGGCCAGGTTCTGGATGAACGCGGCGTCGACTTCATTGAGGGTGAACTTGACCGTGTGTTCGTCGAGCTTCTCCACCTTGGCGATGTTCTTGTCCATGCCCATGTCGGTGAAGTACGGGAACTCGGTGGGGTAGGCCTGGCGGAACGGGTGGTTCTTGTCGAGCATGCGGTTGAAGGTGAACAGCACGTCGTCGGCGTTGAAGGGGCGGGAGGGCTTGAAGTAGTCGGTGGTGTGGAACTTGACCCCTTCGCGTAGATGGAAGGTGTAGGTCTTGCCGTCATCGGAGACTTCCCACTTGGTCGCCAGACCGGGGATGACTGCAGTGCCGCCACGTTCGAACTGGGTCAGGCGGTTGAATACGGTCTCGGCCGAGGCGTCGAAGTCAGTTCCTGTGGTGTATTGCCCCGGGTCAAAGCCGGCCGGGCTGCCTTCGGAGCAGAACACCAGGTTCGATGCAGCGAGGGCCGACGGTGCGCCGGAAAGCAAACCTGCACCTAGCAGGAACGGAATGACTGCGTGTTTGAGCATGATGGCCTCATTGTTGTCATTTTTCGATTGAGGCGGCCTCGTGAGCCGACCTGCGGATACTTATGCAGGGAAATTGCCAATGCAATATGGAGGCGGATGATTGGCGCCAGAAAAGTGGTACGCACGTACATGAATGTCGCATTGGTATAACTTTCAGCGAAGTTAAACGTTTGCGCAGGCAAAATGATGGCTTTTTACGGGATGTTTCGAGGAGGGGGTTAGTGTAGGAAGCGCCTTTTTGGTGCGTAGGAAATGACTGAAAGTCCGGAATTTGACGCGATCCCTGTGGGAGCGGGCTCGCCCGCGAACACGGGCGAAGCCCGTGCCATCCGCCGCAGTGTTCTTTTCGCGGGCATGCCCGCTCCCGCAGGTGTTTAGTGGACCTGTTAAGGCATCTGCACTTCAATCAAGCCATCGGCATTCATGCTCACTTCGCTGGTCCCGGCCTCGATATCCGGCGCCGGCGCTGCTTCATCAGCCCCCATGGCCTTCATCGCCATCGGCGCACTGCGCAGGTACGGGCGTGGGTAGCCGCTGCTGTTGAGGTTCAGGCTGACCACCTTGTAACCCTTGCCACCCAGCGCCTCGGTAGCCAGTTGCGCGCGCGCCTTGAACGCATCCACTGCATCCTTGAGCAGTGCATCCTCGCTGGCCTTGCGCGTGGCAGGAGCGATGGAGAAGTCCATGCCACCCATCTTCAGCTCTTGCAGCAGGTCGGCAGTCAGTTGCGACAGGGCCGGGAAGTTGGCACTTTCCAGGCGCAGTTCGGCGCGTTCGCGCCAGCCGGTAATTTTCTGGCCCTTGCTGTCATACACCGGGTAGCTGTTGCGGCTGCCCTGGCTGATTTTCACGTCCTTGACCTGGCGCGACTGCTGCACGGCCTTGTTCATGGTTTCGGTGATCTGCTTGGCGAGCTTGCCCGGGTCGGTGTTCTGCGCTTCGCTGTACAGGGTCACGACCATCAGGTCGCGTGGCACTTCCTTGCTGACTTCGGCACGCAGCGAGACCTGGTTGTAACGTGGCTCATCGGCCGCCAGCGCCGGCAGGCTGGCGAGCAGGCCGCAGGACAGGATCAGGGCGGTGCCGCGACGTGGGATTTGCATGTGGTACTCCTTGGCAAAATAAGGCGTGGGTTGTGATCATCCATCCCACGCATGGCCCATCAGACCGGCAACAGTGTAGTGGGTTCAAAAGTGCCATCATCAACCTGTGACAAAGTGTGGCGCTTTGCCGCATCGCTGCAGCAGGGCGCCCGGCTTCGGTATACTCCAGCCGATTTTTCTGGAGCACTCATCAGGAGAGCTCATGCTCGCCGCCGTACAACCGCTGTCCGCTACCCGCCAGAACCTCTGGCGCCTGACCGTCATTCGGGTTCTGGTCCTGGCTGCCCAGGCCGGCTCCGTGGGTGTCGCCTACTGGACCGAACTGCTGCCCTTGCCCTGGTTGTCGCTGGCCGGCACCTTGGCCTTGTCTTCACTGCTGTGTGCCTTCACCGCCCTGCGCCTGCGCCTGTCGTTGCCGGTTACCGAGCTGGAGTATGCCCTGCAACTGGCCTGCGACCTGCTGATTCACAGTGCCTTGCTGTATTACTCCGGCGGCTCGACCAACCCGTTCGTGTCGTATTACCTGGTGCCGCTGGCGATTGCCGCAGTCACCTTGCCATGGCTTTATTCGCTGATCCTTTCCGGTATTGCCCTGACCGCCTACAGCCTGTTGCTGGTGCAGTTCTACCCGCTCGAAGGCCTGCCGATGGCGCGGGACAAGATGCAGGTCTATGGCATGTGGTTGAGCATTGCCCTGGCTGCCGCGGTGATCACCTTCTTTGCCGCGCGCATGGCCGAAGAGCTGCGCCGCCAGGAGCAGCTGCGTTCCGAGCGGCGGGAAGAGAGCCTGCGCGACGAGCAGCTGCTGGCCGTGGCCACCCAGGCAGCCGGCGCCGCCCATGAGCTGGGCACGCCGTTGGCGACCATGAGCGTGCTACTGAACGAAATGCGCCAGGACCACGCCGACCCGCTGCTGCAGGAAGACCTGCAGATCCTTCAGGACCAGGTGAAGCTGTGCAAGGAAACCCTGCAACAGCTGGTCCGTGCCGCCGAAGCCAACCGCCGGCTGGCCGTGGTGGAGCAGGACGTGACGGCCTGGCTGGACGACGCGCTCAACCGCTGGCACCTGATGCGCCCGGAAGCCAGCTACCGCTTCCAGCGCCTGCGCGACGGCCAGGTGCCGCGGCTGACCCCGCCACCGGACCTGACCCAGGCACTGCTGAACCTGTTGAACAATGCCGCCGATGCCTGCCCCGATGAGCTTGAAGTGCGTCTGGACTGGGACACCCATGACATTGTCATCAGCATCCGTGACCATGGCCCCGGCGTGCCGCCGGCCATCGCCGAAGCGATCGGCAAACCTTTCATTACCACCAAAGGCAAAGGCTTCGGCCTGGGCCTGTTCTTGAGCAAGGCCAGCGTGACCCGTGCGGGCGGTTCGGTGAAACTCTATAGTCATGAACAGGGTGGCACCCTGACCGAACTGCGCCTGCCCTATGGCAAGCGAGGAGATGAATGATGAGCGAAGAAAACCAGGTCGAAGGCGAAGAGCTGCCGCACCTGCTGCTGGTGGATGACGATGCCACCTTCACCCGGGTCATGGCCCGGGCCATGAGCCGCCGAGGTTTCCGCGTCAGCACTGCCAGCTCTGCCGAGGAAGGGTTGATCCTGGCCCAGCAGGACCTGCCGGACTACGCCACGCTGGACCTGAAGATGGACGGCGACTCCGGGCTGGTGCTATTGCCCAAGCTGCTGGAGCTGGACCCGGAAATGCGCGTGGTGATCCTGACCGGCTACTCCAGCATCGCCACCGCGGTGGAGGCGGTCAAGCGCGGTGCCTGCAACTACCTGTGCAAACCGGCCGATGCCGACGATGTGCTGGCGGCCTTGCTGTCGGAGCACACCGACCTGGATACCCTGGTGCCGGAAAACCCGATGTCGGTCGACCGCCTGCAGTGGGAGCACATCCAGCGCGTGCTGAACGAGCACGAGGGCAACATCTCGGCCACTGCGCGGGCGCTGGGCATGCACCGGCGGACCTTGCAGCGCAAACTGCAGAAGCGCCCGGTTCGGCGCTGATTCCTGCCGGGCTTGTACCGGCCCTTTCGCGGGCTCGCCCGCTCCCACAGGTACTGCACAGGTCTTGGGCTTGTGGAATACCTGTGGGAGCGGGCAAGCCCGCGAAGAGGCTGGTACTGACAGAAATTTCTCTGTATTACCCCGCGATCCCCGCAAGTCCCGGCCGTTGGCGTATCATTAGCCGCCTAACGGCAACCCCTCCAGGATCGCTTGCGCATGCTCGCCCTTCTTATCCAGACACTGAACATCACGGCACCGGTCTTCGCCATGCTGTTCATGGGCGTGCTGCTCAAACGTATCCGCCTGATCGACGACAATTTCAACCGCGTTGCCTCACAGCTGGTGTTCAACGTGTGCATGCCGGCGCTGTTGTTCCTCGGCATCTACCACGCTGACCTGGCCACGGCGGTCAAGCCCGGGGTCCTCCTCTATTTCATCGTCGCCACCCTGGTCGGTTTCGCCATTGCCTGGGGCCTGGCCATCTGGCGCTGCCCGGCGGCCGACCGGGGCATCTATACGCAGGGAGCATTTCGCGGCAACAACGGCGTAATCGGCCTTGCCCTGGCCGCCAGCCTGTACGGCGACTACGGTATTTCCCTGGGTGCGGTGCTCGCCGGTCTGGTCATCCTCCTGTACAACTCGCTGTCGGCGGTTGTGCTGGCGGTTTACAGCCCGGACCTGAAGTCCGACCCGTGGAGCATCTGCAAGAGCATTTTCAGCAACCCGCTGATCATCAGTGTGCTGGTGGCCACGCCCATGGCCTACGGCCAGGTGCCGCTGCCCAACTGGCTGCTGACCTCGGGCGACTACCTGGCGCAGATGACCCTGCCACTGGCGCTGATCTGCATCGGCGGCACGCTGTCGATGGCGGCGCTGCGCGACAGTGGCCGGCTGGCCATCGACGCCAGCCTGGCGAAGATGGTCTGGCTACCGCTGCTCGGTACCCTCGGCGCCTGGCTATGCGGCTTCCGTGGGGCCGAGCTGGGCATCCTGTTCCTGTATATCGGCAGCCCGACCGCAGCGGCCAGCTACGTCATGGCGCGGGCGGCCAAGGGTAACCATGAGCTGGCGGCGTCGATCATCGTGATTACCACGCTAATGGCGGCGATCACCACCAACATTGGTATTTTCATCTTGCAGTGGGGCGGATGGATCTAGATCCTTGACTGCAAACAACACAAAAAACACAGCCTCACTGAGCTAAAGGACACTTCATGCAAGACCAGAGCACGCCCGAGCGGTTACAGCGCGGGCTGAAGAATCGCCATATCCAGCTGATCGCGCTGGGCGGGGCCATTGGTACCGGGTTGTTCCTGGGCATCGCCCAGACCATCCAGCTGGCCGGCCCCTCCGTGCTGCTGGGCTATGCCATTGCCGGCCTGATGGCCTTCCTGATCATGCGCCAGCTAGGCGAAATGGTGGTGGAAGAGCCGGTGGCCGGCAGCTTCAGCCACTTCGCCCACCAGTACTGGAGCGAGTTCGCTGGCTTCGTCTCGGGCTGGAACTACTGGGTGGTATACGTGCTGGTCGGCATGGCCGAGCTGACGGCGGTGGGTATCTATGTGCAGTACTGGTGGCCCGGTTTCCCCACGTGGGCCACGGCGGCGATCTTCTTCGTGGTGATCAACCTGATCAACCTGACCCAGGTGAAGGTCTACGGCGAGATGGAGTTCTGGTTCGCCCTGGTCAAGGTGGTGGCCATCGTCAGCATGATCGGCTTCGGCGCCTGGTTGCTGGCCAGCGGCAATGGCGGCCCGGACGCCAGCGTGGCCAACCTCTGGCAGTATGGCGGCTTCTTCCCCAACGGCGTCACCGGCCTGGTGATGGCATTGGCAGTGATCATGTTCTCGTTCGGCGGCCTGGAGCTGGTGGGTATAACCGCCGCCGAGGCTGACAACCCGCGCCAGAGCATCCCCAAAGCCACCAACCAGGTGGTGTACCGCATCCTCATCTTCTACATTGGTGCCCTGGCAGTGCTGCTGTCGCTGTACCCGTGGCAGAAGGTGGTGCAGGGTGGCAGCCCGTTCGTGATGATTTTCCACGAACTGGACAGTGACCTGGTGGCGACCATCCTCAATATCGTGGTGCTGACGGCCGCACTGTCGGTGTACAACAGCTGCGTGTACGCCAACAGCCGCATGCTGTTCGGCCTGGCCAGCCAGGGCGACGCACCGCGTCAGTTGCTGAAGGTAAGCCGTAGCGGCGTACCGCTGACCGCCCTGGGCGTGTCGGCTTTCGCCACCGGGCTGTGCGTGCTGATCAACTACCTGATGCCGGGTGAGGCCTTTGGTTTGCTGATGGCCCTGGCGGTATCGGCGCTGGTGATCAACTGGGCGAGCATCAGCATTACCCACCTGAAGTTCCGCAAGGCCAAGCTGGCGGCCGGGATTACCCCGTTCTACAAGAGCTGGGGGCACCCGGTCACCAACTACCTGTGCCTGGCGTTCATCGTGCTGATCCTGGTGGTGATGTACCTGACCCCGCCGATTCGCATCTCGGTGATGCTGATTCCTGGGTGGATCCTGGTGCTGTGGGTGGCCTTCAAGATGAAGAAGGCTCGCCAGGCCAGGTAGGTAACACCGTACTGGCCTCTTCGCGGGTAAACCCGCTCCCACAGGATTACGCAGGCTCCGAAAGCTGTGCGGTACCTGTGGGAGCGGGTTTACCCGCGAAGAGGCCGGGCCTGAAAAAGGCTGAATCAGCCTTGATAGCTGTCGATCACTTCCTGCGCTGCACGGAAAGCATCGATCGCCGCCGGCACCCCCGCATACACCGCGCAATGCAGCAGCGCTTCGCGAATCTCTTCCACTGTACAGCCATTGTTCAATGCCCCGCGCACATGCCC
The DNA here is from genome assembly GCF_002113165.1 of Pseudomonas sp. B19(2017). NCBI lineage: Bacteria > Pseudomonadati > Pseudomonadota > Gammaproteobacteria > Pseudomonadales > Pseudomonadaceae > Pseudomonas > Pseudomonas sp. B19(2017). The sequence goes on from NZ_NEJR01000004.1 coordinate 172,677, forward strand.
CTTGAGTTCCTGCGGGCACTTGAGTGCCGTCAGCGTGGCCAGGGTAATCAGGCTGCGGGTTTTCAACGGTAGCCCGTCGCGGGCCCACACGCTGCCCCAGGCATGTTCGTTGACGAAGTCCTGCAGTGGCTGGGTAAAGTCGGTGGCGTTGCCCAAAGCGCGGTCGACGAACGCATCGCCCATTACCTGACGTCGAATCTGTTCGCCGGTCTTCTGGTTATCAGCCATGTTGTTTTCCTTAGTGTTGGCGGCGCCAGGCGCGCACTGTGGTGTACAGCAACACCATGGCGAGCACCGGCAGTACATAGAACAGCATCAACCGCTCCAGGCGGCCGGCCAGTGGCATGCCCATGGTAAACGCCGCCACGTGCAGACCATAGGCCAGGTACAGGCAGAGGAACACCAGGCCTTCGGCGCGGGTGATGCGATAGCCGGAATAAAACACCGGCAGGCTCAGCGCGGCAACACCGAGCATCACCGGCAGGTCGAAGGCCAGGGCATTGGGCGAGATCGACAGCGGCTCGGGAGTGACCACTGCGGTCAGGCCCAGCACGGCAAGCAGGTTGAACAGGTTGCTGCCGATCACTGTGCCTACGGCGATTTCCCGTTCACCCCGCAGGGCGGCGATCAGCGCGGCGGCCAGTTCCGGCAGGGAGGTGCAGATGGCAACGACGGTCAGGCCGATGATGCGCTCGGACAGACCCAGGTCGGTGGCCAACTCTACGGCGGCCTCCAGCAACAAATGGCCCGCCAGGCTCAGCAGGCCCAGGCCGGCCAGCACCTGCAGCAGGGTGCCCGACCAGAAGCGCCCGGCGCCGTTTGTGACGGCGGTCGGCGCGGGGTAGGTGCGTGCATAGTGGCGCGACTGGTGCCAGAGTATCGCCAGGTAGCCGACCAGGCCGATCAGCAGCAACACCCCTTCGACCCGCCCCAGGTGGCCATTGGCGGATAACGCATAGACCAGGCCGCTGGCGACGATCATCAGTGGAATGTCCAGGCGCACCAGTTGCCGCGACACGCGCAGCGGGATGATCAATGCGGCCAGGCCGAGAATGACCAGTACGTTGAAGATATTGCTGCCGATTACGCTGCCTACCGCTACATCCGGCGCGCCTTGGTAAGCGGCCTGCAGACTCACGGTCATTTGTGGCGCAGTGCTGCCGAAAGCCACCAGGCTCAGGCCAATGATCAGCGGGCGTACGTGCAGGCGCTGGGCCAGGCGCAGGGCTGCGCGCACCAGCAGTTCGGCACCCCCGACCAGCAACAGCAGGGCGATACCCAGTTGCAGGAGGCTGAAGGTGGGAAGGGTGGCGAGGTCGAAAATGGTCGGACTCCTGTCGCGTCAGTCGCTAAGCCCTTGTACTCGCACGCGCGCGGTTCCGCTACGGATCATGCCGATTTTTTCTGCGGCGGCACGTGACAGGTCGATCAGGCGGCCGCGGGTATGTGGGCCACGGTCGTTGATGCGCACCACTACGCTGCGCTGGTTGGCCAGGTTGGTCACCCGAACCCGGGTACCGAAGGGCAGGCTGCGGTGAGCGGCGGTTAGGCCATGCTGGTTGAACGGTTCGCCGCTGGCGGTGCGTTTGCCGTGGTGGCGAGCGCCGTAATAGGAAGCAGTGCCGGTCTTGTCGTAGCCGTCGGGGTCGACGTCCTGGCTGGCGCAGCCGGCCAGCAGGGTGAAGAGGGCGAGGGTGCTCAGGGATCGTTTTAGCAAGTCAGGAGGTCTCCAGTGCAGCCATTCGCGGGCTTGCCCGCTCCCACAGGTATATCACCGCCTGTGAAAGCGGCGCAGTACCTGTGGGAGCGGGCAAGCCCGCGAACGAGGGCAGGGCCCTCGCCGCATTTTCAAATCACCCTTCGAGCTTGGCCTTGAGCAATTGGTTCACTTGCCCCGGGTTGGCCTTGCCTTTGGAGGCTTTCATCGCCTGGCCGACGAAGAAGCCGAACATCTTGCCGCGCTTGGCCTCGTCGGCTGCGCGGTACTGTTCGACCTGCTCGGCGTTGGCCGCCAGCACTTCGTCGAGCATCTTGTCGATCGCACCAGTATCGGTGACCTGCTTCAGGCCCTTGCTTTCGATGATGCTGTCGGCATCGCCTTCACCGGCAGCCATGGCCTCGAACACAGTCTTGGCGATCTTGCCGCTGATGGTGTTGTCGCGGATACGCAGCAGCATTCCGCCCAGGTGAGCGGCGCTGACCGGTGCCTGGTCTATCTCGATGCCCAGCTTGTTCAGCAGGCTGCCCAGTTCGACCATGACCCAGTTGGCGGCGAGTTTGGCGTCGCCACCGATCTTCACCACTTCCTCGAAGTAGTCTGCCTGTTCGCGGCTGGAGGCCAGCACGTTGGCGTCGTAGGCCGACAGGCCGTACTGGCTCTGGAAGCGCTCGACCTTCTGCGTCGGCAGTTCCGGCAAGCCGGCGCGGACGGTTTCGAGGAAGCTGTCCTCGATCACCACCGGCAGCAGGTCGGGGTCGGGGAAGTAACGGTAGTCGTTGGCTTCCTCCTTGCTGCGCATGGAGCGGGTCTCGTCCTTGTTCGGGTCGTACAGGCGGGTTTCCTGTACCACCTTGCCGCCGTCCTCGATCAGGTCGATCTGGCGCTGGATCTCGCTGTTGATCGCGCGCTCGATGAAGCGGAACGAGTTGACGTTCTTGATCTCGCAGCGGGTGCCGAACTCGGCCTGGCCTTTCGGGCGTATCGACACGTTGCAGTCGCAACGCAGCGAGCCTTCGGCCATGTTGCCGTCGCAGATGCCCAGATAACGCACCAGCGCGTGGATCGCCTTGACGTAGGCCACGGCTTCCTTGGCGCTGCGCATGTCAGGCTCGGAGACGATTTCCAGCAGCGGGGTGCCGGCACGGTTCAGGTCGATGCCGGTGGAGCCGCTGAAGTCTTCGTGCAGGCTTTTGCCGGCGTCCTCTTCCAGGTGTGCGCGGGTAACCCCGATGCGCTTGATGGTGCCGTCTTCCAGGGCGATGTCCAGGTGGCCCTTGCCGACGATCGGCAGGTCCATCTGGCTGATCTGATAGCCCTTGGGCAGGTCCGGGTAGAAGTAGTTCTTGCGCGCGAACACGTTGCGCTTGCCGATCTCGGCATCGATGGCCAGGCCGAACATGCACGCCATGCGTACGGCTTCCTGGTTCAGTACCGGCAGTACGCCGGGCATGCCCAGGTCAACCAGGCTGGCCTGGGTGTTCGGCTCGGAGCCGAAGGTGGTGGCGCTGCCGGAGAAGATCTTCGACTGGGTGGCGAGCTGAGTGTGGATTTCCAGCCCGATCACAACTTCCCATTGCATGTGTGAATTCCTCAGAAGCCGTTGGGGGCGCGGGTGTGCCAGTCGGTCACTTGCTGGTAGCGGTGCGCGACGTTGAGCAGGCGGCCCTCCTGGAAGTAGGGCGCCAGCAGCTGCACGCCGACCGGCAGGCCATCGACGAAGCCGGCCGGCATCGACAGGCCCGGCAGGCCCGCCAGGTTGGCGGTGATGGTGTAGACGTCTTCCAGGTAGGCGGCGACCGGGTCGCTGCTCTTGGCGCCGAGCTTCCAGGCCGGGTTCGGCGTGGTCGGCCCGAGGATCAGGTCGACGTCGTTGAAAGCGGCCATGAAGTCGTTCTTGATCAGGCGGCGGATCTGTTGCGCCTTCACGTAGTAGGCGTCGTAGTAGCCGGCCGACAGGGCGTAGGTACCGACCATGATGCGGCGCTGCACTTCGACACCGAAGCCTTCGCCACGCGAACGCTTGTACAGGTCGGTCAGGTCTTTCGGGTTTTCGCAGCGGTAGCCGAAACGCACGCCGTCGAAACGCGACAGGTTGGACGAGGCTTCAGCGGGGGCGATCACGTAGTAGGCCGGGATGGCGTGCTGCATGTTCGGCAGGCTGATTTCCTTGACCACCGCACCGAGCTTTTCCAGCTCCTTGACGCTGGCCTGGACCAGGTCGGCGATGCGTGGGTCGAGGCCGGCACCGAAATACTCCTTCGGCAGGCCGATGCGCAGGCCCTGCAGCGAAGCATTCAGGTTGGCGCTGTAGTCCGGCACCGGCTCTTCGATGCTGGTGGAGTCCTTGGCGTCGAAACCGGCCATGCCTTGCAGCAGCAGGGCGCAGTCTTCGGCAGTGCGGGCCAGCGGGCCGCCCTGGTCGAGGCTGGAGGCATAGGCGATCATGCCCCAGCGCGACACGCGGCCGTAGGTCGGCTTGAGGCCGGTAAGGTTGGTCAGTGCCGCCGGTTGGCGGATCGAACCGCCGGTGTCGGTGCCGGTGGTGGCTGGCAGCAGGCGCGCAGCCACTGCTGCGGCCGAACCGCCCGACGAGCCGCCCGGAACGTGCTCGAGGTTCCATGGGTTCTTCACTGCGCCGTAGTAGCTGGATTCGTTGGCCGAACCCATGGCGAATTCGTCCATGTTGGTCTTGCCCAGGGTGACCATGCCGGCTTCGGCCAGCTTGGCAACCACGGTGGCGTCGTACGGCGCCTTGAAGTTGTCGAGCATCTTCGAGCCGCAGCTGGTGCGTACGCCGTTGGTGCAGAACAGGTCCTTGTGGGCGATCGGGGCACCCAGCAGCGCGCCGGTTTCGCCAGCGGCGCGACGGGCGTCGGCGGCACGCGCCTGGCCCAGGGCCAGCTCTTCGGTGACGCTGATGAAGCTGTTGATCTGTGGGTCGAGCTGCTTGATGCGCGCCAGCAGGGCGCCGGTCAGCTCTTCGGAGGAAAACGACTTGTCGGCGAGTCCGCGGGCGATCTCGGCCAGGGTCAATTGATGCATGGCAGGCTCTATCCCTTACTCGATGACTTTGGGAACCAGGTACAGACCGCTTTCGGTCGACGGCGCGATGGCCTGGTAGGCGTCGCGCTGGTTGCTTTCGGTGACCTGGTCGGGACGCAGGCGCTGGCTGGCCTCCAGGGGGTGGGCCAGTGGCTCGATGCCAGTAGTGTCGACCGCTTGCATCTGGTCGACCAGCCCGAGAATGCTGTTCAGTGCGTCAGTAATGCGTGGCAGTTCGCCATCATTCAGGCCCAGACGGGCCAGATGGGCGATCTTTTCCACATCGCAGCGTTCAAGCGCCATGGGGATCTCCAGGGGAAACAAAGACCGGAATTCGGGTCCGTGGTGAGGAACATGTCAGCTTTCTGGCGGTCTAACGGCCGCGAAATTCTGCTGGCTTGCTCGGAAAAACAGCCAATTTAACATATTGGCTCCTTGCCCAAAATCCCTGCCATTGTTAGAGTTTGCCGCACTTTTTTACCCACGCTTTCCCCAGGGTCACTTTCCCATGTTCAAGAAACTGCGTGGCATGTTTTCCAGCGATCTGTCCATCGACCTGGGTACTGCCAACACCCTTATTTACGTGCGTGAGCGCGGTATCGTCCTGAATGAGCCCTCGGTTGTTGCCATCCGTACCCATGGCAACCAGAAAAGCGTCGTCGCCGTCGGTACCGAAGCCAAGCGCATGCTGGGCCGTACGCCTGGCAACATTGCTGCCATTCGTCCGATGAAGGACGGCGTCATCGCCGACTTCAGCGTCTGCGAAAAAATGTTGCAATATTTTATCAACAAGGTTCACGAGAACAGCTTCCTGCAGCCGAGCCCGCGCGTGCTGATCTGCGTGCCGTGCAAGTCGACCCAGGTCGAGCGCCGCGCCATCCGCGAGTCGGCCCTGGGTGCCGGTGCCCGTGAAGTGTTCCTGATCGAGGAACCGATGGCCGCCGCCATCGGTGCCGGCCTGCCGGTCGAGGAAGCCCGCGGCTCGATGGTTGTCGATATCGGTGGTGGTACCACTGAAATCGCGCTCATCTCCCTGAACGGCGTGGTCTATGCCGAATCCGTCCGCGTTGGCGGCGACCGCTTCGACGAAGCCATCGTTACCTACGTGCGCCGCAACTACGGCAGCCTGATCGGCGAGTCCACCGCTGAGCGCATCAAGCAGGAAATCGGTACCGCCTACCCGGGCGGCGAAGTACGCGAAGTCGACGTGCGCGGCCGCAACCTGGCCGAGGGCGTACCGCGTGCCTTCACCCTGAACTCCAACGAAGTGCTCGAAGCGCTGCAGGAATCCCTGGCGACCATCGTCCAGGCGGTCAAGAGTGCCCTGGAGCAGTCGCCGCCCGAGCTGGCCTCGGACATCGCCGAACGCGGCCTGGTGCTGACCGGTGGTGGCGCGCTGTTGCGTGACCTGGACAAGCTGCTGGCCCAGGAAACCGGTCTGCCGGTGATCGTTGCCGAAGACCCGCTGACCTGTGTCGCCCGTGGTGGCGGTCGCGCCCTGGAGATGATGGACAAGCACGCGATGGACCTGCTCTCCAGCGAGTGATTCCGCTCGCTGTTCACGAGCGCCCGGTTTACAGGTAGTACGCACAGTGCTACCTGTATGTGCTGGGCTGGCGCCCGTTCGGGGCGCCGTATCCGTCAACCCGCAACCAGGCTGGTGCGTTGTCCCATGTCCAATGACCTCCTGAGTCGTCCACGAGGAACGGCCCATTAAACCGCTTTTCTCCAAGGGCCCTTCGCTGGGCGTTCGCCTGCTCGTCCTGGTGGTGATGTCGGTCGCGTTGATGGTTGTCGACGCGCGCTTCGACGTGCTCAAACCAGTGCGCAGCCAGATGGGCCTGGTACTGATGGAGTCGTACTGGATCACCGACCTGCCGCAGCGTGCGTGGCAAGGTGTGGCGGGCCAGTTTGGCAGCCGCACCGAACTGATCGCCGAAAACGAAAAGCTCAAGACCGAAGCCCTGCTGCTGCAGGGGCGCCTGCAGAAGCTGGCGGCCCTGACCGAGCAGAACGTGCGCCTGCGCGAGTTGCTCAACTCCTCGGCGCTGGTCAACGAAAAGGTTGAAGTGGCCGAGCTGATCGGTGTCGACCCCAATCCCTTCACCCACCGCATCCTGATCAACAAGGGCGAGCGTGATGGCGTGTTTCTGGGCCAGCCGGTGCTCGATGCCCGTGGCCTGATGGGCCAGGTGGTCGAGCTGATGCCGTACACCTCGCGGGTACTGTTGCTGACCGATACCACCCATAGCATCCCGGTGCAGGTCAACCGCAACGGCCTGCGCGCCATTGCCAGCGGCACCGGCAACCCGGAGCGCCTGGAACTGCGCCATGTGGCCGATACCGCCGACATCAAGGAAGGCGACCTGCTGGTCAGTTCCGGCATGGGGCAACGTTTCCCGGCCGGCTACCCGGTGGCCACGGTCAACGAAGTGATTCACGATTCCGGCCAGCCGTTTGCCATCGTTCGCGCCATCCCCACCGCCGCGCTCAACCGCAGCCGCTACATGCTGCTGGTGTTCAGTGACCGACGTACCCCGGAGCAGCGTGCAACCGATGCCGGCATCGCCCAGGAAGAGGCTGACCGCAAGGGCGCCGCCACTCCAGGCCAGCAGGCCGCGACGGGCGAGCACAGTGCGCCGGCGCCTGCCGCGCCTACCGCGCCGGCTACACCTGCGGCCCCGGCTGCTCAGCCTGCAGCCCCGGCGGCCGCACCAGCTACGCCGGCTGCCGCACCCGCTCACACCCGGAGGCAATGATGGCTGTATCACGCCGCAACAACGGCTGGGTCATCTGGCTGACTTTCGCCATCGGCCTGCTGCTCAGCGTTTCGCCCATGCCGCAGTTCATGGACGTGTTCCGGCCCATGTGGCTGGCCTTGCTGGTATCGTTCTGGACCCTCGCCGTGCCGAACAAGGTCGGCATGACCACCGCGTTCGTGCTGGGCCTGGCCGAGGATGTGCTGTACGGCACCCTGCTGGGGCAGAACGCGCTGATCCTCACCCTCATCACCTTCCTGGTGCTGTCCTTGCAGCAGCGCCTGCGCATGTTCCCCCTGTGGCAGCAAAGCCTGGTGATCCTGGTGATCTTCGGTATCGCCCAGCTGATCCAGCTGTGGCTCAGCGCGCTGACCGGCAACCGCCTGCCCACCCTGGCGTTGGTCTGGTCGGCGGTGATCAGCGCCTTGCTCTGGCCGTGGATCAGCTTCGCCTTGCGCGATCTGCGTCGACGCTTGCATATCAACTGACGGCGCCGCCGCGACTGACAGGGAGATGTCTGCATGAACCCACTTTACCTGGCCTCCGGCTCGCCCCGTCGGCGTGAACTGCTGACCCAGATCGGTGTGCCGTTCAGTGTCGTCAGTGCCCCCATCGATGAAACCCCGCTACCCGATGAAAGCGCCACGGCCTACGTCGAGCGCCTGGCCAGGGCCAAGGCTGCCGCCGGCCTGGCCAGCGTAGAGGGCCCGGCTGTGGTGCTGGGCGCAGACACTGCCGTGGTGTTCGATGGTCGTATTCTCGGCAAGCCGGATAACCGCGAAGATGCTTTGGCCATGCTGGCCGACCTTTCGGGGCGTGAGCACCAGGTACTGACCGCAGTCGCCCTTAGCGACGGCCAACGCGTGCAAAGCCTGTGCGTTACCAGCAAGGTGCGCTTCCGTGCGATCAGCGCCGACGAAGCGCAACGCTACTGGGCCAGCGGCGAACCGGCGGACAAGGCCGGCGGCTATGCCATCCAGGGTCTGGGCGCGGTGTTCGTCACCGGCCTTTCCGGCAGCTACTCGGCGGTTGTCGGCTTGCCCCTCAGTGAAACGGCCGACCTGCTTGGCCAGTTTGGCATCGCCTGCTGGCAATTGCCCGCGCATATGCCAGAGGTAACAAAGCAGCGGTAGCCAGCATTGCATACGCGATCCATCATTACCGAATACCCTTGACGAGAGCCTGCCATGAGTGAAGAGATCCTGATCAACATCACCCCGATGGAATCGCGCGTGGCGGTGGTGGAAAACGGGGTGCTGCAGGAAGTGCACGTCGAGCGCACCCAGCGCCGGGGCATCGTCGGCAATATCTACAAAGGCAAGGTGGTACGCGTGCTGCCGGGCATGCAGGCGGCCTTCGTCGACATCGGCCTGGAGCGCGCGGCGTTCATCCACGCCTCGGAAATTTCCCAGCGTGAAGGCTCGGCAGTAGAGAACATCACTGCCCTGGTGCATGAAGGCCAGGCCCTGGTGGTACAGGTAACCAAGGACCCGATCGGCAGCAAGGGCGCGCGCCTGACCACCCAGCTGTCGATCCCGTCGCGCTACCTGGTGTACATGCCACGCAGCAGCCATGTCGGCATTTCCCTGAAGATCGAAGACGAAGCCGAACGCGAACGCCTAAAGCAAGTGGTCAGCGACTGCATGGAAAGCGAGAACATCAAGGACGCCGGCGGCTTCATCCTGCGCACCGCGGCCGAAGGCGCCCGCGCCGAAGAGATCTTGCAGGACATTCGCTACCTGCGCCGCCTGTGGGAACAGATCGGTACCCAGATCAAGACCTGCGGCGCGCCCACGGTCATCTACGAGGACCTGGGCCTGGCCCTGCGTACCCTGCGCGACCTGGTCAACCCGAAGATCGAGAAGATCCGCATCGACTCGCGGGAAACCTTCCAGAAGACCACGCAGTTCGTTGGCGAACTGATGCCGGAAATCGCCGACCGCCTCGAGCACTATCCGGGCGAACGGCCGATCTTCGACCTGTACGGCGTCGAGGACGAGATCCAGCGCGCGCTGGAGCGCAAGGTACCGCTCAAGTCTGGTGGTTACCTTGTGGTCGATCCGGCTGAAGCAATGACCACCATCGATGTGAACACCGGCGCTTTCGTCGGCCATCGCAACCTCGAAGAGACCATCTTCAAGACCAATCTCGAGGCTGCCACCGCCATCGCCCGGCAACTGCGCCTGCGCAACATCGGCGGCATCATCATCATCGACTTCATCGACATGGAAGACGAAGAGCACCAGCGCCAGGTGTTGCGTACCCTGGAAAAGCAGCTCGAGCGCGATCACGCCAAGACCAACATCATCGGCATCACCGAACTGGGCCTGGTGCAGATGACTCGCAAGCGCACGCGGGAAAGCCTGGAACAGGTGCTGTGCGAGCCCTGCCTGGCCTGTCAGGGCCGTGGCAAGCTGAAAACCCCCGAGACAATCTGTTACGAAATCTTCCGCGAGATCCTGCGTGAGGCCCGTGCCTACCAGGCCGAAGGCTACCGCGTGCTGGCCAACCAGAAGGTGGTCGACCGGCTGCTGGATGAAGAGTCCGGTAACGTAGCGGAACTGGAAGCCTTCATCGGCCGAACCATTCGTTTCCAGGTGGAGTCGATGTATTCGCAGGAACAATACGATGTGGTGCTGCTCTGACGCCTACTGAAACGCGCCGCGGGTGGCCCGGGCTGGAAAAACCGGGACGACGGGCCATCATGGATAAACGACCTGGAGGGCAATGGCCATGGGACGTCTGACCCGCGTTCTTGTCGCCTTGACCCGCTGGGGGTTGGGCATTTGCGCTCTGCTGGCGGTACTGGTAGCGCTGTATGTCAGCCTTGGCCGCGAACTGGTGCCACTGGTGGCCGAGTATCGCGCCGATGTGCAGAGCAAGGCCGAGCAGGCTTTAGGCCTGCCCGTACACATCGGTGCCCTGGAAGGCCGCTGGAGCGGCCTGGCACCGGTGCTGCGGGTGCGCGACCTGCAACTGGGCGAGGGGGCCGCGGCCCTGCGCCTGGACGACGTCAAGGTGGTGCCTGATGTCTGGGCCAGCCTCACCACCCGAGAAGTGCGCCTGGCACGCATTCAGTTGGGCGGCCTGCAACTGATCCTGCGCGAGAACGAACAGGGCGCCTGGAGCCTCGAAGGCCTGCCGAAGAAGGACGATGCGCCGCTCGATCCCGCCGAGTTGTTGCAGCGCCTGCGCCAGTTGGGCCGCATCGATGTGTTCGACAGCCAGGTCACCCTGCACCCCTGGCAGCGTGACCCGTTGACCCTGACTTATGTGAGCGTCGGCCTGCAGGCCGGAGCTTCGCGCCACGCCCTGGACCTGCGCGCGACCCTGCCCGATGGCCAACCCCTGTCGCTGAACCTGCGCAGCCGTGCCTCGGCCAATGCCTGGCGCGACGGCCAGGTCGAAGCCTACCTGAGCCTGCCACAGAGTGACTGGGCGCGGTGGCTGCCGCCACGCCTGCTGGGTCAGTGGCATGCCGACGCCCTGCGGGCGGGCGGCGAGTTCTGGGTCGACTGGAGCAAGGGGCAGTTGCAGCAGGCCGTCGTACGCCTCAATGCACCGGAGCTGCACGGTGCCTATGCCGGGCGCAAGGCGGCCAGGCTGAACAACCTGGCCCTGGGCGCCTGGTTCCAGCGCCGGGAGCAAGGCTTCGATGTGGTGGTCGACTCCCTGGCCATGGATATCGGCAAGACCCGTTGGGAGTCGCACCTGCAATTGCAGCAGCGCCCCGGCGAGGATGCAGCTGCGGAAAGCTGGCAAGTGCAGGCCGACCGCCTCGACCTTACGCCGTTGACCCCGGTGATCGATGCCCTCGCGCCGCTGCCGGACAAGGTCATGGCCGTGGTCGATGGCCTGAACGTGACCGGCGCGCTGCGCAATGTGCGCCTTGAAGCCCGGCCCAAGGCCGAGGGGGACAAGCGCCTGCAGTTCGAGGCCAACCTGGAGAAGGTCGGTTTCGATGCCTATCACAATGCCCCGGCAGCCGGTAATGTCAGCGGCAGCATCAGCGGTGACCTTGGTCATGGCGAACTGCGCCTGGATACCGAGGCGTTCATGCTGCACCTGTACCCGATCTTCGCCAAACCCTGGCACTACCAGAAGGCCAATGCGCGCCTGACCTGGGCCCTGGACAAGGAAGGTTTCACCCTGGTCGCGCCTTACCTCAAGGTACTGGGCGAGGAGGGCAAGATTGCCGGTGACTTCCTCATCCGCCTGTTGTTCGACGAGGGCCGCGAGGACTACATGGACCTGCGCGTCGGCCTGACCGAAGGCGATGGTCGCTACACCGCCAAGTACCTGCCCGAGGTGCTCAGCCCGGCCCTCGACGAATGGCTGCGCAGCGCGATTGTCAAAGGTACGGTGGACGAAGGCTACTTCCAGTACCAAGGCTCGCTGAACCATGGCGTCGCGCCAGAAGCCCGCAGTATCAGCCTGTTTTTCAAGGTGCGTGATGCCGCCCTGGACTTCCAGCCGGGCTGGCCGCAAGTGCAGCACGTGGATGGCGATGTGTTCATCGAGGACAGTGGCGTGCGCATCAGGGCCCAACGTGGCGTACTGCTCGACACCAATGTCAGTGACGTGAGCGTCGATATTCCGCATGTCGACGAGGGCCAGCAAAGCCACCTGTACCTCGATGGCGACTTCGACGGCAGCCTGGGCGATGGCCTGAAGATTCTCAAGGAAGCGCCAATCGGCACTGGCGAGATTTTCGCCGGGTGGGAGGGCGAGGGGCCGCTCAAGGGCAAGGTCAAGCTCGACATTCCGCTGGCCCGGGGGCAGCGGCCGAAAGTACAGGTGGACTTTGCCACCAATGATGCGCGGCTGAAAGTTGCGCCGCCGAGCCTGGAGTTGAGCCGCCTTAAGGGGGACTTCAATTTCGATTTCGACAAGGGCCTGAGCGGCAAGGGCATCAGCCTGCAGGCCTTCGGCAAGCCGGTGACGGCGCAAATTACCGCCGAAGGCCAGCCAGGGCAGATGCAGACCCGCATCAACGCCAATGGCCGGGTATCGCTCAAGGCGCTGACCGAATGGCTGCAGTTCAAGCAGGCCTTGCCGGCTTCCGGCGACCTGCCGTACCGGTTGCAGGTCAGCCTGGGTAGCCGGGAAAACCGCCTACGTGTCGATTCCAGCCTCAAGGGCTTGGCCATCGACCTGCCGGCGCCCTTCGGCAAGACGGCGGGCGATACCCGTGACACCCGTTTCAGCATGACCCTGCAGGGGCCGGAGCGGCGCTTCGACGTCGCCTACACCGACCTTGCCCGCTTAGCGTACGCCGCACCGGCCGACAAGCTGGGCCAGGGCCGTGGCGAGTTGCTGCTGGGCGCCGGTGACGCCCAGGTGCCTGCCGGCCAGGGCCTGCGAGTGCGCGGGCGCCTGGAGACGCTGGACCTGGGGCCCTGGCAGGAGCAGGCGGCGCGCCTGGCCGGCGACGACCCGGGCGGTAGCGCGCGGCAGAACCTGCAAGGTGTCGACCTGAGCATCGGCCAGCTGAAAGCCTTTGGTCTGGACCTGAACCAGGCCGTGGTGCGCCTGGCGCGTGGTGGCCCGGCCTGGGATCTGCGCCTCGACAGCAAGGAGGTCATCGGCAACGCCCGGGTGCCGGATGCCAAGGGTGCGCCCATGGTCGTGCGCATGCAGACCTTGCGCCTGCCTGCCGCCAGCGCCGCTGAAAAGCAGGCCGAGGAAGGCCCGGACCCGCTTGCCTCGTTCGACCCGCGCAAGGTGCCGGCGCTGGACCTGAGCATCGACAAGCTCTATCGCGGTGACGACCTGTATGGCAGTGTGTCGCTCAAGCTGCGGCCGACCGCGCGTGGCGTGACCGCCAGCGACATCGACCTTGACTTCAAGGGCCTGCGTATCGATGGTGGTGGCGGCTGGGAAGGCGAACCGGGCAGCACCAGCAGTTGGTACAAGGGGCGCCTGGACGGCAAGAACCTGGCGGATGTACTCAAGGCCTGGGGCTTTGCCCCGACTGCCACCAGCCGCGACTTCCGCCTGGATGTGGATGGCCGCTGGCCGGGTTCGCCGGCCTCGGTGAGCCTCAAGCGCTTCTCGGGCAGCATGGACGCAGCGCTGCGCACCGGCCAGTTCGTCGAGGTCGAAGGTAGTGCCCAGGCGCTGCGGGTGTTCGGCCTGCTGAACTTCAACTCCATCGGCCGGCGCTTGCGCCTGGACTTCTCCGACCTGTTCGACAAGGGCCTGGCCTATGACCGGGTCAAAGGCTTGCTGGTGGCCAGTGACGGTGTCTACGTGACCCGCGAGCCCATCACAGTGACCGGCCCGTCGAGCAACTTCGAGCTGGACGGTACCCTGGACCTGGCACGCGACCGGGTCGATGCCAATCTACAGGTGAGCCTGCCGGTGACCAACAACCTGCCGCTGGCGGCCCTGATTGTCGGCGCTCCCGCCGTGGGCGGGGCGCTGTTCCTGGTCGACCGGCTCATCGGGGACCGTGTGTCGCGCTTCGCCAGCGTGCACTACCGTGTCGAAGGGCCGGTGAAAGAGCCTAGAATCACATTTGTGAAACCTTTCGAAAAATCCCGCTAGGAGTGCCCATGAAGGCAGCTGTAATCCAGATGGTCAGCCAGGACGATGTGCTGGCCAACCTGCAGCGCGCCGGCGCCCTGCTGGAGCAGGCCGCCTTTGGCGGTGCACGGCTGGCCGTGCTGCCGGAAAACTTCGCCGCCATGGGCCGCAAGGACGCCGCTGCCATCGGCCACGCCGAAGCGTTGGGCGAAGGGCCGATCCTGCCATGGTTGAAACGCACCGCCCGCGACCTCAGGTTATGGATTGTCGCCGGTACCTTGCCATTGCCGCCGGTCGGCCAGCCCGAAGCCAAGGCCCATGCCTGCTCGCTGCTGGTCGACGAACACGGTGAGATAGCGGCACGCTATGACAAGCTGCACCTGTTCGATGTGGACGTTGCCGACAACCGTGGCCGCTACCGCGAGTCTGACGACTACGCCCATGGCGCCCAGGTGGTGGTAGCCGATACGCCGGTAGGGCGGCTGGGGCTGAGCGTGTGCTACGACCTGCGCTTCCCCGAACTGTACAGCGCACTGCGTGCCGCCGGCGCGGAACTGATCACTGCGCCGGCCGCCTTCACTGCGGTAACGGGCGCGGCGCACTGGGAAGTGCTGGTGCGCGCCCGGGCCATCGAGACCCAGTGCTACCTGCTGGCTGCGGCACAGGGCGGCACTCACCCGGGGCCACGGGAAACCCATGGCCATGCGGCGATCGTCGACCCCTGGGGGCGCATCGTCGCGGAACAGGCGCAAGGTGAAGCGGTACTGCTCGCCGAGCGCGACATTGACGAACAAGCGTCCATCCGGGCGCGCATGCCGGTAATTTCGCACCGGCGCTTTTTCTCGCAGGGCGCGTTGCGGCCTGCGCACACCTCGGAGTGACTATGAGCCAGATGTTATCCACCGTCAGCGAGCAGCTCCTGGCCCCAGGCGGCTTGACCCTGGACAGCCTGCAGAGCGTGCTGGGTGAGTTGGCCGGCCCCGGCATCGACGCCGCCGACCTGTATTTCCAGGGCCAGATCTCGGAAACCTGGGCGCTGGAAGACGGCATCGTCAAAGAGGGCAGTTTCAATCTCGACCAGGGCGTGGGCGTGCGTGCCCAGTCGGGTGAAAAGACCGGCTTTGCCTACAGCAACGCGATCAACCTCGAAGCGTTGACCTCGGCCGCCCGTGCTGCCCGTTCGATCTCGCGTGCCGGGCAGAACGGCAAGGTGCAGGCCTTCCGCAGCCAGGACGTGGCGGCTCTTTATTCGGCGGACAACCCGCTGGATGTGCTCAGCCGTGCCGAGAAGGTCGAGCTGCTCAAGCGCGTCGACGCCGCCACCCGCGCCCTGGACCCGCGTATCCAGCAGGTCAGCGTGAGCATGGCCGGGGTCTGGGAGCGCATCCTGATCGCTGCGGCCGATGGCAGCCTGGCTGCCGACGTGCGCCCGCTGGTGCGCTTCAACGTCAGCGTCATCGTCGAGCAGAACGGCCGTCGCGAGCGCGGCGGGCAGGGCGGTGGCGGGCGTACCGACTACCGCTTCTTCACCGAGGAACGGGTCATGGGCTATGCCCGCGAAGCGTTGCGCCAGGCGCTGGTGAACCTGGAAGCGATTCCGGCGCCGGCCGGTACCCTGCCGGTAGTGTTGGGTTCGGGCTGGTCGGGCGTGCTGCTGCACGAGGCTGTCGGCCATGGCCTGGAAGGTGACTTCAACCGCAAGGGCAGTTCGGCGTTCAGCGGCCGCATTGGCGAGAAGGTGGCGTCGAGCCTGTGCACCATCGTCGATGACGGCACCCTCGAAGGCCGCCGGGGTTCGCTGAGCGTGGACGATGAAGGTACCCCGACCGAGTGCACCACGCTGATCGAGAACGGTGTGCTCAAGGGCTACATGCAGGACAAGCTGAACGCGCGCCTGATGGGCATGGCGGTGACCGGCAACGGCCGCCGTGAGTCCTACGCGCACCTGCCGATGCCACGCATGACAAACACCTACATGCGTGCCGGCGAAAGCGACCCGCAGGAAATCATCGCTTCGGTGAAGAAGGGCATCTACTGCGCCAACCTCGGCGGTGGCCAGGTGGACATCACCAGCGGCAAGTTCGTGTTCTCGACCAGTGAGGCCTACCTGATCGAAGACGGCAGGATTACCGCGCCGGTGAAGGGCGCGACCCTGATCGGCAATGGTCCGGAGGCGATGAGCCGGGTGTCGATGGTTGGTAACGACCTGGCGCTGGACAGCGGGGTGGGGACGTGCGGCAAGGACGGGCAGTCGGTGCCGGTAGGGGTCGGGCAGCCGACCTTGAAGCTGGATGCGATTACCGTGGGCGGTACCGGGGCGTGATGGCTTCGGGGACCGCTTTGCGGTCCATTCGCAGCACAAGGCTGCTCCTACAGGGATCGCGTGTTTCCGTAGGAGCAGCCTTGTGCTGCGAATGGGCCGCACAGCGGCCCCAGGGCGATCAGCGCAAGCCGCGCTGCAGCTCGTCGAGGTCGCGGATGTACTTGAACACCTTGCGCGCGGCAGCAGGCGGCTTGTTCCGCGCCTTCTCGTGCTGGGCATGGCGCACCAGCGAGCGCAGCTGCTGGCGATCGGTGTCGGGGTACTCATTGACGAAGCGCTCGAGGTCTTCGTCGTTACCGTCGATCAGCCGGTCGCGCCAGCGTTCCAGGCTGTGGAAGCGCTCGTTGTACTGGCGGGTCGAGCTGTCCATCTGTTCGAGCAAGGCCTGGATCGCATCCAGGTCCTGCACGCGCATCAGCTTGCCGACAAACGACATGTGGCGTTTGCGGGCTCCGTGAGCGGTGTGCTTGCTGGCTTCGGCCAGCGCCTTGCGCAGCTCGTCGGTCAACGGCAGGCGGGCCAGGGTATCGGCCTTGAGCGTGGTAAGGCGCTCGCCGAGTTCGACCAGCGCATGCAGCTCGCGCTTGATCTGGGTTTTGCTTTTTTCGCCGTCGAAGGCGTCGTCGTTTGAATCAACCATGGTGGCAGTCCGCTAGAAATCGCCGCCATGATAACCAGTCGGGGGCCGCTTGTCCGGCCCGGTCGTAGAATGACCCTCGCCGAACGCAGAATTTGAGTGGAGAGAACCATGAGTGCAGTCCAGAGCGTAGGTCCGAAGGACCTGCCAGCATTGCAGGAGCAGGTCGAGGCGATCATCGCCGAGGCGCGCCGCCAGGGGGCCAGTGCCTGCGAAGTGGCGGTGTCGCTGGAGCAGGGCCTGTCCACCACGGTACGCCAGCGTGAGGTCGAAACGGTCGAGTTCAATCGCGACCAAGGCTTTGGCATCACCCTCTATGTCGGCCAGCGCAAAGGCTCGGCCAGCACCTCGGCCAGTGGCCCGGACGCGATCCGTGAAACCGTCGCCGCTGCCCTGGCGATTGCCAAACATACCTCCGAGGATGAATGTTCCGGCCTGGCCGACGCGGCGCTGATGGCCCGCGAGATCCCCGACCTGGACTTGTACCACGACTGGAACCTCGAGCCCGAGAAGGCCATCGAGATGGCTCTGACCTGCGAGGCGGCGGCGTTCGACGCTGACCCGCGCATTCTCAACGCCGACGGTACCACCCTCAATACCCACCAGGGCTGCCGCGTGTATGGCAACAGCCATGGTTTCATCGGTGGCTACGCCTCGACCCGGCACAGCCTGAGCTGCGTGATGATCGCCGAAGGCGACGGGCAGATGCAGCGTGACTACTGGTACGACGTTAACCGCCAGGGCAACCTGCTGGCCGATCCGCGTAGCATCGGCGTACGCGCTGCCCAGCGTGCTGCCAGCCGCCTGGGGGCGCGGCCGGTGCCGACCTGCGAGGTACCGGTGCTGTTCTCGGCCGAGCTGGCCGGGGGGCTGTTCGGCAGCTTCCTGTCGGCCATCTCCGGCGGCAACCTGTACCGTAAGTCCTCGTTCCTGGAGGGCACCATTGGCCAGCGCCTGTTCCCCACCTGGCTTACCCTCGACGAGCGCCCGCACATACCGCGGGCACTGGGCAGTGCCGCATTCGATGGCGATGGCCTGGCTACCTATGCCAAGCCGTTCGTCGACAAGGGCGAACTGGTGTCGTACCTGCTGGGGACCTATTCCGGGCGCAAGCTGGGCTTGCCAAGCACGGCCAATGCCGGCGGCGTGCACAACCTGTTCGTCAGCCATGGTGTCGAAGACCAGGCGGCGCTGATCCGGCGCATGGGCCGCGGGCTGCTGGTGACCGAGTTGATGGGGCATGGCCTGAACATGGTAACCGGGGATTATTCCCGTGGCGCGGCAGGGTTCTGGGTCGAAAATGGCGAGATCCAGCATGCGGTGCAGGAAGTGACCATTGCCGGCAATATGAAGGACATGTTCCAGCAGATTGTCGCGATTGGCAGCGATCTTGAGACCCGCAGCAACATTCACACCGGGTCGGTGCTGATCGAGCGGATGACTGTGGCAGGTAGCTGATCCACAGCCTGCGCCGGCCTCTTCGCGGGCTTGCCCGCTCCCACAGGTACTGCATCAGCCTGAAACCTGTGGGAGCGGGCAAGCCCGCGAAGAGGCCGGCGCAGGCTACAGAGAATTTTTTAAAAAAACCGAAGACCCGGCCCCCACGCCGGGTTTTTGTTTCATCACTTCGCACTTGAAGTGATTCTATCTATCAATTAATAATGAATATCATTATCCAGTAACCCGGCGATGATGTTCATGAAATCCGTCCTCCGCGAACTGCCCTACCTGGAAAACTGGCGCTGGCTCAGCCGGCGAATCCGCTGCGCACTCGAACCCGACGAGCCGCGCCTGATCGAGCATTACCTGGCCGAAGGCCGCTACCTGGTGTGCTGCACCGAAACCTCGCCATGGACGGTGGCGCTGACCTCCTTCCGCCTGCTGCTGGATACCGCCAGCGA
Organism: Pseudomonas sp. B19(2017); assembly: GCF_002113165.1. Lineage (NCBI taxonomy): Bacteria > Pseudomonadati > Pseudomonadota > Gammaproteobacteria > Pseudomonadales > Pseudomonadaceae > Pseudomonas > Pseudomonas sp. B19(2017). The sequence continues at coordinate 191,587 of NZ_NEJR01000004.1, forward strand.
CCGCATGCTGCCCTGGCATTGGCGCTGTCTGTGCCTGGACCAGGCCTGGCGCCCGCTGCTGGAACTGCGCAACCTCGACCGCGCGGTGCAAGACCAGCGCTGGCAGTTCTACGCCCTGCAGTTGGCCAATTGCCGCCTGCTGCCGTCGATTTCTCCCGATGAACTGATGCAAGGATCTGATGATGAGTGATACCCGAATCGAGCGTGACAGCATGGGCGAACTGCAGGTGCCGGCCCAGGCCCTGTACGGTGCCCAGACCCAGCGCGCGGTCGACAACTTCCCGATAAGCGGCCAGCGCATGCCGGCCCAGTTCATTCGCGCACTGCTGCTGGCCAAGGCTGCCGCAGCCAAGGCCAACGTCGAACTGGACCAGCTGTCGACCGCGCAAGGCCAGGCAATCGTAATTGCAGTCGAGCAATTGCTGGCGGGTGACTTCATCCAGCATTTCCCGGTGGATGTGTTCCAGACTGGCTCCGGTACCAGTTCGAACATGAACGCCAACGAGGTGATCGCCACATTGGCCAGCCGCGTGCTGGGTGAGGCTGTAAACGCCAACGACCACGTCAACTGCGGCCAAAGCAGCAACGACATCATCCCGACCACCATCCACGTAAGCGCCGCCCTGGCCCTGCACGAGCAACTACTGCCAGCCCTGGTGCATCTGATACAGGTGATCGAGGCCAAGTCGGCACAGGTGCATCAGTACGTGAAGACCGGCCGTACCCACCTGATGGACGCCATGCCAGTGCGCATGAGCCAGGTGCTGGATGGCTGGGCGGCGCAGATCAATGGCGCCAAGGCGCACATCGAGGCGACCCTGCCGAGCCTGCAGGCGCTGGCCCAGGGCGGCACTGCCGTGGGCACCGGCATCAACGCCCACCCCCGGTTCGCAGCCAGCTTCGCCCACCAGCTCAGCGGCCTGACGCAGGTCAGGTTCACCCCCGGGCAAAACCTGTTCGCCCTGATCGGCTCGCAGGACACCGCCGTGGCCCTGTCAGGCCAGCTCAAGACTGCCGCCGTGGCGCTGATGAAGATCGCCAATGACCTGCGCTGGATGAACTCCGGCCCGCTGGCCGGACTGGGCGAAATCGAACTGCAAGGCCTGCAGCCGGGCTCTTCGATCATGCCCGGCAAGGTCAACCCGGTGATTCCGGAGGCCACCGCCATGGTCGCCGCCCAGGTGATCGGCAATGACGCCACCATCGCCATCGCTGGCCAGTCCGGCAACTTCGAGCTGAATGTGATGTTGCCGGTGATCGCCCGCAACCTGCTGGAGAGCATCGAGCTGATGGCCAATGTCAGCCGCCTGCTGGCCGACAAGGCCATCGCCAGCTTCAAGGTCAACGAAGGCAAACTCAAGGAAGCCCTGGCCCGCAACCCGATCCTGGTCACCGCGCTGAACCCGATCATCGGCTACCTAAAGGCGGCCGAGATCGCCAAGAGTGCCTACAAGCAGGGCCGTCCGGTCATCGATGTGGCGCTGGAGCACACCGACCTTTCGCGTGATCAGCTGGAAGCGCTGCTTGACCCGGAAAAACTCACCGCTGGCGGTATCTGATACTGCCTCTGGCGACACAAGGCCTCTCTCAGGCATTAGCGGGGACCCTGTGGGAGCGGGCTTGCCCGCGAACACCGGCGCAGCCGGTGCCATGCACCGCGCTGGATTCTTCGCGGCTAAAGCCGCTCCCACAGGGGCCTGCGAAATTTATTCGCCTTCGTCGAAATAATTGTTGATCAGCTCGACCAGCGCTGCCATGGCGTCCTCGTCCTGCTCGCCTTCGGTATGCAGGTGCACCTGCGTACCTTTGCCGGCCGCCAGCATCATCACCGCCATGATGCTCTTGCCATCCACCAGCTTGTCGGGCGCACGGCCAACCCTGACCTGGCAGGGGAAGCGGCCGGCAACGCCGACGAACTTGGCCGCCGCCCGGGCATGCAGACCCAGCTTGTTGATGATGGTAATTTCACGGGCGGGCATCGTGGGGCGGATCCTTGGGCTAGAGGTCGCGATGGCGGACCTGGACGTTTTTCAGGGATTGCTGCAGCAACTGGCCAAGGCGCTCGGTGATATATACCGAGCGGTGGTGGCCGCCGGTGCAGCCAATGGCAATAGTGACGTAGGCACGGTTGCTGGCGGCGAAGCGGGGCAGCCACTTGAGCAGGTAGCTGGAAATGTCGTTGAACATTTCTTCGACGTCCGGCTGTGCGGCCAGGTAGTCGATCACCGGTTGGTCGAGGCCGGAGTGCTCACGCAGCTCGGGCTTCCAGTAGGGGTTGGGCAGGCAGCGCACATCGAACACCAGGTCGGCATCGACCGGCATTCCGCGCTTGAACCCGAATGACTCGACCAGGAACGCAGTGCCAGGCTCGGGTTGGTTGAGCAGGCGCAGCTTGATCGAATCCCGCAGCTGATACAGGTTCAGGCTGGTGGTGTCGATCTTCAGGTCGGCCAGGTCGGCAATCGGCCCCAGCAGTTCGCTTTCCACACGAATGGCTTCCGCCAGCGACCGGTTGGCGTTGGTCAGCGGGTGGCGCCGGCGGGTTTCCGAGAAGCGCTTGAGCAGCATGTCTTCGTCGGCATCCAGGTACAGTACGTCGCACTGGATATGCCGGGCGCGGGCTTCTTCGAGCAACTCGGGAAAACGTGAGAGGTGGCTGGGCAGGTTGCGCGCGTCGATCGACACGGCGACCTTGGGTTGCAGTAATTCGGTGTTGATCAGCGCATTTTCTGCGAGCTGCGGCAGCAGCCCGGCGGGCAGGTTGTCAATGCAGTAGAAACCGTTGTCTTCCAGGACATCGAGGGCGGTGCTCTTGCCGGAGCCGGACCGGCCGCTGACGATGATCAGGCGCATGTTCAGTGCTCGTTCTGTACGTCCAGGACAACCTGGAACAGGGCCTCGCTGCTGGTGGCCGCACGCAGGCGATCACGAACCTCCTTGCGATCGAGCATGCTGGCAATCTGGCGCAGCAATTCCAGATGGGCATCGGTGGCGGCTTCTGGCACCAGCAGGACGAACAGCAGGTCCACCGGTGCGCCATCGATAGCGTCGTAGTCGATAGGGGCTTCCAGGTGCAGCAGGGCGCTGACCGGAGCGGAACATCCTTCAAGCCGGCAGTGCGGAATGGCGATGCCATTGCCGAAACCGGTCGAACCGAGTTTTTCCCGGGCGACCAGTTTTTCGAAGACATCCTGCATCTCCAGTTCTGGCACTTGTTCGGCGATGACGGTGGCGACCTTTTCCAGGGCGCGCTTCTTGCTGCCACCCGGCACGTTCACGAGGGAACGGCCGGGGGTCAGGATGGTTTCAAGTCGGATCATGGATGGGGGGGATCAGCGGGCAGCTGCACCTTGCAGCAGGCTTTGCTGTTTTTCCTTGTGTTTTTTCAGTTGGCGGTCGAGCTTGTCGGCCAAGGCATCGATCGCTGCATACATGTCTTCGTGTTCGGCGTTGGCAACCACTTCGCCGCCGGGAATCTGCAAGGTCGCCTCGACCTTCTGCTGCAGCTTCTCGACTTTCATGATGACCTGCACGTTGGTGATCTTGTCGAAGTGACTTTCCACGCGAGCGAGCTTTTCAAGCACATAATCGCGCAGTGGCTGGGTGACTTCTACATGCTGTCCACTGATATTGACTTGCATACAGCTTCTCCTTTGTTGCCCGTGCATAAAGAGGCAGGTCTTGCACCTGCCCCACAAACGCTGTGGCACATCTCAGGGGCTACATCAGTCGCTTGCGTTCGCTCGACGGTGCGATGCCGAGGGACTCGCGGTACTTGGCGACGGTGCGACGGGCTACCTGGATGCCTTGTGCCTCCAGTAAACCAGCGATCTTGCTGTCACTCAATGGCTTTTTCTGATTTTCCGCCGCAACCAGTTTCTTGATGATCGCGCGGATCGCCGTGGACGAGCATTCTCCGCCTTCGGAGGTGCTGACGTGGCTGGAGAAAAAGTATTTCAGTTCGTAGATGCCACGCGGCGTGTGCATGTATTTCTGCGTGGTAACTCGCGAAATGGTCGACTCGTGCATACCTACCGCTTCGGCGATGTCATGCAGCACCAACGGCTTCATCGCTTCGTCACCGTGGTCGAGGAAGCCGCGCTGGTGCTCGACGATCTGCGTGGCCACCTTCATCAGGGTTTCGTTGCGGCTTTGCAGGCTCTTGATGAACCAGCGCGCTTCCTGCAGCTGGTTGCGCATGAAGGTGTTGTCGGCGCTGGTGTCGGCGCGGCGCACGAACCCGGCGTACTGCGGGTTGACGCGCAGGCGCGGGATGGCCTCCTGGTTCAGTTCCACCAGCCAGCGGTCGCTGTCCTTGCGCACGATGACGTCGGGCACCACGTACTCGGGCTCGCTGGACTCGATCTGCGAACCAGGGCGCGGGTTGAGGCTTTGTACCAGCTCGATGACCTGGCGCAGCTCGTCTTCCTTGATTTTCATGCGCCGCATCAGCTGGCTGTAGTCACGGCTGCCGAGCAAGTCGATGAAATCGGTGACCAGGCGCTTGGCTTCGGTCATCCACGGGGTGCTGGCGGGCAGTTGGCGCAGTTGCAGCAACAGGCATTCGCCCAGGTTGCGGGCAGCAATGCCGGCAGGCTCGAACTGCTGAATGCGGTGCAGCACCGCTTCGACCTCGTCCAGCTCGATATCCAGCTCCGGGTCGAAACCGGCGCAGATTTCTTCGAGGGTGTCTTCCAGGTAACCCTGGCCGTTGATGCTGTCGATCAGGGTGACGGCGATCAGGCGGTCGGTGTCGGACATCGGGGCCAGGTTCAATTGCCACAGCAAGTGGCTTTGCAGGCTTTCCCCGGCCGATGTACGGGTGGTGAAGTCCCACTCGTCGTCGTCGTTGCTCGGCAGGCTGCTGGCACTGGTCTGGTAGATGTCTTCCCAGGCGGTGTCGACCGGCAGCTCGTTGGGGATGCGCTCGCTCCATTCACCGTCTTCCAGGGTGTCGGCGCTGGTGGTGCTTTCCTGGAAGCTGTTGTCCTGGACTTCGGCGGCCGGCTTGTTCTCGGCGTTGTCGGCCATCGGGTCGCTGTTGTCGAAGTCGTCGCCGTCTTCCTGACGTTCGAGCATCGGGTTCGACTCCAGCGCTTCCTGGATTTCCTGTTGGAGGTCCAGGGTGGAGAGCTGGAGCAGGCGGATGGCCTGTTGCAACTGCGGTGTCATCGTCAGTTGCTGGCCCATTTTTAGGACGAGCGATGGTTTCATGGCTGGGGCTTAATACCTTGTTCGCCGGCGCGCATGCGCCATCCACTACACGAGGGCGCCGGGGCGCCAGATCAAGCAAGTTTTATGCCTTAAATTGTAGCGTTTGCCTAGAGTACTGTAACAACTTTAACCCCGGTTTCAGGGCGATTTGCCAGTACTCCAGGCGCGTGCCGGGCTCAGAGCCGGAACTCGTGGCCCAGGTAAACTTCTTTGACCAGGTCGTTGGCCAGGATGGTTTCGGCGTCGCCTTCGGCGATCAGCCGGCCATCATTGACGATATAGGCGGTTTCGCAGATATCCAGGGTTTCACGCACGTTGTGGTCGGTGATCAGTACACCGATACCTTTGGCCTTGAGGTGGTGGATGATCTGCTTGATGTCGCCGACCGAGATCGGGTCGACACCGGCAAACGGTTCGTCCAGCAGGATGAACTTGGGTGCGGTCGCCAGCGCACGGGCAATTTCCACGCGGCGGCGCTCACCACCGGACAGGCTCATGCCGAGGTTGTCGCGAATGTGGCTGATGTGGAACTCCTGCAGCAGGCTTTCCAGCTCTTTGCGCCGGCCGTCGCGGTCGAGGTCCTTGCGGGTCTCGAGGATGGCCATGATGTTGTCGGCCACCGACAGCTTGCGGAAGATCGAGGCTTCCTGCGGCAAGTAGCCGATACCGGCGCGGGCGCGCCCGTGCATGGGCTGGTGGCTGACATCGAGGTTGTCGATCAGCACGCGCCCCTGCTCGGCCTGGACCAGGCCGACGATCATGTAGAAACAGGTGGTCTTGCCGGCGCCGTTGGGGCCGAGCAGGCCGACGATCTGGCCGCTGTCGATCGACAGGCTGACGTCACGCACGACTTGCCGCCCCTTGTAGCTCTTGGCCAGGTGCTGGGCTTTGAGGGTTGCCATTTACTCGGCCTTCTTCTTGGGCTGGATCACCATGTCGATACGCTGACGCGGCGAGGTCACGTTGCCACCACGACCGGCGGTCGCCACCTGGGTCTGGGTGTTGTAGACGATCTTTTCGCCTTCGGTGGTGTTGCCTTCGTTCTCGACCTTGGCGCGATCGGTGAGGATCACCAGGTCCTTCTGCGACTGGTACTGGATGGTCACGCCCCAGCCTTTCATCTTGTCCGGCTTGGCCGCGCTCTGCTGCTGCTCGAAGTAGGCCAGGTTGCCCACCGAGGTCACCACGTCGATGTCGCCGGAGGCGGAGCGGGTGATGGTCACGGTGTTGCCTTTGATCATCATCGAACCCTGGGTGATGATCACGTCGCCGGTGTAGGTGGCCACGCCCTGCTTGTCGTCCAGGTGGGCGTTGTCGGCCTGGATGCGGATCGGCTGGTCACGGTCGTTCGGCAGGGCGAGGGCGCTCGCGCTTCCCAGTGCTGCGCTCAGGCTGAGCAAAAGGGGGAGGGTTTTAACGAGCCTCATACTGTCCTCTTACGTTAGAGAGCAAGTCCATCTTGCCTTCTTTCAAATACGCTTTCATTCCTTTGCCCGTAGTTGTGCCACCGGCGCCGTCGATTCTAACGGCTTGCTCGGTCTGCGCATATTGCTTCTGCGGGAACACGGTCATGCGTGAGCTGGTAATGATCATTTCGCGCTGCTTTTCGTCGGTGCGGGCAACCCGGACGTTGTCGATCAGTTCGACTTCGCTGCCGTCCGGGTTGACCTCGGCGCGGGTGCTCTGCACGTGCCACGGGTATTCGGTGCCGCGGTACAGGTGCAGGTCCGGCGTGGTCAGCAGGGTGATTTCGCTGGCCTTGAGGTGTTCGACCTTGTCGGCGGTCATTTCGTACTGCAGCTTGCCGTCGGGCAGGAACTGCAGGCTGTGGGCGTTGACCGCGTAGTAGTCGATGGCGCTTGCGTCGACCTGGGTCACCGGCTTGTCGAGGAAGCTTTCCGGGCTGACATTCCAGTAGCCGATCGCCACCAGCAGGGCAGCGATCACCGCGAGCAGCGCAATGTTGCGGGCTTTCTTGCTGAACATGGGCAGCCTTACAGGTAGTTGGCGTTGGCAGCGTCCAGGGTGCCCTGGGCCTGCATGATCAGTTCACAGAATTCACGGGCCGCGCCTTCGCCGCCCCGTGCCTGGGTCACGCCGTGGGCGTGCTGGCGAACGAACGGCGCGGCGTTGGCCACCGCCATGCCCAAGGCGACCCGGCGAATCACCGGCAGGTCGGGCAGGTCGTCGCCCAGGTAGGCCACTTGAGCATAGCTCAGGCCCAGTTCGGCGAGCAGGCCGTCGAGCACCACCAGTTTGTCCTCGCGGCCCTGGTAAAGGTGCGGAATGCCGAGGTTCTTTGCCCGGCGCTCGACCACCGGGGTCTTGCGCCCGCTGATGATTGCGGTGGTCACGCCCGAGGCCATGAGCATCTTGATGCCCTGGCCGTCGAGGGTGTTGAAGGTCTTGAATTCGCTGCCGTCCTCGAGGAAGTACAGGCGCCCGTCGGTGAGCACGCCGTCCACGTCGAACACTGCCAGCTTGATGTGCTTGCCGCGTTGCATGAGGTCCTGGTTCATTCCATCGCTCCTTTACATTACGCCGGCGCGCAGCAGGTCGTGCATGTTCAGGGCGCCGGTGGGGCGGTCCTCGCGGTCCACCACCACCAGGGCGCCGATCTTGTGGTCTTCCATGATCTTCAGGGCCTCGGCCGCGAGCATTTCGGCGCGGGCCGTCTTGCCATGCACGGTCATGACCTGGTCGATCAGGGTGGTGTGGACGTCGATGTTGCGGTCCAGGCTGCGACGCAGGTCGCCGTCGGTGAAGATCCCGGCCAGCTTGCCGTCGGCTTCGACGATCACCGTCATGCCCAGGCCTTTGCGGGACATTTCAAGGAGTGCGTCCTTGAGCAGGGTGCCGCGGGGTACCTGAGGCAGTTCGTCGCCGGCATGCATCACGTTCTCCACCTTGAGCAGCAGGCGGCGGCCCAGCGCACCGCCCGGGTGCGAGAAGGCAAAGTCCTCGGCGGTGAAACCGCGGGCTTCGAGCAGGGCAATGGCCAGCGCGTCGCCCAGCACCAGCGATGCGGTGGTGGAGGAGGTGGGGGCCAGGTTCAGCGGGCAGGCCTCTTGCTCGACGCGGGCGTCGAGGTTGACCTCGGCAGCCTGGGCCAGCGGCGAGTCCGGATTGCCGGTCAGGCTGATCAGCTTGATGCCCAGGCGCTTGATCAGCGGCAGCAGGGTGACGATTTCGGCGGTGCTGCCGGAGTTCGACAGGGCAAGGATGACATCATCACGGGTGATCATGCCCATGTCGCCATGGCTGGCTTCGGCCGGGTGCACGAAAAACGCCGGTGTGCCGGTGCTGGCCAGGGTGGCGGCGATCTTGTTGCCGATGTGCCCGGACTTGCCCATGCCGACCACGACGACCCGGCCCTTGCTGGCCAGGATCAGCTCGCAGGCCTTGACGAAATTGTCGTCGATGCGCGCCAGCAGGGCCTCTACGGCCTCGAGTTCCAGGCGCAGGGTGCGTTGGGCGGATTGGATCAGCTCGCTGGATTGGCTCATGTCGAAAAAGCAATGCCTGATGAAAAGGCGGCGATTATAGCTGCAATGAAAGAAACCCTCACGCTTTCGATTGCCGTGGCGAATGTCTCGCCAGCCTGTCGCAGGGCTGAACGACTCGTTAGCCGACCTTGGGGCGGCGCTGTCAGCGGTGCTATAGTTCGCCGCTATTCGGCCTGCCAGGGGCGCTTGTGCCTTCCAGAAGAAGGCCGACGTCCATTAGGACGAGGCTGCACCAGCAAGGAGTCTAGATGAGTGTGGATAGCGCCTACGCGGTCGAGTTGAAGGGGGTTACCTTCAAACGCGGTTCGCGCAGCATTTTCAGCAACGTCGACATTCGCATCCCGCGCGGCAAGGTCACCGGTATCATGGGGCCATCGGGTTGCGGCAAGACCACGTTGCTTCGCCTGATGGGCGCGCAGCTGCGCCCTGCCAGCGGTGAGGTCTGGGTTGCCGGGCAGAACCTGCCGACGTTGTCGCGCAGTGACCTGTTCGACGCCCGCAAGCAAATGGGGGTGCTGTTCCAGAGCGGCGCGCTGTTCACCGATCTCGATGTTTTCGAGAACGTTGCGTTCCCGCTGCGTGTGCACACCCAGCTGTCGGACGAAATGATCCGCGATATCGTGCTGATGAAACTGCAGGCCGTTGGCCTGCGCGGTGCCATCGACCTGATGCCCGACGAACTGTCCGGTGGCATGAAACGCCGTGTGGCGCTGGCCCGGGCGATTGCCCTGGACCCGCAGATCCTCATGTACGACGAACCGTTCGTCGGCCAGGACCCGATCGCCATGGGCGTATTGGTGCGCCTGATCCGCCTGCTCAACGATGCCCTGGGTATCACCAGCATCGTGGTTTCCCATGATCTGGCGGAAACCGCCAGCATTGCCGACTACATCTATGTGGTCGGTGACGGCCAGGTGCTGGGCCAGGGGACGCCTGACGAACTGATGGGCTCGGACAACCCGCGCATTCGCCAGTTCATGAAGGGCGATCCGGACGGCCCGGTACCTTTCCACTTCCCTGCGCCTGACTACCGCGCCGACCTGCTGGGAGCGCGTTGATGCGCAGAAGATCCTTACTCGAACGTGTCCGCCTGCTGGGCCGCTCGGCAATCGACGTGCTGGCGGTGCTGGGGCGATCCTGCCTGTTCCTGTTCCATGCGTTGATCGGCCGCGGCGGCATCGGTGGCGGCTTCCAGCTGCTGACCAGGCAGCTGTACTCGGTGGGCGTGCTGTCGCTGGCGATCATCGTCGTCTCCGGCGTGTTCATCGGCATGGTGCTGGCGCTGCAGGGCTTCAGCATCCTGACCAAGTACGGCTCGGAACAGGCGGTGGGGCAGATGGTCGCCCTGACCCTGTTGCGAGAGCTCGGCCCGGTGGTGACCGCGTTGCTGTTCGCCGGCCGTGCCGGTTCGGCGCTGACCGCCGAAATTGGCAACATGAAGTCCACCGAGCAGTTGTCGAGCCTGGAAATGATCGGTGTCGACCCGCTCAAGTACATTGTCGCACCGCGGCTGTGGGCCGGTTTCATCTCGCTGCCGTTGCTGGCGCTGATTTTCAGCGTGGTCGGCATCTGGGGCGGCTCGTGGGTGGCGGTGGACTGGCTGGGCGTCTACGAAGGCTCATTCTGGGCCAACATGCAGAACAGTGTTTCGTTCACCGACGACGTGCTCAACGGGCTCATCAAGAGCCTGGTATTCGCCTTCGTCACGACCTGGATCGCCGTATTCCAGGGGTACGACTGTGAGCCCACCTCAGAGGGGATCAGCCGTGCCACCACCAAGACCGTGGTCTATGCCTCATTGGCAGTGCTGGGTCTGGACTTTATTCTGACCGCCTTGATGTTTGGAGATTTCTGATGCAAAACCGCACCCTGGAAATCGGTGTCGGCCTGTTCCTCCTGGCCGGGATCCTGGCGCTGCTGCTGCTGGCCCTGCGTGTCAGCGGGCTGTCGGCCAGCCCGAGCAGCGATTCCTATAAAGTTTATGCCTACTTCGACAATATCGCCGGTTTGACGGTCAGAGCTAAAGTGACCATGGCCGGTGTCACTATCGGCAAGGTTACCGCCATCGATCTGGACCGTGATTCCTACACCGGTCGGGTGACGCTGCTACTGGACAAGTCGGTGGACAACCTGCCGACCGACTCCACTGCCTCGATCCTGACCGCCGGGCTGCTTGGCGAGAAGTACATCGGCATCAGCGTGGGCGGTGAGGACCAGGTGCTCAAGGACGGCGGGACCATCCACGACACCCAGTCGGCGCTGGTGCTGGAAGATCTGATTGGCAAGTTCCTGCTCAACTCCGTTGGCAAGGAACCTAAAGAAGCGCAACCGGCTAATTAAGGAGTTTCCATGATTTCCATCCTGCGACGTGGCCTGCTGGTCCTGTTGGCGGCCTTCCCCCTGATGGCACTGGCCGCGCAGTCGCCGCACGACGTGGTGCAGAGCACTACCACCGAGCTGCTGGGTGAGCTCAAGGCCAACAAGGAACAATACAAGTCCAACCCGCAAGCGTTCTACGACACCCTCGACCGGATCCTCGCGCCGGTGGTCGACGCTGACGGTATTTCCAAGAGCATCATGACCGTCAAGTACTCGCGCAAGGCCACGCCCGAGCAGATGCAGCGGTTCCAGGAAAACTTCAAGCGCAGCCTGTTCCAGTTCTACGGCAACGCGCTGCTGGAGTACAACAACCAGGGTATCGTCGTAGACCCGGCCAAGGCCGATGACGGCAAGCGCGCCTCCGTGGGCATGAAGGTCACCGGCAACAATGGCGCCGTGTACCCGGTGCAGTACACCCTGGAAAATCTGGGTGGTGAATGGAAAGTACGTAACGTGATCGTCAACGGCATCAACATCGGCAAGCTGTTCCGCGACCAGTTCGCCGACGCCATGCAGCGCAATGGCAACGACCTGGACAAGACCATTGACGGCTGGGCCGGCGAAGTGGCCAAGGCCAAGCAGGCCGCCGACAACTCGCCAGAGAAGACCGTCAAATGAGTGAGGCCGGGGTAAGCATGGCCGAGCCGGGCGTGCTGTGCCTGGCAGGCGAGCTGGACTACCGCAGCGGGCCGGTCCTGCGCAAACAGGGCAAGGCGCTGATCGCGGCCTGTCGCGAGGCGCAGTTGGTACTCGATTGCTCGGCAGTGCAGCGCTCCACCAGTGTCGGCCTGTCGTTGCTGCTGGCCTTCATGCGCGATGCCCAGGCCGCCGGCAAGGCGTGCCTGGTGCGCAGCATGCCCGACGACATGCGGGAAATTGCCGAGGTTTATGACCTCAATGAAGTGCTGGCAACATGATGGCTACGCACTTGTGATGGCCCCTCGGTCAGCGAAGCCCTCGTTGGGCTTCGCAGGCGAGGGGCTTTTTTGTATGATGGCCGACCCGTGCGCATCGGGCGCCGATTGAGGTTGAGCATGCAGGCCGTAGAAGTTAAAAGCTTCCTTGAAGAGAAATTGCCGGGTTCCCGGGTCGAAGTTGAAGGCGAAGGCTGCAACTTCCAGTTGAACGTGATCAGCGACGAGTTGGCTGGCCTGAGCCCGGTCAAACGCCAGCAGGCGATCTATGCTCACCTGAATCCGTGGATCGCCAATGGCAGCATCCATGCGGTAACCATGAAATTTTTCAGCAGCGCAGCCTGGGCTGAGCGCACCTGAGCCAACGTGGCGGCGAGATTCCAATGGACAAACTGATTATTACTGGCGGCGCTCGCCTTGATGGCGAAATCCGCATTTCGGGCGCGAAGAACGCAGCCCTGCCGATTCTGGCGGCGACCCTGCTGGCCGACGGCCCGGTCACCGTGGGCAACCTGCCACACCTGCACGACATTACCACCATGATCGAGCTGTTCGGGCGCATGGGCATCGAGCCTGTGATCGACGAAAAGCTGGCGGTGGAGATCGATCCACGCACCATCAAGACCCTGGTCGCGCCTTACGAGCTGGTCAAGACCATGCGCGCCTCGATCCTGGTGCTGGGCCCGATGGTTGCCCGTTTCGGTGAGGCCGAAGTGGCCCTGCCTGGCGGTTGCGCCATTGGTTCGCGCCCGGTCGACCTGCACATCCGTGGCCTCGAGGCCATGGGCGCGAAGATCGAAGTCGAAGCCGGCTACATCAAGGCCAAGGCGCCTGAGGGTGGCCTGCGCGGTGCGCACTTCTTCTTCGACACCGTCAGCGTGACCGGTACCGAGAACATCATGATGGCCGCTGCCCTGGCCAAGGGCCGCAGCGTGCTGCAGAACGCCGCGCGCGAGCCGGAAGTGGTCGATCTGGCCAACTTCATCAATGCCATGGGCGGCAAGGTCCAGGGCGCTGGTACCGACACCATCACCATCGATGGCGTCGAGCGCCTGCATTCGGCCCATTACCGCGTGATGCCGGACCGTATCGAGACGGGGACCTACCTGGTGGCCGCTGCCGTGACCGGTGGCCGCGTCAAGGTCAAGGACACCGACCCGACCATCCTTGAAGCCGTCCTGGAAAAACTCAAGGAAGCCGGCGCCGACATCACCACCGGTGAAGACTGGATCGAGCTGGACATGCACGGCAAGCGGCCGAAAGCCGTCAACCTGCGTACCGCTCCCTACCCGGCGTTCCCGACTGACATGCAGGCGCAGTTCATCTCGCTCAACGCCATTGCCGAAGGTACTGGCGCGGTGATCGAGACGATCTTCGAAAACCGTTTCATGCACGTCTACGAAATGCACCGCATGGGCGCGCAGATCCAGGTCGAAGGCAACACTGCCATCGTCACTGGCGTCAAGGCGCTGAAGGGTGCCCCGGTAATGGCCACCGACCTGCGAGCTTCCGCCAGCCTGGTGCTGTCGGCGCTGGTAGCCGAAGGCGATACCCTGATCGATCGCATCTACCACATCGACCGTGGTTACGAGTGCATCGAAGAAAAACTGCAGATGCTGGGCGCGAAGATCCGTCGCGTACCGGGCTAGTTATCTGCCTGGCACATCCTGTGGGAGCGGGCATGCCCGCGAAGAAGCCTCCGCGGTTCATGGCACCGGCTCTGCCGGTGTTCGCGGGCTGGCCCGCTCCCACAGGATGGGCCTAACGAATTGAATGCGGTCGGGCTCTGCGCCCGGCCGGCAGTAGCCGCTTAAGGACCGACGTTCCAATGTTGACCATCGCGCTTTCCAAAGGCCGTATTCTCGACGATACCCTGCCGTTGCTGGCCGAGGCCGGTATCGTGCCGACCGAGAACCCGGACAAGAGCCGCAAACTGATCATCCCCACCACGCAGGACGATGTGCGCCTGCTGATCGTGCGTGCCACCGATGTGCCGACCTATGTCGAGCATGGTGCCGCCGACCTGGGTGTGGCCGGCAAGGATGTGCTGATGGAGTATGGCGGCCAGGGCCTGTACGAGCCCCTGGACCTGCAGATTGCCCGTTGCAAGCTGATGACCGCTGGCGTGGTTGGTGCACCCGAGCCCAAGGGCCGTCTGCGCGTGGCGACCAAGTTCGTCAACGTAGCCAAACGCTACTACGCCGAACAGGGCCGCCAGGTCGACATCATCAAGCTGTACGGCTCGATGGAACTGGCACCGCTGATCAACCTCGCCGACAAGATCATCGACGTGGTCGACACCGGCAATACCCTGCGTGCCAACGGCCTGGAACCCCAGGAACTGATCGCCACGATCAGCTCGCGCCTGGTGGTCAACAAGGCCTCCATGAAAATGCAGCACGCCCGTATCCAGAGCCTGATCGACACGCTGCGCGGAGCGGTCGAATCGCGACACCGCGGCTGACTTACTACCTTCTGTGCGCGACCTTCGCTGTCGCGCCCGTCTATCCGCGTCATAGCCATTTTTCTCGGGTGCCCGCGCGGATGGACTGGTAGCCTAGGGCGCCTGAGCATTCGCCAATAATCGAGGCCCTCGCCATGACCGTGTCCACTGCAATTGCCCGTCTCAACGCTGCTGACCCGGATTTCGCCCGACATCTGGATCATCTGCTGAGCTGGGAAAGTGTGTCCGATGACGCGGTCAACCAGCGGGTGCTCGACATCATCAAGGCCGTGCGCGAGCGCGGCGATGCGGCACTGGTGGAATTCACCCAGCGTTTCGATGGCGTCGATGCCAAGTCGATTGGTGACCTGATCCTCGGTCGCGAGCGCCTGGAGCTGGCCCTGACCCGCATTACCCCGGCCCAGCGCGAAGCCCTGGAAAAGGCCGCCAACCGTGTGCGCATGTACCACGAGCGGCAGAAGCAGGATTCCTGGCAGTACACCGAAGCCGACGGCACCGTGCTTGGCCAGAAGGTCACCCCGCTGGACCGCGCCGGCCTGTATGTGCCGGGCGGCAAGGCGTCGTACCCGTCGTCGGTACTGATGAACGCCATCCCGGCCAAGGTCGCCGGCGTTGCCGAGGTGGTGATGGTGGTGCCGACCCCGCGTGGCGAGGTCAACGAGCTGGTGCTGGCGGCTGCCTGCATCGCCGGTGTCGACCGTGTGTTCACCGTTGGTGGCGCCCAGGCTGTGGCCGCGCTGGCCTACGGTACCGAAAGCGTGCCGCAGGTGGACAAGATTGTCGGCCCGGGCAACATCTACGTCGCCACCGCCAAGCGCCATGTGTTCGGCCAGGTGGGTATCGACATGATTGCCGGGCCGTCGGAAATCCTCGTGGTGTGCGACGGCCAGACCGACCCGGACTGGATCGCCATGGACCTGTTCTCCCAGGCAGAGCACGACGAAGATGCCCAGGCCATCCTGGTCAGCCCCGATGCCGCCTTCCTCGACCGGGTTGCCGCCAGCATCGACAAGCTGCTGCCGACCATGGAGCGCGCCGAGATCATCGAGAAGTCGATCAATGGCCGTGGTGCGCTGATCCAGGTGCGTGACATGCAGCAGGCCATGGAAGTGGCCAACCGCATCGCGCCGGAGCACCTGGAACTGTCGGTGGCCGACCCGCAGGCCTGGTTGCCGCACATCCGCCACGCTGGCGCGATCTTCATGGGCCGCCACACCAGCGAGGCGCTGGGCGACTACTGCGCAGGGCCCAACCACGTGTTGCCGACTTCCGGCACTGCGCGATTCTCGTCGCCACTGGGGGTGTATGACTTCCAGAAGCGTTCGTCGATCATTTTCTGCTCCGAGCAGGGAGCGTCCGAGCTGGGCCACACCGCCTCGGTCCTGGCCCGTGGCGAATCGCTGACCGCCCACGCCCGCAGCGCTGAATACCGCATCCTGACCCAAGAGAAGGGGAACTGAGCATGAGTCGATTCTGGAGCCCCTTCGTCAAGGACCTGGTGCCTTACGTGCCGGGCGAGCAGCCCAAGCTGGCCCGCCTGGTCAAGCTGAACACCAACGAAAACCCCTACGGCCCGTCGCCCAAGGCGCTGGAGGCCATGCGCGGCGAGCTGAACGACAACCTGCGCCTGTACCCGGACCCGAACAGTGACCGGCTGAAGCAGGCGGTGGCCGAGTACTACGGCGTGACCCCGGCGCAAGTGTTCGTCGGCAACGGTTCGGACGAGGTACTGGCGCACATCTTCCATGGCCTGTTCCAGCACGACGCACCGCTGCTGTTCCCGGACATCAGCTACAGCTTCTACCCGGTGTACTGTGGGCTCTACGGGATCGCCTTCGAACAGGTGGCGCTGGACGAGCAGTTCCAGATCCGCATCGAGGACTACCACAAGCCCAATGCCGGCATCATCTTCCCCAACCCCAACGCGCCGACCGGCTGCCTGATGCCATTGCAGGCGGTGGAGCAGCTGCTGCAGGCCAACCGTGATTCGGTGGTGGTGGTCGATGAGGCCTACATCGATTTCGGTGGTGAAACGGCGATCAGCCTGGTGGACCGCTACGACAACCTGCTGGTCACCCAGACCCTGTCGAAGTCGCGCTCGCTAGCCGGGCTGCGGGTTGGCCTGGCGGTGGGCCACCCGGACCTGATCGAGGCGCTGGAGCGGATCAAGAACAGCTTCAACTCCTACCCGCTGGATCGTGCCGCGATCATCGGCGCGGCGGTGGCGTTCGAGGACCGCGAGTACTTCGAGGAAACCTGCCGCAAGGTGATCGACAGCCGCGAGGTGTTGGTCGAGCAGCTGCAGGCCAAGGGCTTCGAAGTGCTGCCGTCGGCGGCCAACTTCATCTTCGCCCGCCATCCGCAACAAGATGCCGGTGAGCTGGCTGCACGCCTGCGTGAGCAGGGCGTGATCGTGCGCCACTTCAAGCAGCCACGCATTGCCCAGTTCCTGCGCATCACCATCGGTACGCCAGAGATGAACCAGGCGCTGCTCGATGCGTTGAACTGACGGTATTGCAAGCTGCCGTGACGTAGCCCTTGTGGGAGCGGGCGTGCCCGCGAACACCGGCAATGCCGGTGCCATCCATCGCGTTGGATGCTTCGCGGGCATGCCCGCTCCCACAAGGATTGCACCATCGCCAGAAACCATAAGTGTTTGCTGTATTGCCGGTATACATTATGCTGACCAGATTCATCGGATGATTGGTTGAGTTGCATGAGTACCGAATTGACCAAGCGCTCCCTGGTCGAACTGGCCGTCGAGCGCATGCGCGAACGCATCGAGTTGGGCGACTGGCAAGTCGGTCAGCGCCTGCCGACCGAACCGGAACTGGCCCTGCAGTTGGGCATCAGCCGCAACACCGTACGCGAGGCCATGCGCGTGCTGGCGTTCAGTGGCCTGGTAGAGATACGCCAGGGCGACGGCAGCTACCTGCGCACTGCCCAGGACCCGCTGCAGGCGGTGCAGGCGATGTCCCGTTGCACGCCCGAGCAGGCCCGTGAAACCCGCCACATCCTCGAAGCGGAGGCTATCGGCCTTGCAGCGCTGCGCCGTACCGACGCCGACCTGCAAGCGCTGCGTGATGCCCTGGCCAACAGTGCCGGGCATTTTCACGGTGATATCGATGCTTATGTGGCCTGTGACCTGGTGTTTCACCAGCGCTTGGTCGATGCCGCCCATAACCCGGCCTTGAGTGAACTGTACCGGTACTTTTCCGGGGTAGTGGCTGCCGCGCTGCAGCGCAACATGGCGACCGTACCGCGCTGCCAGGCCACGTTCGACCTGCATGGGCAGATCCTCGCCGCCATCGAGCAACGAGATGCGGAGCGGGCCAAGCGCCTGAGCCGTACCCTTATCGAATCCTGACTCCGAGAAGGCCATGCCTGAATCCATCACCCGTAACACTCCATCGAACGAGCGGGACCTCGATGAATTGCTGATCGACGCCGAGGCTGACGACGAGCAGGTCCAGCAGCAGCCCGTGATCGTGCGGCGGCCCTGGCTATTGCTGCTGGGCCTGGTGCTGGTGGCCCTGAACCTGCGCCCGGCGCTGTCGAGCATGGCGCCGGTGCTGGGCCAGGTAGCCGACGGGTTGGGGCTGAATGCCTCGCAGGCCGGTTTGCTGACCACCCTGCCGGTGCTGTGCCTGGGCCTGTTCGCCCCCTTGGCGCCGGTGCTGGCGCGGCGCTTTGGCAGCGAGCGGGTGATCCTCGGTATTCTTCTCACCCTGGCGTTGGGCATTGTGCTACGCAGTACCTTTGGCGCTATCGGGGTGTTCCTCGGCAGCCTGATGGCGGGGGCCAGTATCGGTATTGTTGGTGTATTGCTGCCGGGGATAGTCAAGCGCGACTTCCCGCAGCACGCTGGCACTCTCACCGGCGTGTACACCATGGCGTTGTGCCTGGGCGCGGCCATGGCGGCGGGTGCCACGGTACCCCTGGCCCGGCATTTCGACGACAGCTGGGCGCTGGGGCTGGGTTTCTGGGTGTTGCCGGCTCTGCTGGCCATGTTGGTATGGCTGCCGCAAGCCCGCCAGGGCCATGGTCTGCACAAGGTGGCCTACCGCGTGCGTGGGCTTTGGCGTGATCCGCTGGCCTGGCAAGTGACCCTGTACATGGGCTTGCAGTCTTCGCTGGCCTACATTGTCTTCGGCTGGTTGCCATCGATCCTGATCGGTCGCGGCCTGAGCCCGACCGAAGCGGGGCTGGTGCTGTCGGGTTCGGTAATCGTGCAGCTGGCCAGTTCGCTCAGTGCGCCCTGGCTGGCCACTCGCGGCAAGGACCAGCGGCTGGCGATCGTGCTGGTCATGCTGATTACCCTGGCTGGTCTGTTCGGTTGCCTTTATGCGCCGCTTTCCGGGCTGTGGGGCTGGGCGGTGGTGCTGGGCCTGGGGCAGGGCGGTACCTTTGCCCTGGCGCTGACCTTGATCGTGCTGCGCTCGAAGGATGCCCATGTGGCGGCGAACCTGTCGAGCATGGCGCAGGGGGTGGGGTACACGCTGGCGTCGATGGGGCCATTTGCAGTGGGGCTGGTGCATGACCTGACCGGGGGCTGGGCGGCAGTGGGGTGGATTTTTGCCGTGTTGGGTGTAGGTGCCATCGTGTTCGGCCTGGGGGCCGGGCGGGCTTTGCATGTGCAGGTGAGCAGCGAGAGGGTCTGAAGGACTGTTGGCAGTAGCGGCCTCTTCGCGGGCATGCCCGCTCCCACAGGGATCGCGCACACCTTGAATGCTGCGCTGTACCTGTGGGAGCGGGCGAGCCCGCGAAGAGGCCGGCACTGGCGTAAGGCGTCGTGGCAGCTTATCGTGCTGCTTTCATCCCCCAGGACGGACCAGCCCCCATGAGCGACGCCAACCGCGACCTGATCACCCGCTTCTACCAGGCATTCCAGCGCCTGGACGCCGAGGCCATGGTCGCCTGCTACAGCGACGATATCGTCTTCAGCGACCCGGTCTTCGGCACCCTGCGCGGCAAGGATGCAGGCGACATGTGGCGGATGCTCACCACTCGCGCCAAGGACTTCACCCTGACCTTCGACAGCGTCCGCGCTGACGAGCGTAGTGGTGGAGCGCACTGGGTTGCGACCTACCTGTTCAGCCAGACCGGCCGCACCGTGGTCAACGATATCCAGGCGCGTTTCGTGATCCGTGACGGGCTGATCTGCCAGCACGATGACCACTTCGACATGTGGTGCTGGGCGCGGCAGGCGCTGGGTATGCCAGGCGTGCTGCTGGGCTGGTCGCCGCTGGTGCAGAACAAGGTACGCCAGCAGGCATTCAAAGGGTTGCGCGCGTTCCAGCAGGCCCGGGGTGAGTGAAATCGACGAAGGCGCTGTCAGCAAGCCCTGGTATGTCTACCTGGTGCGGGCGGCCAATGGTTCGTTGTACTGCGGCATCAGCGATGACCCGCAGCGGCGCTTCCTGGCGCACCAGAAAGGGCAGGGCGCGCGCTACTTCAAGACCAGCCCGGCCAAGGCGCTGGTGTATGTGGAGCAATGGCCGGACAAGGGCGAGGCGTTGCGCCAGGAGCGGCTGGTGAAGCGGCTGCGCAAGTCGGCGAAGGAGGCGTTGGTGGCTTCCTATGGCGCAGCAGGCCTCGGGGCCATCAGTCCTTGCGCCGCTTCAGCTGATCCACCAAGGTGGTCGGAAGGCCCTTGATGATCAAGGTCCCTGCTTCTTCGTCATATTCGACCTTGTCCCCCAGCAGGTGCGCTTCGAAGCTGATCGACAGCCCCTCGGCACGCCCGGTGAAACGGCGGAACTGGTTGAGGGTGCGCTTGTCCGCGGGGATTTCCGGCGACAGGCCGTAGTCCTTGTTGCGAATGTGGTCGTAGAACGCCTTGGGCCGGTCCTCGTCGATCAGGCTGGACAGCTCCTCAAGTGTGACCGGCTCGCCCAGCTTGGTCTGGGTAGTGGCGTACTCGACCAGGGTCTGGGTTTTTTCGCGGGCGGACTCTTCAGGCAGGTCTTCGCTCTCGACGAAGTCGCTGAAGGCCTTGAGCAGGGTGCGGGTTTCGCCCGGGCCGTCGACGCCTTCCTGGCAGCCGATGAAGTCACGGAAGTAGTCCGAGACTTTCTTGCCGTTCTTGCCCTTGATGAACGAAATGTACTGTTTGGAGTTCTGGTTGTTCTTCCACTCCGACAGGTTGATGCGCGCCGCCAGGTGCAGCTGCCCAAGGTCGAGGTGGCGCGAAGGCATCACGTCGAGTTCGGCGTTCACCGCCACGCCTTCGCTGTGGTGCAGCAGGGCGATCGCCAGGTATTCGGTCATGCCTTGCTGGTAGTGGGCAAACAGGATGTGGCCACCGGTCGACAGGTTGGATTCTTCCATCAGCTTCTGCAGGTGCTCCACGGCCACGCGGCTGAAGGCGGTAAAGTCCTTTTCTTCGTCCAGGTACTGCTTCAGCCAGCCACTGAGCGGGTAGGCGCCAGACTCACCGTGGAAAAATCCCCAAGCCTTGCCTTGCTTGGCGTTGTAGCTGTCATTGAGGTCGGCCAGCAGGTTTTCGATGGCGTCGGAGGCGGCCAGTTCGGAATCGCGGGCATGCAGCACGGCGGGGCTGCCATCGGGCTTTTTGTCGATCAGGTGAACGATGCAATGACGGATTGGCATGGAATTCTCGGCGAGCTGCAAAAGTCGTGCAGTTTACCTTAGACACCAGGTGATGCAGTGGCCGGATGTTGGCAGAAATGCCGGTTGTTCGTTTTTTGTTCAGATTTGTGCGTTTTCGGCTAAAACCCCCGAAAAACCTGCATTAAATCGAAGTGCGCAGCGGATATTTATCCGCTCCTGTGGTAGCTTTGCGCGGTCTTGCGCCCCTTGTGTGGCGCATTGCTGGCAGCGTGCTGTCGTCGTGTCGAACCAAACGTCGATTTGCGTATCTACATACGCGATTGGCGCGGCCCTCCACTTTCAGGGGCTGGCCCGATAACGTCGTAGTCCGCTGCATAACCATCGAATTTGATAGGGAAGGAACACCACCATGGCATTGACCAAAGACCAACTGATTGCCGACATCGCCGAATCGATCGCCGCGCCAAAAGCCACCGCCAAGAACGCTCTGGAGCAACTGGCCCAGATCGTCGCCGACCAGCTGGAAAACGGCGCTGAAATCACTCTGCCAGGCATCGGCAAGCTGAAAGTCACCGAGCGTCCTGCCCGTACCGGCCGCAACCCTTCGACTGGCGCTGCCATCGAAATCGCTGCCAAGAAAGTCGTCAAGTTCGTGCCAGCCAAAGTGCTGACCGACGCCATCAACAAGTAATTGTTGAAGCTTTGACGAAACCGCGCCCGGCTTGCCCGGGCGCGGTTTTTTCATGCCTGGGTTTTACGCCCGGCGTGCCAGGCCTGGCGCGCGGCGTCGTCGTGGTAGCTCCAGGCGACCATGCGGCTTTGCTTCTGCCCCTGGCCCATTTCACGGGTGCGCACGGCCTTGGCGCCCGCTTTCTTTAGCGCGGCCTCGATCCCCGGCAGGTTGCTGGCCTTGGACACCAGGCTGGTGAACCACAGGACCTGCTCGGCGTACTGCACGCTTTCGCTGACCAGTTGGGTGACAAAGCGGATCTCGCCGCCTTCGCACCACAGTTCAT
Source organism: Pseudomonas sp. B19(2017) (assembly GCF_002113165.1). Taxonomy (NCBI): domain Bacteria; kingdom Pseudomonadati; phylum Pseudomonadota; class Gammaproteobacteria; order Pseudomonadales; family Pseudomonadaceae; genus Pseudomonas; species Pseudomonas sp. B19(2017). Next base: position 213,653 of record NZ_NEJR01000004.1, read on the forward strand.
TGTTCTGACCGCCGAAGTTGAGCACCGGCAGCTTGCGCTTGGGGTCCTGCTTGCCCAGGTTCTTCCACTTGCGCTGGCTGCCACGGGTGGCTTCGTCGCGTGAGGCATGGAAGGGCGGGTTGCACAAGGTCAGGTCGAAGCGTTCGTCTTCCTGCAGCAGGCCGCTGAGGATGTGCGCACGGTTGGCCTGCTGGCGCAGGCTGATGGCCTTGCCCAGGCCATTGGCCTGGACGATGGCCTTGGCCGATGCCAGGGCCACGGGGTCGATGTCCGAACCGAGGAAGCGCCAGCGGTAGTCGGTGTACCCCAGCAACGGGTAGATGCAGTTGGCGCCCACGCCGATGTCCAGTGCGCGCACCTGGGCGCCCTTGGGAACCTCGCCGGCATTGTCGTCGGCCAGCAGGTCGGCGGCGACGTGGATGTAGTCGGCGCGGCCGGGAATCGGCGGGCATAGGTAGTCGGCGGGGATATCCCAGTGCTGGATGCCGTACTGGGCCTTGAGCAGGGCACGGTTGAACACCCGCACGGCCTCAGGGTTGGCAAAGTCGATGCTGGGTTTGCCGTGGGGGTTGGTGATGGTGAAGCGCGCCAGGTCAGGGTGGGCCTTGATCAGGCTGGGGAAGTCGTAGCGGCCCTGGTGGCGGTTGCGCGGGTGCAGGGTGGGTTTGTCGGTCATGATGGGGTCCTGAAAAGCATCGCCGGCAAGCCAGCTCCCACAGGTACAGCGCTTTCCTGTGGGAGCTGGCTTGCCGGCGATGGGCTGCGAAGCAGCCCGCTATGGCTTCACTTTTGGTTACAGCGCTGCAATCCGCGCATGCTGCTCGGTGAAGTTGGCCAGGGCCTGTTCGGACTCGGCCAGCTTGGCGCGTTCCTTCTCGATCACTGCAGGCGGTGCCTTGTCGACGAAGGCGGCGTTGGACAGCTTGCCGCCCACGCGCGCCACTTCACCTTGCAGGCGCTGGATTTCCTTGTTCAGGCGCGCCAGCTCGGCATCCTTGTCGATCAGGCCGGCCATCGGCACCAGCACTTGCAGGTCACCGACCAGGGCGGTGGCCGACAGCGGCGCTTCGTCGGCATCGCCCAGTACGGTGAACGATTCGACCTTGGCCAGCTTCTTCAGCAGGGCTTCGTTTTCCTGCAGGCGACGCTGGTCGTCGGCGTTGGCGTTCTTCAGGAACAGCGGCAGCGGCTTGCCCGGGCCGATGTTCATCTCGGCGCGAATGTTGCGCAGGCCGACCATCAGCTCCTTGAGCCACTCGATGTCACCTTCGGCGGCGGCGTCGATGCGGCTTTCATTTGCAACCGGCCACGGCTGCAGCATGATGGTCTTGCCGTGGATGCCGGCCAGCGGCGCGATGCGCTGCCAGATTTCTTCGGTGATGAACGGCATGAACGGGTGCGCCAGGCGCAGCGCCACTTCCAGCACGCGCACCAGGGTGCGGCGGGTGCCACGGGCGCGCTCGACAGGGGCGTTCTCGTCCCACAGCACCGGCTTGGACAGCTCCAGGTACCAGTCGCAGTACTGGTTCCAGATGAACTCGTACAGTGCCTGGCTGGCCAGGTCGAAGCGGAACTGCTCCAGCTGGCGGGTCACTTCGGCTTCGGTGCGCTGCAACTGCGAGATGATCCAGCGGTCGGCCAGCGACAGCTCGACGGCTTCGCCGTTCTGGCCGCAGTCCTCGCCCTTGTCCAGCACGTAGCGGGCGGCGTTCCAGATCTTGTTGCAGAAGTTGCGGTAGCCTTCTACGCGACCCATGTCGAACTTGATGTCACGGCCGGTGGAGGCCAGCGAGCAGAAGGTGAAGCGCAGGGCGTCGGTGCCGTAGCTGGCGATACCTTCGGGGAACTCGGCCTTGGTCTGCTTGGCGATTTTTTCGGCCAGCTTGGGCTGCATCATGCCGCTGGTGCGTTTTTCCAGCAGGGCGTCGAGGGTGATGCCGTCTACGATGTCCAGCGGGTCCAGTACGTTGCCCTTGGACTTGGACATCTTCTGGCCCTGGCCGTCACGGACCAGGCCGTGCACGTACACAGTCTTGAACGGTACCTGCGGGGTGCCATCCTCGTTCTTGATCAGGTGCATGGTCAGCATGATCATGCGCGCAACCCAGAAGAAGATGATGTCGAAGCCGGTCACCAGCACGTCAGTGGAGTGGAACTTCTTGAGGAACTCGGTCTGCTCCGGCCAGCCCAGGGTGGAGAAGGTCCACAGGCCCGAACTGAACCAGGTGTCGAGGACGTCGTCGTCCTGGCGCAGGACCACGTCGGCGCCCAGGTTATGCTTGGCGCGCACCTCTTCCTCGTTGCGGCCGACATAGACCTGGCCGGCCTCGTCGTACCAAGCCGGGATGCGGTGGCCCCACCACAGCTGGCGGCTGATGCACCAGTCCTGGATGTCACGCATCCACGAGAAGTACATGTTCTCGTACTGTTTGGGCACGAACTGGATGCGGCCATCTTCCACGGCGGCGATGGCAGGTTCTGCCAGCGGCTTGGTGGAAACGTACCACTGGTCGGTCAGCCACGGCTCGATGACGGTACCCGAACGGTCGCCTTTCGGCACTTTCAGGGCGTGGTCGTCGATGCTCACCAGCAGGCCCTGGGCGTCCAGGTCGGCGACGATCTGCTTGCGCGCGACGAAGCGGTCGAGGTTGGCGTACTGGGCCGGCAACCGGGTGTCGACCTGCTCGTTGACGCTGCCGTCGAGGTTGAAAGCCTGGGCGCTGGCCAGCACGAAGGCGTTCTTGTCGAAGATGTTCAGCAGCGGCAGGTTGTGGCGCTTGCCGACTTCGTAGTCGTTGAAGTCGTGGGCCGGGGTGATCTTCACGCAGCCGGTACCGAACTCGGGGTCGCAGTAGTCGTCGGCGATGATCGGGATGCGACGGCCGACCAGCGGCAATACGACGAACTTGCCGATCAGTGCCTGGTAGCGCTCGTCATTCGGGTTGACCGCCACGGCAGCGTCGCCCAGCAGGGTTTCCGGACGGGTGGTGGCGACTACCAGGTAGTCCTTGCCTTCGGCGGTTTTCGCGCCGTCGGCCAGCGGGTAGCGCAGGTTCCACAGGTGGCCCTTCTCGTCGTGGTTTTCCACTTCGAGGTCGGAGATGGCCGTGTGCAGCTTGGTGTCCCAGTTGACCAGGCGCTTGCCGCGGTAGATCAGGCCGTCTTCGTGCAGGCGCACGAAGGCTTCCTTGACCGCTTCGGACAGGCCGTCGTCCATGGTGAAGCGCTCGCGGCTCCAGTCGACCGACGAGCCCAGGCGACGGATCTGACGGCTGATGTTGCCGCCGGACTGGTCCTTCCATTCCCAGACCTTTTCCAGAAACTTTTCGCGGCCCAGGTCGTGGCGATTCTGGCCTTTGGCCTCGAGCTGGCGCTCGACCAGCATCTGGGTGGCGATGCCGGCGTGGTCGGTACCTGGCTGCCACAGGGTGTCGCGGCCTTGCATGCGGCGGAAACGGATCAGGGCGTCCATGATCGCGTTGTTGAACCCGTGACCCATGTGCAGGCTGCCGGTCACGTTAGGCGGCGGGATCATGATGGTGTAGGACTCGCCTGCACCTTGTGGGGCGAAATAGTTCTCGGACTCCCAGGTGTTGTACCAGGAAGTTTCGATGGCGTGCGGCTGGTAGGTCTTATCCATGCGCGGCGGGACCCTGTGCATTTATTCGGGAAAGCCGGGAAGTATAACCAAGCTGGGGGCCGCAGGCGACAAGCTGCTGACAACTGACGGAGCCGTGGCGCCTGCTTCGCGGGCACGCCCGCTCCCACAGGTACGGTGCAAGTCTCGAAGCTTGCACCGAACCTGTGGGAGCGGGCGTGCCGCGAAGCAGGCGCCGCTGATACCCGGTATTACTCGGAACGCTTGATCAACCGCTCGATCCGCGCATCCAGCCGGCGCTTGATCTCGTTCTCGATGTGCGGGGTAAAGTCGTTGATAACGTCCTGCATGATCATCTGCGCTGCCGCGCGCAGCTCGCTTTCCAGGTGCAGCAGGGTGTCCTGGCGGCGGGTCTGCGGGTCGTCTTCGGGCTCGGGCTCAACCGGTTCGGCCACAGGCACAGGGTTGCCGGGCGCTTCTTCCAGCAGCAACGGGATCTGCTCCACCGTCTCGGTCAGCAGCGGTGGTTGCAGGTCGGCGTCGCCAAGCAGCTGGCGGATCGACTCGAGGTCATCGAGCAGATGGGTGGAGTCGGGCAGGGGGGAGGGCTTGTCCATCGTCGTCAAAGTCGCTGTAAGCGGTGGTCTTGCAGAGCATAGCCCTGTTCACGGTAGAAACGGAATCGGTCACGGGCCGATTGGCGGATGCCAGGCTCCTCAACGACGATTTCGGCCACCCGCTCGAACTGGCCGACAAAGCCCGGTACGCCGGCGCCCAGGTTGATCAGCAGGTCGTGGTGATTGCCTGCACTGTCGGCCGCCAGGCCCAGTGCCACGCTGGCGTCGGCATGCACCTCCGCGAGGTCGTGGGGCACGAAGGCCTCGCCCTTGAAGCGCCACAGGCGTTGGTCCAGCTCATCGCGCTGCTCGGCGTCCTGGCAATGCAGGTAGACCCGGTGGCCGAGGCGCCAGGCCTTTTCGCACAGCTTGCAGGCGAAATCGAGCCGCGCCGACAGCGAGTCGGTGGGCAGGATGTAGAAATCGACTTTGCTCATGGTGGTATCGCCGGCCGGTGGCGTGCGGGGCGCCACCGGCTTCACGGCGTCAGGCGCCAGCGCGGTCCAGCAGGTACTGGGTCAGCAGGGGCACAGGGCGGCCAGTGGCGCCCTTGTCCTTGCCACCACTGACCCAGGCGGTGCCGGCGATGTCCATGTGCGCCCAGTCGTAGGCCTTGGCAAAGCGCGACAGGAAGCAGCCGGCGGTGATGGTGCCGGCCTTCGGCCCACCAATGTTGCCCATGTCGGCGAACGGGCTGTCCAGTTGTTCCTGGTACTCATCGAACAGCGGCAGCTGCCAGGCACGGTCGTCGGCGCGCTTGCCAGCGTCGAGCAACTGGCCGACCAGGTCGTCGTTGTTGCCCATCAGGCCGGTGGTGTGGCTGCCCAGGGCGACGATGCAGGCACCGGTCAGGGTGGCGATGTCGATGACTGCCTGCGGCTTGAAACGCTCGGCGTAGGTCAGGGTGTCGCACAGCACCAGGCGGCCTTCGGCGTCGGTGTTGAGGATTTCCACGGTCTGCCCGCTCATGGTGGTGACGATGTCACCCGGGCGGGTGGCGCCGCCACTTGGCATGTTCTCGGCGCAGGCCAGCAGGCACACGAGGTTGACCGGCAACTGCAGTTCGAGCACCGCACGCAGGGTGCCGAGCACGCTGGCGGCACCGCACATGTCGTATTTCATTTCGTCCATGCCGGCACCAGGCTTGAGGCTGATGCCGCCGGTGTCGAAGGTAATGCCCTTGCCCACCAGCACGAACGGCTTCTCGGTCTTCTTGCCGCCCTGGTAGTTGAGCACGATCAGGCGTGGTGGCTGGTCGCTGCCTTGGCCGACGGCGTAGAACGCGCCCATGCCCAGGTCCTTGATCTTCTTCTCGTCCAGTACTTCGACCTTCAGCGCCTTGTGCGCCTTGCCCAGGTCCTTGGCCTGTTCGGCCAGGAAGCTTGGGTGGCACAGGTTGGGCGGCAGGTTGCCGAGGTCGCGGGTGAAGGCCATGCCGGTGGCGATGGCGCTGGCGTGTTTGAGCGCACGTTCGACCTCGGCCTGGCCGGCCTTGTCGGCCAGCAGGGTGACCTTTTTCAGGGTACGTGGTTCGGCCTTCTGGCTCTTGAAGCGGTCGAACACGTAATCGCCATCGAGCAGGGTTTCGGCCAGCAGGCGGTACTTGCCGTAGTGGGCGTCGCGGTTGCTGACTGCGATGTCGTCCAGTGCCAGCACGGCATCAGCGCCGTTCAGGCCCTTGAGCACACCGGCGACGCTGGCAACCAGTTTGCGCCAGGCGCGGTCGCCAAGGGCTTCGTCCTTGCCGCTGCCCACCAGCAATACGCGCTCGGCCTTCAGGCCCGGGAGGCTCTGCAGCAGCAGGGTCTGGCCCGGCTTGCCGGCCAGGTCGCCACGCTTGAGCACGGCACTGATGGCGCCTTCGCTGGCCTGGTCCACGGCCTTGGCCACGGCGCCGAGCTTGCGGTTTTCACCTACCGGGAGGACCAGGGTGGCGGTTTTTACGGATGCAGCAGCTACGCTTTTTACAACCAGTTCCATGTCAGGATCCCCGAATGATCGATACAGTCGGCGCTGTGTCTTCCAGCGCTCTGGGCGGGCCTGGCCGCGTCGTCGCGCGCCGGCGGAAAAGCTGCCAGTTTGAGCCTGCGGCAAGCGTGCTGACAACCCCGTTATGCGCCTTCATGCGCGGCGAAGTGACAGGGGCGGTCAATCACAGGATAATGCGCGCACTTTACATGGAGGTTCGCCTTTGGCGAACCGGCATTGGTCTTGGCTGTACTAAGTCATTGTCTGGCGCCACTGATTGGCAGTCCGCCCTGACAACCCAGGAGTGTCTGGTTTGATCGTCTTTCGTTATCTGTCCCGCGAGGTCCTGGTGACCTTGAGCGCCGTCAGCGCCGTGCTGCTGGTGATCATCATGAGTGGGCGCTTCATCAAGTACCTGGCCCAGGCTGCCCAGGGCGTGCTCGACCCGAGCGTGCTGTTCCTGATCATGGGCTTCCGCCTGCCGGGCTTCCTGCAGCTGATTCTGCCTCTGGGGCTGTTCCTCGGCATTCTGCTGGCGTACGGGCGCCTGTACCTGGAAAGCGAGATGACCGTGCTGTCGGCCACCGGCATGAGCCAGCAACGCCTGCTGGGCCTGACCATGGCCCCGGCTGCGCTGGTCGCCCTGCTGGTGGCCTGGCTGAGCCTCAGCCTGGCGCCGCTGGGCGTGGCCCAGGTGCAGCAGATCATCAGCCAGCAGGATGCCCTGACCGAGTTCGACACCCTGGTGCCAGGCCGCTTCCAGACCCTGCGCGACGGTTCGCGGGTGACGTACACCGAAGAGCTGTCGGACGACCGCATCAACCTGGCCGGCGTGTTCATCTCCGAGAAACGCTTCAACCAGGACAAGACCAAGGACCGTGCGCCGTCGGTGCTGGTTGCTGAAAAAGGCCACCAGGAAATTCAGGCCGACGGCAACCGCTACCTGGTACTGGAAAACGGCTACCGTTACGACGGCAACCCGGGCCAGGCCGACTACCGCGCCATCAAGTACGACACTTACGGCGTGCTGCTGCCCAAGCCGGAGGTCAGCGAGGAAGTGACCGAACGCGAGGCCGTCCCCACCTCCGAGCTGATCGGCAAGAAGGGCCTGCGTGAGCGCGCCGAGCTGCAATGGCGGCTGTCGCTGCCGATCCTGGTGTTCGTCGTCACCCTGCTGGCGGTGCCGCTGTCGCGGGTCAACCCGCGCCAGGGCCGCTTCCTCAAGCTGCTGCCGGCAATTCTTCTGTACATGGCCTACCTGACAATGCTGATTTCCGTACGTGGCGCCCTCGAGAAGGGCAAACTGCCGATCGCCCTGGGCATGTGGTGGGTCCACGGCCTGTTCCTGCTGATCGGCCTGGGCCTGATGTACTGGGAACCGCTGCGCCTCAAGCGCGCCGCCCGTCGTGCGGAGGTGGCCCATGGGTAAGCTCGACCGTTACATCGGCCAGAGCGTGCTGCTGGCCATTCTCGCCGTACTGGGGATCATCCTTGGCCTGGCCTCGCTGTTCGCCTTCATTGATGAAATGAGCGACCTCAGCGATACCTACACGGTGATGGAGGCGGGCAACTTCGTTTTGCTCACCGCCCCACGGCGCCTGTACGAAATGCTGCCGATGGCCGCCCTGATCGGTTGCCTGATCGGCCTGGGCAGCCTGGCCAGCAGCAGCGAACTGACCATCATGCGCGCCGCCGGGGTGTCCATCGGCCGCATCGTCTGGGCGGTGATGAAGCCGATGCTGGTGCTGATGCTGGTCGGCCTGCTGATCGGTGAATACGTGGCACCGGTGACCGAGAACAAGGCCCAGGCCGACCGTTCCCTGGCACAGGGAGGTGGTGATGCGCAAAGCTCCAAGCGTGGCATGTGGCACCGCCAGGGCGAGGAGTTCGTGCACATCAACGCCGTGCAGCCCAACGGCCTGCTGCTGGGGGTGACCCGCTACCGCTTCGACAGCGAGCGCAAGATCGTCACCTCGAGCTTTGCCCGCCGGGCGCAGTACCAGGATGACCATTGGCTGCTCGCCGACGTGCGCACCACCTTCTTCCGTGGCGACCACACCGAAGTGGTGAACACGCCGCAAGAGCGCTGGGATGTTTCGCTCACGCCGCAACTGCTCAATACCGTGATCCTGGCGCCGGAGTCGCTGTCCATCACCGGGCTGTGGGACTACATCCACTACCTGTCAGACCAGGGGCTGAACAATGCCCGTTACTGGCTGGCGTTCTGGACCAAGGTGTTGCAGCCGATGGTGACCGCGGCGCTGGTGCTGATGGCGATTTCCTTCATCTTCGGCCCGCTGCGTTCGGTGACCCTGGGCCAGCGCGTATTCACCGGTGTGCTGGTGGGCTTCGTGTTCCGCATCGCCCAGGACCTGCTGGGGCCGTCGAGCCAGGTGTTCGGCTTCCCGCCGCTGTTGGCGGTGGTGATTCCGGCAGGCATCTGTGCGCTGGCCGGTGTGTGGTTGTTGCGCCGGGCCGGTTGATGGCCTGAGCTGCAAAAAAAGCCGACCTCAGGGTCGGCTTTTTGCTGGCATCTGTGTTGGCTTCTTCGCGGGCTTGCCCGCTCCCACAGGTTCATCACAGGTCCCCAGGCTTGTGAGGTTCCTGTGGGAGCGGGCGAGCCCGCGAAGAGGGGGGAGCAGGCAATACAGGTCTCAGCTCATTTCTTCTGCTTCGGCACCCGCACCAGTTGGCTTTCCGAATAAATGTCATGCCAGCCGCGTTTGCGCTTGTCGATCAGCACCCAGAGGAACCCCAGCCCCAGGCACAGCCACGACGCGATCGACACCACAAAGCGCAACAGTGCCTGCCACAGGCTGATAGCCGTGCCGTCTGCGTTCTGTACCCGCACGCCCCACACCTGCATGCCCAGGGTCTGCCCGCCGTGGGTCCAGAACTTGGCAAAGAAGCCGAACAAGGCGAACAGAAGCACCGTCGACAGCAGCGGGTCGCCGTCCAGCGCGCCAGCTTCGGTCAGCTCACGCATGCGAGCTTCGCCGATGATCGCCATCTGGATCATCTTGTAGGCACCGGCGGTCACGATAAGCAGCGCCGTGCACAGCAGGAAATCGTAGAACATCGCCGCCAGGCGCCGGCCCAGGCCGACCGGCGGAAAATCACCCTGGGGTGTGAGCAGAGGCTTGGACATGCAGAACGGCTCCAGAAGACGAAGCCGCTATTCTACGGGCAAAAAAAAGCCCCTGCACTTGGCAGGGGCTTTTCTCGAAGTCGGGTTCGGCTCAGCCGGCGACCTGAACTTTGTCAGCCTGCATGCCTTTCTGGCCCTGGACTGCTTCGAAGGTGACCTTCTGGCCTTCTTTCAGGCTCTTGAAGCCGTTACCTTCGATAGCGCGGAAGTGCACGAACAGATCCGGACCGCTTTCTGGAGTGATGAAGCCGTAACCTTTTTCGTCATTGAACCACTTGACGGTACCGTTCTGACGCTCAGCCATTGTCTTATTTCCTATGAAGCTTGAATTTTGATGACAGTTTCTTTTGCAATAAACATGCAAAAGATTACTGGGCTGGGTTGCAGGAAAGTAAGAGACGTCAAACGGGTTGTAGCAGATTGCGGCTACTGGCCCAGGTCACGAACTGTTGCGACCCATGCAAACACAGTGCAGTGACTCTACGCCAACTCCCGAGCGAAAAACAAGCCCTTGGTCGTATGGAAAACCAGCCGTTTGCCGGTAACCGACAAAATTGTCGGAAACGGCATGGCGCCTGGCCTGGCGCCATGTTCAAAAGTTATTGGGCAGGTTCGAAATCGAATATGTCGAACCTGCCCGCAACCTTCACAAAGCGGCTTCAGCCCCGGTAGTAACGTTGTGCCACGAAAGGCATTTTGCTGACTTTCAAGGCAACCTTCTTGCCTCGCACCACGGCGAACAGTGGGGTGTCGATTGCAGCATGTTCACTATCGATATAACCCATTGCTACAGGTGCACCGAGTGTCGGGCCAAAACCGCCGCTGCACACTTTGCCTACGGGTTTATCGTTTGCATCGACAATATCCGCGCCTTCACGCACTGGCGTACGCTCCTGCGGCAACAGGCCCACACGTTTGCGCCCCACGCCATTGCGCTGCTGGGCAAAGATGGCTTCGGCGCCCGGGAAACCGGCGGCACGTGTGCCATCGGCACGGCGCACCTTGGAAATGGCCCACAGCAGGCTGGCTTCGACCGGCGTGGTCTCGGTGTTCATGTCATGGCCATACAGGCACAGGCCGGCTTCCAGGCGCAGCGAGTCGCGCGCACCCAGGCCGATCGGCTGTACTTCGGGCTCGGCCAGCAGGCGGCGGGCGAGCGCTTCGGCAGCCTGTGCCGGTACCGAAATTTCGTAGCCGTCTTCGCCGGTGTAGCCCGAGCGGCTGACGAAGCAGTCTTCACCCAGCAGTTTCACCCGGCGGAACTGCATGAAGGTCATGTGGGCCACTTCCGGGGCCAGGCGCTCCAGTACCTTGACCGCTGCCGGGCCTTGCAGGGCGAGCAGGGCACGTTGCTCGAACAGTGGCTGAATCTCGCAAAGGTTGCCGATGTGCGCTTGCAGGTGGGCCAGGTCCTGGTCCTTGCAGGCGGCGTTGACCACCAGGAACAGCGTGTCGTCGCCCAGGTTGGCGACCATCAGGTCGTCGAGGATGCCACCTTGCTCATTGGTGAACATGGCATAGCGCTGCATGCCCACCGGCAGGTCGATGATATCCACCGGCACCAGGCTTTCCAGGGCTTTGGCGGCATCGCTGCCGCGCAAGGTGATCTGGCCCATGTGCGAGACATCGAACAGGCCGGCCTGCTCGCGGGTGTGCAGGTGTTCCTTGAGCACGCCCAGCGGGTACTGCACGGGCATGTCATAGCCGGCGAACGGCACCATGCGCGCACCCAGTTCCAGGTGCAGGGCGTGCAGTGGGGTCTTGAGCAGTGTTTCGGACATCGGTGACTCCTTGCTGTTGTTGTCGGGTCAACATTCGATGATGTTGACGGCCAGGCCGCCACGGGCGGTCTCTTTGTATTTGCTTTTCATGTCGGCGCCGGTCTGGCGCATGGTGCGGATCACCTTGTCGAGCGACACGTAGTGCTGCCCGTCGCCGCGCAAGGCCATGCGCACCGCGTTGATCGCCTTTACCGAGCCCATGGCGTTGCGCTCGATGCAAGGCACCTGGACCAGCCCGCCGATCGGGTCGCAGGTCAGGCCCAGGTTGTGTTCCATGCCGATTTCGGCAGCGTTTTCCACCTGTTGCACGCTGCCGCCCATCACCTCGCACAGCGCCCCGGCGGCCATCGAGCAGGCCACGCCGACCTCGCCCTGGCAGCCCACTTCGGCGCCGGAGATGGAGGCGTTTTCCTTGTACAGGATTCCGATGGCCGCGGCGGTGAGCAGGAACCTCACCACCCCGTCCTCGTTGGCACCCGGTACGAAGCGCATGTAGTAGTGCAGCACTGCCGGGACGATGCCCGCTGCGCCGTTGGTAGGTGCGGTGACCACACGTCCGCCATAGGCGTTTTCCTCGTTTACCGCCAGGGCGTAGAGGTTGACCCAGTCGAGCACCGACAGGGCATCGCGCAGGCTGGCCTCCGGGTGGCGGCTCAGCTGACGGTACAACGCCGGCGCCCGGCGCTTGACCTTGAGCCCGCCCGGCAGAATGCCTTCATGCCGGCAACCGGCTTCGACGCAATCCTGCATTACCTGCCAGATGCGCAGCAGCCCGGCGCGGGTTTGCGCTTCCGGGCGCCAGGCGGCCTCGTTCGCCAGCATCACCTGGCTCACCGACAGGTTCTGTGTCGTGCAGTGGCCGAGCAGTTCCTTGGCGGTCTTGAACGGGTAGGTCAGTGGTGTGCTGTCCTCGACGATGCGGTCGTGGCCGGCGGCGTCCTGGTCGACCACGAAACCGCCGCCCACCGAGTAGTACTCGCGGCTGCGGATTTGCAGGCCGGCCTCGTCGAAGGCGCGGAAGATCATGCCGTTGGGGTGGTAATCCAGCGGCTTGCGGATCATCGCCAGGTGCTGCTTTTCGATGAAGGCGATGCTGTGCTCGCCGAGCAGGTTCAGCCGACTGCTGTCGCGGATGGCCTGCAGGCGGGCAGGGATGGTGTCGGTATCGATGATATCGGGGTGTTCACCTTCGAGGCCCAGCAGCACGGCCTTGTCGCTGCCGTGGCCTTTGCCGGTGGCGCCGAGCGAGCCATACAGCTCAGCCTTGACGCTGGCGGTGCGGGCAAGCAGGCCATCACGGCGCAACCCTTCGGCGAAACGCGCAGCGGCGCGCATCGGGCCGACCGTGTGGGAACTGGAGGGGCCGATGCCGATCTTGAACAGGTCGAAGACGCTCAATGACATGGGAAACCTCCAGCCAGGAATGTTGGGCGGACGGTGAACCCTGTGGGAGCGGGCGTGCCCGCGAATGCGTCGGTGAAGCCACCAGCGCATTCGCGGGCACGCCCGCTCTCACAGAGGTCCACACCTCAAGTCAGGTAGCGGGCCCGAGGGCTATCAGGCGTCCTGATAGCTCTCGATCGACGGGCAGGCGCACACCAGGTTGCGGTCGCCGAACACGTTGTCGACCCGGCCGACCGGTGGCCAGTACTTGCCTTCCACCAGGCTCGGCAGCGGGTATACCGCCTGCTCGCGGCTGTAGCCATGGGCCCATTCGCCAACCAGCTCGGCCGCGGTGTGCGGGGCGTTCTTCAGCGGGTTGTCGTCCTTGTCCAGGCTACCGTTCTCGACCGCGCGGATTTCTTCGCGGATCTGGATCATCGCGTCGCAGAAACGGTCCAGTTCTTCCTTGGACTCGCTTTCGGTCGGTTCGATCATCAGCGTGCCAGCCACCGGGAAGGACATGGTCGGGGCGTGGAAGCCGAAGTCGATCAGGCGCTTGGCCACGTCGTCGACGCTGATGCCGCTGGTGTCCTTCAGCGGGCGCAGGTCGAGGATGCACTCATGGGCCACCAGGCCATTGCCGCCGGTATACAGAACAGGATAGTGCTCTTCCAGGCGACGGGCGATGTAGTTGGCGTTGAGGATCGCCATTTGCGAAGCACGCTTGAGGCCGGCACCGCCCATCATGCGGATGTACATCCAGGTGATAGGCAGGATGCTGGCGCTGCCGAACGGCGCGGCGCATACCGCGCCCTCGGTGTTTTCCAGCTGTGCGTGGCCGGGCAGGAACGGTGCCAGGTGCGACTTGACGCCGATCGGGCCGACGCCCGGGCCGCCACCGCCGTGCGGGATGCAGAAGGTCTTGTGCAGGTTCAGGTGGGAAACGTCGCCGCCGAACTTGCCCGGGGCGCACAGGCCGACCATGGCGTTCATGTTGGCGCCGTCGATGTACACCTGGCCACCGTTGTCGTGGATGATCGCGCAGATTTCGCCGATCGCTTCCTCGAACACGCCGTGGGTCGACGGGTAGGTGATCATGATCGCGGCCAGGCGCTCGCGGTGCTCGATGGCCTTGGCGCGCAGGTCCTCGACATCGACGTTGCCGCGGGCATCACAGGCGGTGACCACCACACGCATGCCGGCCATGTGCGCGGTGGCCGGGTTGGTGCCGTGGGCCGACGACGGGATCAGGCAGATGTCGCGGTGGCCTTCGCCGCGGCTGCGGTGGTAGGCGCGGATGGCCAAGAGGCCTGCGTACTCGCCCTGGGAGCCAGCGTTGGGCTGCAGCGATACGGCGTCGTAGCCGGTGGCGGCGCAGAGCATGGCTTCCAGCTCGGTGGTCATCTGCAAGTAGCCCTGGCTCTGCTCGGCCGGGGCGAACGGGTGCAGGTTGCCGAACTCGGCCCAGGTGACCGGGATCATTTCGCTGGCGGCGTTCAGCTTCATGGTGCAAGAGCCCAGCGGGATCATGCTGCGGTCCAGCGCCAGGTCCTTGTCGGCCAGGCGGCGCAGGTAGCGCATCAGCTCGGTTTCGCTGTGGTAGCGGTTGAACACCGGGTGCTGCAGGATGGCCGACTGGCGCAGCAGGGCGGCAGGCAGCAGTGAGCCGGTGCTGGCGGCCAGGGCATTGAAGTCTGGCTGGGCCTGGTCGCCACCGATCAGTTGCCACAGGGCCTCGACGTCGGCCTGGCTGCTGGTTTCGTCCAGCGACAGGCCCACGTGGGCGGCGTCGATCTGGCGCAGGTTGATGCCTTGGGCGCGCGCCTTGTCATGCAGGCTGGCGGTGGCACCGCCGGTGGCCAGGGTCAGGGTGTCGAAGGCGCTGGCGCCCACTACCTGCACGCCCAGCGCCTTCAGGCCGGCGGCCAGGATCGTGGTCAGGGCATGGGTACGTTCGGCGATGCGCTTGAGGCCGGCCGGGCCGTGGTACACGGCGAACATGCTGGCGATATTGGCCAGCAGCACCTGGGCGGTGCAGATGTTGCTGGTGGCCTTTTCGCGGCGGATGTGCTGCTCGCGGGTCTGCATGGCCAGGCGCAGGGCGGTCTTGCCGAAGCGGTCGATCGACACGCCGACCAGGCGGCCTGGCATGTCGCGCTTGAACGCGTCACGGGTGGCGAAGTAGGCCGCGTGCGGGCCACCGAAGCCCAGTGGCACGCCGAAGCGCTGGGCGCTGCCGATGGCCACGTCGGCGCCGAACTCGCCCGGCGGGGTCAGCAGGGTCAGGGCCAGCAGGTCGGCGGCAACGGCGACCAGGGCATTGGCGGCGTGGAAGCGCTCGATCACTTCGCGGTAGTCGAACACTTCACCGTTGCTGGCCGGGTACTGCAGCAGGGCGCCGAAGAAGGCGCTGACATCGCCAAGCTCGCGCTCGTCGCCGACCACGATCTCGATACCCAGCGGCTCGGCACGGGTGCGCAGCACGTCGAGGGTTTGCGGGTGGCAATGCACGGAGGCGAAGAAGGCATGACTGGCCTTGTTCTTCGACAGGCGTTTGCAGAAGGTCATGGCCTCGGCGGCAGCGGTGGCTTCGTCGAGCAGCGAGGCGTTGGCGATCGGCAGGCCGGTCAGGTCGCTGATCAGGGTCTGGAAGTTCAGCAGCGCTTCCAGGCGGCCTTGGGAAATTTCTGGCTGGTACGGGGTATAGGCGGTGTACCAGGCGGGGTTTTCCAGCAGGTTGCGCAGGATCGGCGCCGGCGTGTGGGTGTTGTAGTAGCCCTGGCCGATGTAGCTCTTGAACAGCTGGTTCTTGCCGGCGATGGCCTTGAGTGCGGCGAGCGCGTCGGCTTCGCTCTGGCCGTCGTGCGAACCGAGTACGCTGGTGCCCTTGATGCTGTCGGGAATGACCGCGGCGGTCATGGCTTCCAGCGAGTCGAAGCCGAGAGCGGCCAGCATGGCCTGCTCGTCGGCGGCGCGCGGGCCGATGTGGCGGGCGATGAATTCGTTGGCGGTGCCGAGGTTGATGGTCATGGTGGAGTTCCTCAGGCGTCGTCGTTGGCTTTGATCAGGCGGTCGTAGGCGTCCTGGTCGAGCAGGGCGGCCACTGCGCTGGCATCGGCGGGCATGAAGCGGAAGAACCAGCCTTCGCCCATCGGGTCTTCGTTGACCAGTTCCGGGCTGTCTTCGAGCTGGTCGTTGATCTGCACCACTTCGCCAGTCAGGGGCATGTACACACCGCTGGCGGCCTTGACCGACTCGACGGTGGAGGCTTCGCTGCCTTTCTCATACTGCTGCAACTCTGGCAGTTGCACGAAAACCACATCGCCAAGGGCGTTCTGGGCGTAGGCGGTGATGCCCACGGTGACGCTGCCATCGGCTTCGACGCGCAGCCATTCGTGATCTTCAGTGAAACGCAACTCGCTCATGGGGAATCCTCGGAAAAGCAGGGGCGTTGGGCGCGGTGGCTCCGCGCTCTTGGGGTTGGGATTCCCTTAGCAAAAATGCGGCCAATTGGATAAAAATGTTTTAAATCAATCAGTTAGGTGTTTTAGTGCCTGCCTGCCATGATCACTGCGGAATGAAAACGCTACAGGCTATGGCGACGGGAAAAGAGTTTGGCGATCAAACCCTTGTACAGCCCTCGCCAAAGTGGTTTGTAGCGAATTCATTACAGTGTAATGAAATGGATACGGTGACGGGCTGCCCTTTGGCCGGGGGCAGAAACTGTCGCCCATAATGTGCCTTGCAGGTGCGTGAACGTTCTGCCTAGAAGCGCCAGAAAGCGGGGGCAACGAGTACCAGCACGGTAAGGATTTCGAGCCGGCCCAGTAACATCCCGATCGTAAGCAACCACTTCGCTGCATCGGGCAGCGAGGCAAAATTGCCGGCCGGTCCGATCAGGTTGCCCAAGCCGGGTCCAACGTTGCATACGGCAGTGGCTGCACCACTCAAAGCAGTGGTCCAGTCGAGCCCAATCAGGGACAGCAGCAGGGCAATTACCGCGATGGTGATGAAGAAGAAGAACGAGAACGTCAGCAGCGAACGCACGATGTCTTCGTCGATGGGATGGCCATTGTACTTTTTCGAGATCGTTGCACGTGGGTGGATCAACTGCTTCAAGCTGCTGACGAGCAACGATGCGGCCACCTGAAAGCGGAAGATCTTCAGGCCACCGGATGTTGACCCTGAGCATCCCCCGACAAACGTCAAATAGAAGAACAACAGAACGGCAAAGCTGCCCCACAGCGTGTAGTCACCGACTGCAATCCCCGTCGTAGTGACCACCGAGGTGACATTGACCGCCACGATCCTTAAAGCATCCCACCAAGGCAAGTCGCTGTGCCAGCAGAGCCAGCTACCTACCGTGATCGATACGAAGGCCAGAAAGCCGAGGAACCCGCGAACCTGCTGATCCTTGATCAACGCCCGGCGATGGCCGCGCAATGTTGCCACATACAAGGTGAAGGGCAGGCCGCCGAGAATCATGATGACGACTGCCACCCAATGCACTGCTGGCTGTGTCCAGTGCCCGAGCGATGCATCGGAAGTGGAGAAGCCACCGGTCGAGATCAGCGACATCGAATGATTGATGGCTTCGAACGGGGTTATCCCGGCGATCCATAGCGCGAGCGTGCGGCGCTTCAGGTACGCCACGGGCTACCAATGCCAGGCCCGCGCACAGCGCGATCAGGCTCGACCAGAGAAATGCCCCGAGATCGTCGCTACGGTCGTGCAGGATCAACGTGGCCATGGGTACGACCATGCTGAGGGACAATGTAATCAGGAAGACACCGATGATGAAGGCAATGAAATGCCGCGCGGGGATAGGCATCGAACAAGCTCACGTGGGTTATGCCGGGCAGTATTTACAACGCCACGGCATTGTCCAGTAAAGAAGCCGTAAAGGTCATGAGCCGGCTGTTGCATCGTAAGGCCGGTATGACAGTTTATCAGTGGTGCCTTTGCGTCCTGTACCTTTCCCGACTCAGTCCGGGTCCTCTATGCGCTTGGCAAGAACAACCGCGTTCCAATAGTGGCTGCCGTTGCGGCTTCGGCGAGTCCAGCCCTTTGCCATAAGTTCCTTGGCAATCATCCGGTTCATCAACCCATGACCTAGCAGCAGTACCGGCCCCTCACTAGCGAGTGATAACAGCCGTTGTGCTGCCATGCTGGCGCGAAGCCTGGCACCGCTGACTGTTTCGACATTGCGCGAGTAACCACACAACCACAGGACGCGAAGGATGAATGCCCAGGTAAACGGTGAAAGCCGAGGCAACTTCCATTGGCCATACGGCAGCTGCGCTTCACAAAAAAGCACATCGACGTGGCTGGGCTCAAGACCGAGCGCTTGCAGCGAGCTCAATGCACGTGGCGCTGTGCTCGACACAATCACCCTCGCCGTTGTGGCAAGCTGCAGGCTGGCGGCCGGGACGGGCTGGTCGGTAATTTCGGCGCGGTTGTAGCCATCGATCCAGTCCTTCATACCCAGCGCTGATACTTTGTTGCTTGTAGCCAGTGCTGGCTGGCCGTGGCGCATCAAGATTATTTCCGTGGTCATGGTGTCACGACTTCCTTGCCCTGGTGGCCGCACCCTGTTGTTCAAACCAGCCGTGGTCACGATACCACGCCACTGTGTCGGCGATTGTCAGCTCCAGTGCCCGAAAGCTAAGGCCAAGCGCGTGTTCGCTTTTGCTATGGTTGAAACGCGTGCGGTCCTTTTCCCGTACCAGCAGGCGCAGCGTGGCCAAGCTCAACAGAATGGGTTTTCCGGTGAGTCGTGCATACATTTCCTGTACTGCGGCCAGGCAGAATAACAACGGTAACGGTAAATGCCGTGTAGGCGTCTGTACGCCTGCCAGACGGCCTACTATCGGTACCAGTTCAGCCATGGTCATATGCCTACCGGCAGCCAGATAGCGTTCGCCGCTTCGTCCTTGCGTGGCTGCGGCAATCTGCGCCAAAGCTACATCGCGGGCGTCGACCACCGAGAAACTACCCGGGATCAAGCCGGGCAGTTTGCCGCGCACGACATCGTTTACCAGTTGCCCGGCCGACGTAGGGCCGGTGTCGCCAGGGCCCCACATCCAGCCTGGGAGCACCATGCAGGCGTGCATGTCGGGGCAGGCGTCGAGAAACTCAGCCACGACGCGGTCGGCGAGGATCTTGCTGCGGTAGTAGTCGTCTGCATCTGCTTCGGCCCGCAGGCATGTCTCATCGATCGACGTGCCGGGTGCCCCGTCGAGCACTGCAATAGAGGAGGTATGGATAAACCGCCGGATGCCGGCCCTGTAGGCCTGCTCCAACAGGTGGCGGGTACCGGTCACATTGATCTGTTCGAGTGCTTGCCAATGGCTGCCGCCTTTGTAATTGTCACGAAAGAACGCTGCAGTATGGAACACCGTGTCGCAGCCGCGCAGCGATGCCGCGAAAGCGTCGATATCGGCCATGTCGCCTTCGACCAGCTCCACTTCGGGCAGATCAGCGAACTGCTGTTCCCCCTTTGCTCTTGACCGCACCAGCCCTTTGACCGTGTAGCCACGAGCGACCAGTTCACGGACCAGGTTGTTGCCCAGCAAGCCGGTTGCTCCGGTAACGAATACATTACGCATGGCTCAACCCTCGGGTTGTTCGGCAGATGGCCGCAACATGGCACTGTCGAAAAACACCGCCTCGCGAATGGCCAGGCCGTTCCTGAAGGTGAAGTGGGCCGCATAGTGCACGCAGACCCGGCGCCCATGGGCCGGAACGATCACGCCTGCTGGCAGCAGCAGCGGCGCAGTGAAGGTGCCGGTCAGGATGGCGGTCATTGCCAGCCGATCGTCCGACACCATGAATGGGGTCAGGGCCACCTGGGCGTCAGGGAATGCGCTGAACAGCGCCATCTCCCGCGCGCGCATGGCTTCGCGCCCGGTTTGGGTCGTCATGCCATCCAGGTACACGAAGTCTTCGTCGACCAATGCCAGTAGCCCTTGCACATCACGCTGGTTAAAGGCGTTGGCAGCTCGTTGGGCATAGTCCTTGGGGCTAGTCATCATGCAATCCATTCCATTCGTTCAGAGGGGCCCAAGGTATACGCCCGCGCTTGCTGTCGAAAAACAGCGCCTACTGCATAATGGCTTTGCGTATTTGCAAACCAGGGAGAGGCCAGCACATATGGCATTGCAGGAAAACTGGGATGATCTTCGGCTTCTACTGGCCGTATCGCGGCGTGGCAGCTTTCTTCGCGCTGGCGAGTTGCTGGGTATTGCACCCTCGACCGTGTCGCGTCGCCTGACCCAGCTTGAGGCCGCGTTGGGCGAGCCGCTCGTCGAGCGAGGCGTAGAGGGATGCAGGCTGACCTCGCGCGGCCAATCGCTGGTCGAAGTGGCCCTGGCCGCAGAAGCTGGCCTGCGGCGCCAGGCGCGTGCCGGCGCAGCCGAGCTGCCCTGCGAACTCTCGGGCACGGTTCAGGTGAGCGCAGGGGAAGGCTTCTCGGCTTGTATATTGGAGGCGGCCAATCGCTTCACCGGACTGCATCCGGGTTGCTCGGTGGAGCTGACCGTGACCGCCGACTTCCACAAGATCGTCCGGGGGGTGGCGGACATTGCCGTACGCACGGCCCACCTGGGGGAACCTTCACTGATTTATCGGCCGATAGGCCGGCTTGGCTACGGTGTGTTCGCCGCTGCTGGTTACCTGCAGCGGTTTCCGGGGGTTACCCCTGCGACGGCGGTCAATATCGGCCTGCTTCCGCCGCTGGACGTGTTGCCGCAAGTACGTGCGGCAAAAGCAGGGGGGCTGGAACGTGCGCCGATCCGCGTGAACTCGTTCAGCGCACAGCTCGAATCAGTGAGGCGCGGGATGGGGGTCGCGGTACTTCCCCGGATCCTGGCCAAGGATTTGATCGAGTTGTTTGTCGACCTGCCCCTTCCAGATATGGACGTCTACATGGTGACCCGGCCTCAGGCGTTGAAGCAGCCCCACATAAAGTGCTTTTTCTCGATCCTGGAGAAACTGCTGCACCAGGCCCTGTCAACGGATCCCGGGCAGCACCTGGCGGAGCACCTTACCGGCTGACTGTTCCGCGTCTGACTCAGAAGAACGGCAAGGCCAGATACAGCTTGATGACGATGACATTGATGATGTCGATGAAGAACGCTCCCACCATCGGTACCACCAGAAAGGCAATGTGCGAGGCTCCGTAGCGCTGGGTCACCGCTTGCATGTTGGCGATTGCCGTCGGCGTTGCACCCAGGCCGAAACCACAATGTCCGGCAGCCAGTACCGCTGCATCATAGTTGCGGCCCATGACCCGGAACGTGACAAAGATCGCAAACAGTGCCATGACCAGTGTCTGTGCGGCGAGTAACACAAAGAACGGTAACGCTAACGCCGCAAGGTCCCACAACTTGAGCGACATCAAGGCAATGGCCAGGAATAACGACAAACTCACATTGCCCAATACCGAGACTTCCCGCTCGAAGACATGATAAAAGCCGAATGCCGAAAGGCCGTTTCGCAAAACCACACCCACGAACAGCACGCAAACGAAGGTTGGCAGTTCAAAGGCAGTGCCTTTCAACAAACCGTCAAGTAACGAACCCGCGAGCAAACTGACAGCGATCAGCGCCAGTGTTTCGATAAATGAAAACGATGTAATCAGGCGCTCTTTTTCCGGTTGTTCGAAACCCTTGGGCAGTTGCGGTGCAGCTTCTTCGATGCCCGGTGCTTTTACCCGTTTGATCAGTAGCCGGGCGACCGGTCCGCCAATCAGGCCACCCAGCACCAGGCCGAAGGTAGCGGACGCCATTGCCAGTTCGGAGGCCGAGGCCAGGCCAAACTTCTCGGTGAACGTGGCCCCCCACGCAGCGCCTGTGCCGTGGCCTCCCGACAAGGTGATGGACCCGGCCAGCAGGCCCATCAGCGGGTCGAGTCCCAGTGCCGTTGCCAGGCCGATGCCCATGGCGTTCTGAACCAGCAGCAAGCCGGTTACCACCAGCAGGAATACGGTAACCGCGCGGCCACCTTTTTTCAGGCTGGCGAAGTCTGCACTCAAACCGATGGTGGCGAAGAAGGCCAGCATCAGAGGGGCTTGCAGTGAGGTATCGAATTTCACATGGACATCGAAACTACGCAACGCCAAGAGTGCCAAGGCTACTACAAGGCCGCCGGCGACAGGTTCCGGAATGTTGTAAGTGCGCAAGAAGCCAATGCGTGCAACAAGGCCGCGCCCCAATAACAATACTAAAGAGGCGGCTACAAGCGTCCCGTAAAAATCGAGTTCAAACATCAGGTACTCTCGTTATATCCAGTAGCGAACCACTTCCCGCTCTGGGGCGGGTAAGCGGGGTGACAGGCAGGATTGCACTGTCACCATTCTACGAGGCATGCGTGGGAGAGTATCTTTCACTGGCGTAGGAAAAGCCTGAATAACAACCGGATTATTGCAATAACTATCAGGGTCCGCTTTGCGGCCCATCGCAGGCAAGCCAGCTCCCACAGGTATCGCGCAGAATTCAGGACGTGTGCGATACCTGTGGGAGCTGGCTTGCCTGCGATGGGCTGCGTAGCAGCCCCGTTGACGCGATCTGACAGGTATCAGGTTTTACCCGGTATTCCATATTTGCGCAGGCGTTGGGCAATGGCGGTATGCGAGGTCTGCAAGCGCCCGGCCAGTTGCCGCGTCGAGGGGTAGCTGGCGTACAGGCGTTGCAGCA
The DNA here is from genome assembly GCF_002113165.1 of Pseudomonas sp. B19(2017). Lineage (NCBI taxonomy): Bacteria > Pseudomonadati > Pseudomonadota > Gammaproteobacteria > Pseudomonadales > Pseudomonadaceae > Pseudomonas > Pseudomonas sp. B19(2017). Next base: position 235,843 of record NZ_NEJR01000004.1, read on the forward strand.
GCTCGCGCTCGAAATCGCCCACGGCCTGTTCCAGGCTTGCCACGTCGCCGTCCTGGCCACGGGCCACCGAGGTGCCGGCGATATCCAGGTCACCGATATCCACCAGGTTGCCCTCGCAAATGGCTGCGGCGCGGAATATCACGTTCTGCAGCTGGCGCACATTGCCCGGCCAAGGGTTGGCCAGCAGTGCCGAATGGGTGGCGGGGGTCAGCCGGCAGGGCGGGCGCTGGATCTGCGTGCAAGCCTGCTGCATGAAGAAATGCGCCAGCATCAGGATGTCCTGGCCACGATCGCGTAGCGGCGGCACTTGCAGGTTGAGCACATTCAGGCGGTAGAACAGGTCTTCACGGAAGCTGCCTTCGGCGACCATGCGCTCCAGGTCGCGGTGGGTGGCACTGATGATGCGTACATCCACCTTCACTTCGCGGTCGCCACCCACCCGGCGGAAGCTGCCATCGCTGAGAAAGCGCAGCAGCTTGGCTTGCAGGTACGGCGACATTTCGCCTATTTCATCGAGGAACACCGTGCCCTGGTTGGCCAGCTCCATCAGCCCGGGCTTGCCGCCCCGCTGCGCACCGGTGAAGGCGCCGGGGGCGTAGCCGAACAGTTCGCTCTCGGCCAGGCTTTCGGGCAGCGCGGCGCAGTTCAGGGCCAGGAATGGCGCTGCGTGGCGGCTGCTGACGGCGTGGCAGGCGCGGGCTACCAGCTCTTTGCCGGTGCCGGTTTCGCCATGCACCAGCAGCGGTGCATCGAGCGCCGCCACGCGCAAGGCGCGGGCCTTGAGGGTGCGGATGGCCGGTGACTCGCCGAGCAAGGCATCGAAGCCTTCGGCGTGGTCGTGGTGCAGGGCCGACAAGCGTTCGCCCATGCGCGTCGGCGGGTACAGCGTCAGCAGGCCGCCGGCGTTGGTGATGGGGGTGGCGTCCAGCAGCAGGCTCTGGCCGTTGAGCTGCATTTCGCGCATGGGCAGGTGGAAGTTGTTGTCCAGCAGGGCCTGCAACAGCCCCGGGTCGCCGAACAGTTCACCCACCGAGCGCCCGGCCGATTCGCGGCCGCACAGCTCGATCAGCGCCGGGTTGGCCAGCAGCACCTTGCCGGCACTGTCCACGGCCAGCACCGGGTCGCTCATTGCCGCCAGCAGGGCATCGAGCTGCAGGTGCCGACGTTGGCCGGGGAGGATGTCGACCACGTCCACCGATTGCACGCCATGCACCTCGAACAGCGCGTCGTGCAGTTCTTCGAGCACGGCGGGGCTGAGTGTGGGGGCGTCGATATAGACGTTCGGCGGGACCATCTCCACGGCGTCCAGGTTGAGGTTGCGGGCACCGAGCAGGGCGAGGACTTCCTGGGTGATGCCGACGCGGTCGATGAAGCTGACGTGGATGCGCATGGGGAGGATGAAGTGGTGGCCGGGGAGGGCGGTAGTATGCCTCAACATCGCCGGGGCCGCTTTGCGGCCCATCGCCGGCAAGCCAGCTCCCACAGGCACTGCACAGGCCTTGAGGCCGATGCGATCAAGGTGGGAGGAACTGTCTTGCTCAGTTTCTAAAAGTTGGCGCGATCCCTGTGGGAGCGGGCGGGCCCGCGAACACGGGCGAAGCCCGTGCCATCGTGCCATCCACCGCGTCGCCTGTTTCGCGGGCTTGCCCGCTCCCACAGGTACTGCGCATGGCTTGAGGTCAGCGCGGTCGGGGTGGGAGCTGGCTTGCCGGCGATGGGCTGCAAAGCAGCCCCTGAATCGTGAAATCACTCCAGATGCTCAGGCTTGATCGGGTCGCCCGACTTCACATCCAGCTTTTCGCGAATGTCCGCGAACATATGGTCATAAAGCTTGTGCGGCGAACTCAGGTTCTCGAATTTCTTCGGTGGGGTCAGGTACGACTGTGCCTTGCGGGTCAGCAGCATGAGGAAGCTGGGCAACACCTGATCCTTGGCCAGAAAGAACTTTTCTTCGACTGGCTTGCCTTCGATGCTGCCGTGCATCTTGAACTGGATACCTCTGCCTTCCTTGGGATCCGACGCGGCTTCGTATTCGATGTTCAGGTCATAGCTGTGGTCGTTCTTGTTCAGCGCGGTGCGCTCGATGTGTACATGACCGGGCTGGTACTGGGCCATGGCGAACTCCTCTGCAAGGTGAAAATGGCGGGCCAATCGGCCCGCCCACTGCATTCAACGGTAGCTGATCCCCGGCTTGGCGGTGGACACCCGCGTACCGGCAGTGCCTTTGACGATGTCTTCGATGTTTTCCAGCGAACTGATCACCGCCACCTTGCCGGTATTACGGGCAAAGTCGCAGGCTGCCTGCACCTTCGGCCCCATGGAGCCGGCGGCGAAGCCGAGGCGTTCGAGTTCGTCGGGGTGCGCCTGGGCGATGGCTTTCTGCGTGGGTTTGCCCCAGTCAATGTAGGCCGCATCGACGTCCGTGGCGATTATCAGAAGGTCGGCGTCCAGCTGTTCTGCCAGCAGGGCCGAGCAAAGGTCCTTGTCGATCACCGCCTCGATGCCCTTGAGCTTGCGGTTCTCATCGTACATGGTAGGGATGCCGCCGCCACCGGCGCAGATCACGATGCTGCTCTTTTCCAGCAGCCACTTGATCGGGCGGATCTCGAAGATGCGCTTGGGTTTCGGGCTGGCCACCACGCGGCGGTACTTGTCGCCGTCGGCCTTGACCACCCACCCCTTTTCCTTGGCCAGGCGCTCGGCCTCTTCCTTGCCGTAGACCGGGCCGATGAACTTGGTCGGGTCCTTGAAGGCGGGGTCGTTGGCGTCCACTTCGACCTGGGTCAGCAGGGTAGCGAACGGCACTTCGAAGGCCAGCAGGTTGCCCAGTTCCTGTTCGATCATGTAGCCGATCATGCCCTCGGTCTCGGCACCCAGCACATCCAGCGGATAGGCCTCGTCGGGCTTGTAGGACAGGCCCTGCAACGACAGCAGGCCTACTTGCGGGCCGTTGCCGTGGGCGATGACCAGCTCGTTGTCTGGGTGGATCTTGGCGATCTGTTCGGCGGCAGTGCGGATATTGGCGCGCTGGTTGTCAGCGGTCATCGGCTCGCCGCGACGCAGCAGGGCGTTGCCGCCCAATGCAACAACGATACGCATGGGGAATGTCCTTTAACGAAAAGAATGAGCTGCCGCTACACGGAGGTTGCAGGGTTCCCTGTGGGAGCGGGCGTGCCCGCGAAGAGGCCAGGCACCATCACTGGTGCGGTTGACGCATTCGCGGGCATGCCCGCTCCCACAAGTACAGCGCAGCCCCCCGGTAGGCGGACAAGGCTTACAGGTCAGCCAGGGTCGACACCAGGATCGCCTTGATCGTGTGCATGCGGTTTTCCGCCTGCTCGAAGGCGATGCAGGCCGGCGACTCGAACACGTCGTCGGTCACTTCGATACCGTTGGCCAGGTCCGGGTACTGTTCGGCGATCTGCTTGCCTACCTTGGTTTCGGAGTTGTGGAACGCCGGCAGGCAGTGCATGAACTTGGTCCGCGGGTTGCCGGTGGACTTCATCAGCTGTGCATTCACCTGATACGGCTTGAGCAGCTTGATGCGCTCACCCCAGGCTTCGATCGGCTCACCCATCGATACCCACACGTCGGTGTGTACGAAGTCCACACCCTTGACCGCGGCAACCGGGTCTTCGGTGAGGGTGATGCGCGCGCCGCTTTCCTCGGCGTACTTGCGGCAACGCTCGACCAGGTCGTCATGCGGCCACAGTGCCTTGGGCGCGGCGATGCGCACATCCATGCCGAGCTTGGCGCCGATCAGCAGCAGCGAGTTACCCATGTTGTTGCGGGCGTCGCCCAGGTAGGCGTAGCTGATGTCGTGCAGCGGTTTGTCGCTGTGCTCACGCATGGTCAGCACGTCGGCGATCATCTGGGTGGGGTGGTATTCGTCGGTCAGGCCGTTGAACACCGGTACGCCGGCAAACTTGGCCAGTTCTTCGACGATTTCCTGCTTGAAGCCACGGTACTCGATGGCGTCGTACATGCGCCCGAGCACGCGGGCGGTGTCCTTCATGCTTTCCTTGTGGCCGATCTGCGAAGAGTTGGGGTCGATGTAGGTAACGTTGGCGCCCTGGTCATAGGCGGCCACTTCGAAGGCGCAGCGGGTACGGGTGGAGGTTTTTTCGAAGATCAGTGCGATGTTGTTACCCTTCAGGTGCTGCTGCTCGGTACCGGTGTACTTGGCGCGCTTGAGGTCGCGGGACAGGTCCAGCAGGTAGCGCAGCTCGCGTGTGGTGTGGTGTTCCAGGCTGAGCAGGTTGCGGTTGTGAATGTTGAACGCCATGACTTTTCTCCTTGAGTTTGGTGAACGCACCGGCCGCCGCTGGGTAAGGGCGGCCGGGGGTAATGGTCGTTAGTAGTCGATCGGGTCACGCACGATCGGGCAGGTCATGCAGTGGCCGCCGCCACGGCCCCGGCCCAGTTCGCCGGCGCTGATGGTGATGACCTCGATGCCGGCCTTGCGCAGCAGGGTGTTGGTGTAGGTGTTGCGGTCGTAGCCAATCACCACGCCCGGCTCGATGGCCACCACGTTGTTGCCGTCATCCCACTGTTCGCGTTCGGCAGCGAAGCTGTTGCCGCCGGTTTCGACCACGCGCAGCTTGACCCCAAGTTGCTCGCCCACCACCTCGATGAACGACTTGTGTTCGCGGCGCACATCCATGCCGTATGGCTTGCTCTCGTCCGGGCGAATGATGAACGGCACGATCTCCTTGACCACTTCCGGGAAGACCGTGACCAGGTCGCGGTCGCAGAAGCTGAACACGGTATCCAGATGCATGGCGGCACGCGATTTGGGCAGGCCGGCAACAATGACCTTTTCCACCGCACCCTTGGCGAACAGGTTCTGTGCCAGCTGGCCGATGGCCTGGCGCGAGGTGCGCTCGCCCATGCCGATCAGCACGATGCCCTTGCCGATCGGCATGACATCGCCGCCTTCGAGGGTGGACTGGCCGTGTTCCTTGTCCGGGTCGCCGTACCAGATCTGGAAGTCGGCGTTGGTGAACTGCGGGTGGAACTTGTAGATGGCGGTGGTCAGCAGGGTTTCCTGACGTCGCGCCGGCCAGTACATCGGGTTCAATGTCACTCCGCCGTAGATCCAGCAGGTGGTGTCACGGGTGAACTGGGTATTGGGCAGCGGTGGCAGGATGAAGCTGGAGTGGCCCAGGTAGTCGTTGTACATCTTGACCACTTCGGCACCTTCGCTCTGCGGCAGGTCCTGGCCAGCGACGCCGCCAATCAGAAACTCGGCCAGATGGCGCGGTTCGAGGCCTTCGAGCCAGCTGCGCACTTCGTTGGTCAGGCCGACACCGACAGTGTCAGGGGTGATCTTGCGATCGAGAATCCACTTCAGCGCTTCGGGTTGCTGGACGATGTCGGTCAGCAGGTTGTGCATCTCCAGCACATCCACGCCACGTTCGCGCATCTTGGTGACGAAGTCGAAATGGTCACGCTTGGCCTGGTCGACCCAGATCACATCGTCGAACAGCAGCTCGTCACAGTTGCTCGGCGTCAGGCGCTTGTGCGCCAGCCCCGGCGAGCAAACCATCACTTTGCGCAGTTTGCCGGCTTCGGAGTGGACACCGTACTTCTGTTTTTCAGCGGACATGGTTCATTCCTCCAATTGAACGAAGACGTGGATCACAGGGTCAGGAAGCCGTCGTACAGGCCGAAGGCTGCCACCAGGGCACCGATGACCACGGCTGCGAAGATCAGTTTTTCCACGTTGGTGAAGACAGGCTGGCCAACCTCACGCTTGGCCTTGGCGAACAGGATCGCGCCAGGTGCGTAGAGCAGGGCCGAGAGCAGCAGGTATTTCACGCCGCCGGCGTACAGCAGCCAGATCGCGTACACCAGGGCGATGCCACCGATGATCAGGTCCTTCTGCCGTTCGGCCAGGGCCTGTTCGTAGGTTTCGCTGCGCCATGCCAGCAGCACGGCATAGGCCGCCGACCACAGGTAGGGCACCAGAATCATCGATGTGGCCAGGTAGATCAGCGACAGGTAGGTGCTGTTGGAGAACAGTGTGATCACCAGGAAAATCTGCACCATGGCGTTGGTCAGCCACAGGGCGTTGGCCGGTACCTGGTTGGCGTTCTCGCGGCGCAGGAACTCGGGCATGGTGTGGTCCTTGGCGGCGGCGAACATGATCTCGGCGCACAGCAGCACCCACGACAGCAGGGCCCCGAGCAGCGAGATGACCAGGCCGACGCTGATCAGCACCGCGCCCCAGTGGCCGACTACATGTTCCAGCACGGCCGCCATCGACGGGTTCTGCAGCTTGGCCAGTTCCGGTTGGGTCATGATGCCCAGCGACAGCACGTTGACCAGTACCAGGAACAGCAGCACGGTCACGAAGCCGATCACCGTGGCCTTGCCCACGTCGCTGCGTTTTTCCGCCCGCGCCGAGAAGATGCTCGCGCCTTCGATGCCGATGAACACCCATACGGTGACCAGCATCATGTTGCGCACCTGGTTCATCACGCTGCCCAGCTCTGGCGTGCCCAGGCCCCAGATGTCGGCGGTAAAGATGTCGAGTTTGAAGGCGAACAGGCAGATCAGGGCGAACAGCACCAGCGGCACCACTTTCGCGATGGTGGTGACCAGGTTGATGAATGCCGCTTCCTTGATGCCGCGCAGTACCAGGAAGTGCACCGCCCACAGCAGCACCGAGGCGCCTATGATGGCGGCCGGGGTGTTGCCTTCGCCAAAGATCGGGAAGAAATAGCCCAATGTGCTGAACAGCAGCACGAAATAGCCGACGTTGCCCAGCCAGGCACTGATCCAGTAGCCCCAGGCCGAAGAGAAGCCCATGTAATCGCCGAAACCGGCCTTGGCGTAGGCGTACACCCCGCCATCCAGGTCAGGCTTGCGGTTGGCCAGGGTCTGGAACACGAAGGCCAGGGTCAGCATGCCGACTGCGGTAATCGCCCAACCGATCAGAACCGCGCCAACCCCTGCGCTGGCCGCCATGTTTTGCGGCAACGAGAAGATCCCGCCACCAATCATCGAACCGACCACAAGTGCAACTAACGCGCCGAGCTTTAGTTTTCCGGATGAATCAGACATTTAACAACTCCTGCCAGGAGAAAGTTGACAACAGCGTAAATCCGACGCCGCTACCATTCGCTGACATAGGTCAGTTCATGGCCACGTGAAGTAGGAAAATTCCTTCACGGGTACTCCTGGAGTGTGCCGACAGCTTCTGCTACAGGCCGCGCGCGCTGGCACCTCCATGTCCATCTAGAGCAATCGCTCTGTTCGGCCTGCGATGCTTGAAGCTAGCCGCTTTTGCCGCTTTCGCAAATTTTTCACAAGAATTTCGAGTTTTATCAGTTTCTTCTCTAGTTGCCCGGGAGCTGCTAGTTTTTACACACCGGGCGGCATAGACAAAGCGGTTATGAGTGCTATAGCTTCATGCACTAAGATCATTATAAGTAACAACGTTTATATGACCCGCACGGGCGTTTCAAACCCATGACAGCGCGCAAAAAAAAGGAAGGCTCATGAGCGAACCGGGACAGAAGCTGCGCCTGGGCGCGTTGATCGCGTTGGTGGTAGGCTCGATGATTGGTGGCGGGATCTTCTCGTTGCCGCAGAACATGGCGGCGCGTGCCGATGTGGGGGCGGTGCTGATCGGCTGGGGTATTACCGCGGTCGGCATGCTGGCTCTGGCCTTCGTGTTCCAGACCCTGGCCAACCGCAAGCCGGAGCTGGACTCGGGGGTATACGCCTACGCCAAGGCCGGCTTTGGCGAGTACATGGGGTTTTCCTCGGCCTGGGGCTACTGGATCAGTGCCTGGCTGGGCAACGTCGGCTATTTCGTGCTGTTGTTCAGTACCCTGGGCTTCTATTTCCCGGTGTTCGGTGAAGGCAACACGCCAATCGCCATCGGCTGCGCCTCGCTGCTGCTGTGGGCGGTGCATTTCCTGGTGCTGCGCGGCATCAAGGAAGCGGCGTTCATCAACCAGGTGACTACCGTGGCCAAGGTGGTGCCGCTGCTGATTTTCGTGGTGATCGCGGCGTTCGCCTTCCGCGCCGATATCTTCACGCGTGACATCTGGGGCCTGAGCAACCCGCAGTTCGGCAGCGTGCTGGAGCAGGTGCGCAACATGATGCTGGTGACCGTGTTCGTGTTCATCGGTATCGAGGGCGCAAGCGTGTATTCCGGGCGCGCCCAGCGCCGTTCGGATGTGGGCAAGGCCACGGTGATCGGTTTCCTGGGCGTGCTGGCGCTGCTGGTGCTGGTGAATGTGCTGTCACTGGGGGTAATGACCCAGCCAGAACTGGCCGGGCTGCAAAACCCCTCGCTGGCCTCGGTGCTGGAGCATATCGTCGGGCCCTGGGGAGCCTTGCTGATCAGTATCGGCCTGGCAGTTTCGCTGCTTGGCGCGCTGCTGTCGTGGGCGCTGCTGTGCGCCGAGATCCTCTTCGCCACGGCGCGGGACAAGACCATGCCGCGCTTTCTGGCCAAGGAAAACGCCAACCATGTGCCGGCCAACGCCCTGTGGCTGACCAACTGCATGATCCAGGGTTTCCTGCTGATCACGCTGTTTTCCGCCGGTACTTACACCAGCCTGATCTACCTGGCCTCGTCGATGATCCTGGTGCCCTACCTGTGGTCGGCGGCCTACGCCGTGCTGTTGGCGGTGCGCGCAGAAACCTATGCCGGGCAGCCGGCCCTGCGTCGCAAGGATTTGCTGGTGGCGCTGGTTGCCTTGGCCTATGCCGTGTGGCTGTTGTACGCCGGCGGTCTCAAGTACCTGTTGCTGTCGGCGCTGCTGTATGCGCCGGGCGTGGTCCTGTTCGCCAGGGCCAAGCATGAGCAGGGCAAAGCCTTGTTCACCACTTGGGAAAAGCTGATTTTCGCCGCCGTGCTGGCAGGTGCCGCACTGGCGGCCTACGCCCTGTATTCAGGGCTGCTGAGCTTGTGACGGGGCAGGGCAGGGGGCGTGCTCCGGGCGCGACCAGATCCACAGGTTGCCCAGGGTCATGCCGGCAATGGCCAGGAATACCGGCCAGCGGTGTTCCAGGAGCGTCAGCATCAGGCCCGCGCACAGCAGCATGCTGAGGGTCGCGCTGACCTTGGCCCGCCGCTGGATTACCTTGCCATTGCGCCAGTTATGCAGGATCGGCCCGAACAACCGGTGGTTTTCCAGCCAGGCAGAAAGGCGCGGTGAACTGCGTGTGGCCGCCCAGGCGGCCAGCAGGATGAATTCGGTGGTCGGCAGGCCGGGAATGACGATCGCGACCAGGCCCACGCCCAGGCTTACGTAAGCCAGGATCGCATACAGCAGGCGGGCGAGTTTCGAGCGGGCGGGTCGGGTCATGGTCTCACTGCATAAAACGGTTCGGCCACCGGTAGGGTGGCCGGGTATGGCGTGTCAAACCAGCGCGGCATCTGCGGCGTAGGCGTGCTTGAGCAGCTCGGTGAAGCGCTCGAAGGCAGCAACTGCGCCGCGTTCGGCAGCGGCTTCCTCTTCGGCCGACAGGGCCAGGCCATCCAGAATGCGGGTGAACTGCTTCCAGCCTTCGGCACGGCCACCAGCCGGTTCGCCCAGGTGGCGGGCACCGAAACTGTCGGACAAGCCCAGGGCCACGGCACGCTTGATCAGAAACGCAGCGCCCAGTTTGGAGCCTTCGGAGACGAAGATCCAGCCCATTGCCTCGCCCAGGCTCGGGTTGCGCAGGCCACCCGGCACGGCTGGCGGTACTTCGGTATCGAGATCGGCGAGGTCCAGGCGGGCCTGTTCGGCACGGCAGCGCTCGGCCAGGTCGGGGACGATGGTGATCAGTTGTGGGTCGTTGTACAGGGCCTGCAGCTCGGCCTGGAACAGGTACTGGGCGACCACGAAGCGGGCGAAGCTTTCGCGGCTGTCGAAGGGTGCGTGGGCTTTGACCAGGGCATCCAGTTCGGCATGGGGGGCGTGGGTGATCTGGTTGAGGCGTTGGGAGCGCAGGGCTGGGCGGTCAGTCATGGGGCAGTCCTTGGAAAGGGGGGCATCTAGAGACAAGACGAAACAGCGGGGACGGAACAGTAAAAAAATCGGGTTTTCGTGTTGCCTGTACTGGCCTCTTCGCGGGCATGCCCGCTCCCACAGGTCCAGCGCAGGCCCAAGGCTTGCGCAGTACCTGTGGGAGCGGGCGAGCCCGCGGATGCCGTTACAGATGCAAAGGGTCAGATATCCCAGACCACATTGATGCCGAAGTTGCGCCCCGGCATGGTCAGGCGGTCGATGTTGGCCGGCTGGGTCACGGCCGCTTCACCCTGGCCGTCGTAGCTGCGCACCGAGTCCCACTGCCAGTACTTTTTGTCGGTGAGGTTGTACAGGCCGGCGTTGATGGTCACGTCGTCGCTGACCTTGTAGTAACCGGTCAGGTCCAGTACCCCGTAGCCCGGGGTGCGGAACTTGGCGCTCGAGCCGTCGGGCGAATAGAAGGTGCTGTCGTCGACGCGGGTCTTGCGCTTGACCAGGGTCCAGCTCAGCAGGCCGCCGTATTGCTGTTGTTCGTAACCCAGGCCGAACACGCCCTTGAGCGGGTTGACGCTGTTCAGTGGCTCGCCGCTGTCATCGTTGCGGCCATGGGTGTAGGCGATCGAGCCCTGGGTATACAGGCCCTGCGGTGCACCGAAGTGGTCGAGATTCAGGCGGCCCTTGACCTCGGCACCCTTGATGGTGGCGTGCTTGATGTTGTTGGCCTGGAAGGTCTGCTCCAGGTTGGCGCTTTGTACGGCGTCCTCGTCGATGAAGTCGCGGTACTTGTTGTAGAACACCGCCACATCGAAGTTGCCGGCGTCGAAGTTGCCACGCAGGCCGGTTTCATAGCTTTTGCTCTTTTCCGGTTCCAGGCCCGGGTTGCCTTCCACGCGGTAGCCTTGCTCGATGTTCTCAAATTTCCCGTACATGGACTTGGCAGTCGGAGTGCGGAAGCCTTCGGCGTACTGGCCGTACCAGGTGTAGTTGTCGTTGAAGGCGTAGGTCAGGCCGAACTTGGGCGAGACACGGTGCCACTTCTTGTCCGAGTCGTCCTGGGAGGTGGGCGCGATACCGGAGGACTCCAGGCCACGCAGGAATTCCTCGGTGAACCTGGGCTCCATGCGCGTGTAGTCGTAACGAGCACCCGGCATGAAGGTCCAGTTGTTCCAGCGGATTTCATCCTGCACAAACAGGCTGTAGGTGTTCACGGTCGGGTCCGGGAAGTCGCTGACCAGTGCCTGGCCGTCTGCCGGGCGCTCGGCGCCAGCGGCGGAACAACCTGAGCCAACGGCCAGGCAGGTGCCGGTGCCGCTGCGCGAACCGGTGACCTTCTCTTGCTTGAGGGTGGTGCCATAGGTCAGCAGGTGCTCGGTGGCGCCGAGGCTGAAGGCCTTGTCCAGCTGGGCGTCGAATACCCACTGGCGGTCCTTGTAAGTGGTGTCGCGGGTACGCAGCACCTGACGACCAGGTGGTGCGTAGACCTCCTCGGTGTACTGGTCGGTTTTGGCGATCTGGTAGTTCAGGCTCCACTTCACATGGTCGGCGACCAGCGAATCCAGGTCGAACTCATGGTTGATGCCAAAGCGCTCACGGGTGATGGTGTCGTTACCGTTACGCGCCTTGTAGTAACCCGAGGCACCACGGCCAGGAATGAACGGCCCGCCCACCGCACTGAGGATGTTCTGATCGCGGTCATCCTTGTAGCGTTCGTAGGTGAAGCCCAGACGCGCGTCGTCGGCGTAGTTCCAGCCCAGCTTGGCCAGCACGTTGGTGGTGCGCACGTCCATCGGGTTGGCTTCGGTACGCGACAGGCCGTCACCGCTGTGCCCGCCGTGGGTCTCGGTTTCGTGGCCGTTGCGCTGGCTCAGGTGCAACAGGCCGTCGAAGTCGCCCTGGCGACCGGCGACGGTGGCGGAGGTCAGCCAGCTTTCGTCGGCGGAGCTGTAGCCGGTCTTAAGGCGTGCACCGGCGTCCTTGCCGGGCTTGATGATGTCGTCCGGGTCGAGGGTGAAGTAGCTCACTGCCCCGCCGATGGCGTTGCTGCCATACAGCACCGAGGCCGGGCCGCGGAGAATTTCCACCCGCTTGACGATTTCCGGGTCCACGTAGTTGCGCTGGGTCTGGGCGTAGGGGCCGTAGAAGAAGCTGTCGGGGATCGACACGCCATCGACCTGGGTGAGGATGCGCTCGCCGTCGATGCCCCGGATGTTGTAGCCGTTCAGGCCGCTGCGCTGGCCGGTGCCGGCCACCGACACACCCGGCTCGTAGCGTACCAGGTCCTGGATATTGTTGACGTTCTGCCGGTCCAGTTCCTCGCGGGTCTGCACACTGACGGTGCTCGGTACCTGGCTGACGTCCTGGGCGTTGCGCGTGGCGCTGACGGTGACCTGTTGCAGGGCGATCACATTGGCGCTGGCCTGGCGTTCGAGCACCACATTGCCGTGGCTGATCTGGCGAATGCCCAGGCCGGTACCGAGCAGCAGGCGCTTGAGGGCGGCTTCCGGCGGTAGCGAACCCTGCACCCCTGGCGAGGCCACGCCGTCGGCCAGCTCAGCGCTGAAACCGACCTGCCAGCCAGTGACCTGGCTGAAGGCATTGATGGCCGAAACCAGCGGCTGCTGGCCGATGCTGAAGCGGTAGTCGCCCATGCGCGGGCTGCTGGCGTGTGCCGGCTCGGCGGCCAGCGCCGGCAGGCTGCCGGCACCGCTGGCGAGCAGGGCCAGGTTCAGTAGGGAAAGGCTCAGGAGGGACGGTTGCCCTCCATGGCGAGGACGGGTGGAGGGGCGGGTAGGACCTGTGGACATCGGAAGCGCTCCCTGACGCGCAGACTGTTATAGGTGATGGCTGTCCTCGTTTTCAAACGAGAATCAGTTGCATTGGCTATAACGAGACGGGCGGGGTAGCGTGACTGCGTAAAAAAAAGTTGGATTGCGGTCTGGCGATCCGTATCGCGACTTCTGTGGGAGCGGGCAAGCCCGCGAAACAGGCACCGCGGTGGATGGCACGGGCGTTGCCCGTGTTCGCGGGCACGCCCGCTCCCACAGGGACCGTGTCGGGTTTCAGATTTGCGGATCAGTTCAGGATGACCAGCGCAGGGTATTCCTGCAGCCGTGCCGAGGTGATGTGGGCCAGCGCGCGCAGGGTTTCCAGCGGTTGGTCGAGGCGGTAGTTGCCGGTGACCGCAACGTCTTCCAGCTGCGCATTGCGGTTGATGATCCAGCCCGGGTAGTAGCGTTGCACCTCCGCCAGCACCTGGCTCAACGGGCAGTTCTCGAATACCAGGCGGCCGTCGACCCAGGCCAGGTCCTTGTGCATGTCGGGGCGCTGGCGCTGGCCGAAGCCCTGGGGGCCGACGCTGATGCTGTCGCCGGCACTCAAGCGGATGCGCTGGTCGCGGGCCCCCTGCAGATCGACATCGCCGCGCTGCACCCGCACCTGTGCCTCGCCGTCGAGGTAGCGCACGGCGAAATCGGTGTCGCGCACCTGCGCGCGCAACGGTCCGGCCTGCACTTCCAGGGGCCGCGGCGCGCCTTCGGGTACCTGGAAATAGGCCTCGCCCTGCAGCAGGCGGGCGACCTGGTGGTCGTCACGCTGCTCGCTGGCAAATGCCGAATTGGTGTTCAGCAGCACTTTCGCCCCGTCTTCCAGCTGCAGACGCTGGCGCTCGCCTACCACCGTAAAGTGATCGGCTTGCAGGCGCATGGGCAGGTTGCCGAGGGTGAACAGCCCGATCAGCAGCAGCGCCGCCGTTGCCAGGGGTTTCCAGTGGCTGCGCAGGCGCCCGTGCCACGAGCGGCGCTGCCGCTGGTGCATCTGCGCCGCCAGCTGGTGCAGCGGCGCACCGTTCCACAGGGCTTCTGCCTCGACATAGGCCTCGGCATTTTCCGGCGCTGCGCTCAGCCAGGCTTCGAAGGCCTGGGTGTCCTCGGCGTTGGCGCATTGCAGGCGCACCAGCCAGTCCAGCGCCTCGTCCATGGCACGAGCACGGGCGCTGGGCCCGGCGGGTGACGGGCGGGGGGCGGGGCTATCGGTCACGGTGAGTCCCTGAATGATTTTTTGCGAATGATCAAGCCTGACGCGGGGCGTGGCAAGGGCTTTGGTGCCCTTACTTGAGGCGGTCGGCGACACCCATGCAGATCGCCATGATCAGTTTCAGTTCCTTCTGTACCGTGCTGGGCGAAACATCGAGTTGTTCGCCGATTTCCTGGTAGGTGGCGCCATGCAGGCGACTGAGGATGAAGATGCGCTGCTGGCGTTTGCTCAGCTGGTCGAGGCTGAGGCTCAGCTGCTTGAGCAACCGTTCGGCATGGGCGGCATCCTCGCTGCTGGTGGCCGGTGCGGCCACGCTGTGCAGGACGTCATCTGGCACGTCGTCGACCAGCATGCGCGATTGCACCCGGCGCGCGCGCAGGTGGTCGAGGGCCAGGTTGCGTGCGGTCTGGAACACGAACGGTTCGAGGTGTTCGACAGGCCGCTCAGCGAGGGCGCGGGACACCCGCAGGTAGGTTTCCTGTAACAGGTCTTCGGCCGTGGTGGGGTTGCCCACCATGCGCTGCAGGGTGCGCAGCAGGGGAAGGCGCTGGACGAGGAAGACAGAGTTGAACCGGGACTGACTCACAGGGGGACCTGGCCGACGAAAGGTTAATGATAATGCTTATCATCAGTATCGAAGGTCAAGTTTGGAAATGTTAGGAAAAGGTAAAGATTGTGAGTCCCCAGTCTTGCGCGGTCCCGGTGTAGGAGCGGCCTTGTGTCGCGATGGGCTGCGCAGCAGCCCCGGGATTTCGGCCTTGGCACAGATTGCAGGGGCTGCTGCGCAGCCCATCGCGACACAAGGCCGCTCCTACAGAGAACATGCCGAAGCTCAGCGGGCGTTGCACAACGCCAGGCAGTTATCCAGCATGCGGTTAGAGAACCCCCACTCATTGTCATACCACGCCAGCACCTTGAGCATGCGCCCGTTGGCCCGGGTATGGTTGGCATCGAAGATCGACGACAGCGGGTTGTGGTTGAAATCGCAGGAAACCAGCGGCAAAGCGTTGTAGCCCAATACCCTGGAATGCTTGCTGGCCTCGAGGAACAGCTGGTTGACCTGCTCGGCCGTGGCTTCGCGCTTGAGGTTGACGGTGAGATCGACCAGCGACACGTTGATCACCGGCACCCGCACCGCCATGCCGGTCAGCTTGCCGGCCAGCTCCGGCAATACCAGGCCCACGGCCTCGGCAGCGCCGGTCTTGCTCGGGATCATCGACTGGGTCGCCGAGCGCGCGCGGTACGGGTCGCTGTGGTACACATCGGTCAGCACCTGGTCGTTGGTGTAGGCATGAATGGTAGTCATCAGGCCCTGTTCGATGCCGAACTCGCGGTGCAGCACCTGGGCAATCGGTGCCAGGCAGTTGGTGGTGCAGGAGGCATTGGAAATGATCTGGTGCGAGGCCCGCAGAATGTCATGGTTGACCCCGTACACCACGGTAGCGTCGGCGCCTTTGGCCGGTGCCGAGACAATCACCTTGCCAGCCCCTGCAGCCAGGTGTGCCGCGGCCTTGGCGCGCTCGGTGAACAGCCCGGTGCATTCGAACACCACATCGATCGCTTCGGCCTTCCAGGGCAGTTCGGCCGGGTTGCGGATGGCACTGACCGCGATACGGTCACCATTGACCGTGAGGCTCTCGTGGTCGGCTTCGACGCTGGCATCGAAGGTGCCGTGCACGCTGTCGTACTTGAGCAGGTGGGCATTCATGGCGCTGTCGCCCAGGTCGTTGATGGCGACGACCTGCAGGTCCTGGCGGTAGCCTTGGGTATACAGTGCGCGCAAGACGTTGCGCCCGATGCGGCCGAATCCATTGATGGCGATGCGTAGGGTCATGGCAGTACCTCTGGCAGTCCGAGTGAAACCTGTGGGACAAAGGAGCTTCACTGAAACGGTTTTGTTGTTGGAATTACAAGATTATTCACCTGGCGATAGAAAACAAGCCTTTTTAGTGGCAGTATTTTGGTTAAACATACAACGAGTGGTTGGGCGACGTACCCCCAGCGATGCAGCGGGCTGCTTTACATTGAGCCTAGGCCGCAATCGTTTGGAGGGGAAATGCCCGGCAAACCGCCCTTACAATTAGCCTGGAGTCCAGTACATGCATCCGCGCATCCTTGAGGTCACCCAGCGGCTGGTCGAACGTAGCCGTGCCACCCGCGAACGCTACCTGCAACTGATTCGCGGCGCGGCCAGTGACGGCCCCATGCGTGCCAGCCTGCAGTGCGCCAACTTCGCTCATGGCGTGGCCGGTTGCGGCAGCGACGACAAGCAGACCCTGCGCCTGATGAACGCGGCCAACGTGGCCATCGTCTCGGCCTACAACGACATGCTTTCGGCGCACCAGCCGTACCAGCACTTCCCCGAGCAGATCAAGCAGGCCCTGCGCGAGGTCGGCTCGGTCGGCCAGTTCGCCGGTGGCGTGCCGGCCATGTGCGACGGCGTGACCCAGGGCGAGCCGGGCATGGAGCTGGCGATTGCCAGCCGTGAAGTGATCGCCATGTCCACCGCCGTCGCCCTGTCGCACAACATGTTCGACGCCGCGCTGATGCTGGGCATCTGCGACAAGATCGTGCCCGGCCTGATGATGGGGGCGCTGCGCTTCGGCCACCTGCCGACCATCTTTGTCCCGGGCGGGCCGATGGTCTCCGGCATTTCCAACAAGCAGAAGGCCGATGTGCGCCAGCGCTACGCCGAGGGCAAGGCCAGCCGCGAAGAGCTGCTGGAGTCGGAGATGAAGTCCTACCACAGCCCGGGCACCTGCACCTTCTACGGCACCGCCAACACCAACCAGCTGGTGATGGAGGTGATGGGCCTGCATCTGCCGGGCGCCTCGTTCGTCAATCCGTACACACCGTTGCGTGATGCGCTCACCGCCGAGGCCGCGCAGCAGGTCACGCGCATGACCAAGGCCAGCGGCAGCTTCATGCCGCTGGGTGAAATCGTCGACGAGAAGGCACTGGTCAACTCCATCGTTGCCCTGCATGCCACCGGCGGCTCGACCAACCATACCTTGCACATCCCTGCGATTGCCCAGGCTGCAGGTATCCAGCTGACCTGGCAGGACATGGCCGACCTGTCCGAGGTCGTGCCGACCCTGTCCCACGTCTACCCCAACGGCAAGGCCGACATCAACCACTTCCAGGCTGCGGGCGGCATGGCCTTCCTGATCCGCGAGCTGCTCGATGCCGGGCTGCTGCACGAAGACGTCAACACCGTGGCCGGCCATGGCCTGCGCCGCTACACCCAGGAGCCGTTCCTCGACAACGGCAAGCTGGTATGGCGCGAAGGGCCGCTGCACAGCCTGGACGAAAGCATCCTGCGCCCGGTGGCGCGGCCGTTCTCGGCCGAAGGCGGCCTGCGGGTGATGGAGGGCAACCTTGGTCGCGGCGTGATGAAGGTGTCTGCGGTCGCCCCCGAGCACCAGGTGGTCGAAGCCCCGGCGCGGGTGTTCCATGACCAGCAGTCGCTGGCCGATGCGTTCAAGGCCGGCGAGCTGGAGCGCGACTTCGTCGCCGTGGTGCGCTTCCAGGGCCCGCGCTGCAACGGCATGCCGGAGCTGCACAAGCTCACGCCCTTCCTCGGTGTGCTGCAGGACCGTGGCTTCAAGGTGGCGCTGGTTACCGACGGGCGTATGTCCGGTGCCTCGGGCAAGATCCCGGCGGCCATTCACGTTTGCCCCGAGGCTTATGACGGCGGCCCGCTGGCGCGGGTGCGTGACGGTGATATCGTGCGGGTCGATGGTGTCGAAGGCACGCTGCGGGTCATGGTGTCGGCCGAAGAACTGGCCAGCCGCGACCTGCCGCCAGCGCCCCAGGGTAACGACCTGGGCTGCGGGCGCGAGCTGTTCGGCTTCATGCGCATGGCGTTCAGCCCGGCAGAGCAGGGCGCCAGTGCGTTCACCTCGGCCCTGGAGAACCTCAAATGAAGGACCTGCTGGTTGGCGACATCGGCGGCACCAATGCCCGTTTTGCGTTGTGGCGAGACAACCAGCTGCATGAAGTGAAGGTCTTTGCGACCGAGGACTACACCAGCCCGGAACAGGCCATCGAGGCGTACCTCGACGGGCTTGGCATTGCTCGCGGTGGGCTGATTGCGGCCTGCCTTGCAGTGGCCGGGCCGGTCAACGGTGACGAGTTCCGCTTCACCAACAACCATTGGCGCCTGAGCCGCCTCGCGTTTTGCCAGAGGCTGCAGATTGAGCAGTTGCTGCTGATCAATGATTTCACCGCCATGGCGCTGGGCATGACCCGCCTGCGCGAAGGCGAATTCCGTGAGGTATGCCCGGGCCAGGCCGACCTTTCACGTCCTGCGTTGGTCATCGGCCCCGGCACCGGCCTGGGCGTTGGCTCCCTGTTGCGTCTGGGCGACCAGCGCTGGTGCGCCTTGCCGGGCGAGGGCGGGCACGTCGACTTGCCGGTGGGCAATGCCCGTGAAGCGGCTATTCACCAACAGATCCATAGCCAGATCGGCCATGTCAGCGCCGAAACCGTGCTCAGTGGCGGTGGCCTGCTGCGCCTGTACCAGGCAATCTGCGCGCTGGACGGCGACATCCCCCGACACACCACCCCGGCGCAGATCACCGATGCCGCGCTGGGCGGCGAGCCACGGGCATTGGCGGTGATCGAGCAGTTCTGCCGGTTTCTTGGTCGTGTTGCCGGTAACAATGTTCTGACCTTGGGCGCACGCGGCGGGGTCTATATTGTCGGCGGCGTGATCCCGCGCTTTGCCGAGCTGTTCCTGCGCAGCGGGTTTGCCGCGAGTTTTGCCGACAAGGGTTGCATGAGTGGCTATTTCGCTGGCGTGCCGGTCTGGCTTGTGACGGCGGAGTTTTCCGGGTTGCTGGGGGCCGGGGTGGCCTTGCAGCAGGCGTTGGATCATGGATAGGTGAAGTGGGGGCCGCGAAGCAGCCCCAATAGCAGGCAACAAAGACCTGTAACTGACAAAAGGAAGGACCACCTTGAGCACTGCCGGCAAATCGATCCTGATGGTCGACGACGACCAGGAAATCCGCGAACTGCTGCAAACCTACCTCAGCCGCTCCGGCTTCCAGGTGCACGCCGAAGCCGATGGCAAGGGCTTTCGCCGCGCCCTGGAGTCCACGCCCTGCGACCTGGTCATTCTCGATGTCATGCTGCCCGACGAAGACGGCTTCAGCCTGTGCCGCTGGGTACGCCAGCACCCGCGCCAGGCACGGGTACCGATCATCATGCTCACCGCCAGCTCCGACGAAACCGACCGGGTCATCGGCCTGGAGCTGGGTGCCGACGACTACCTGGGCAAGCCGTTCAGCCCCCGTGAACTGCAAGCGCGGATCAAGGCCCTGCTGCGTCGCGCCGAGTTCGGCCAGGCGGCGCCGGGCAGTGCGGTGCTGGCTTTTGACGAATGGCGGCTGGACACGGTCAGCCACCGCCTGTTCCATCGCGACGGTGAGGAGGTGATTCTCTCCGGCGCCGACTTCGCCCTGCTCAAGCTGTTCCTCGACCACCCACAGCAGATCCTCGACCGCGACACCATCGGCAACGCCACCCGTGGCCGCGAGCCGATGCCGCTGGACCGCATCGTCGACATGGCCGTCAGCCGCCTGCGCCAGCGACTGCGCGATACCGACAAACCACCCCGGCTGATTCGCACCGTACGCGGCAGCGGCTACTTGTTGGCTGCCCATGTCTGCAATGCGCCCTGAGCGGCGCTGGCGCCTGCTGCCGCGCTCGCTGCTGGGGCGCATGCTGCTGCTGACCCTGCTGGTAGTGCTGCTGGCCCAGGGCCTGTCGAGCATCATCTGGGTTGCCCAGTTACGCGCCAGCCAGCTGCAGGGCCTGCGTGCCAGCGCCAGCAGCCTGGCCCATTCAATGAGCGCCAGCGTCAGCTACTTCCGCTCGCTGCCGGTGGCCTACCGGCCCATGGTCCTCGACCAGCTGCGCAGCATGGGCGGCACGCGCTTCTTCGTGTCGCTCAACGCCAAGCCGCTGGACATGCCGGTGCTGCCCGTGACCCCGCGCAAGCAGGCGGTGATCGATGTGTTCAAGCAGGTGCTGCATGAGCGTCTGGGCTCGCAGATGGACATTTCCGTGGAGTTCGTTGCGCCCGACGACCTGCGCATCTTCAACAGCGGCCTCAAGCTCGACGAACTGCCACGTTCCTGGGCGCATTACTCGCTGACCCTGGAACCGCTCAACCCGCCGGTGCTGGTAACCCAGATCCGCTTGGGCGAGGACGAGTGGCTGTACATCGCCTCGCTACTGCCCGAGCCCTACACCAGCCTGGAAGCCGAACGCCTGCCGCGCCAGCAGATCGGCTTCATCGTGCTGACCACGGCCTTGCTGCTGTTGTTCATCGGCTTGCTGGTGCACTGGCAGAGCTGGCCACTCAAGCGCCTGGCGCGGGCTGCGCGGGAGATGTCGCTGGGCGCCGATGTGGCGCCGGTGGCCGAAGGCGGGGGCAGCGAGGTGGTCGAGGTGGGGCGCGCGTTCAACAGCATGCGCGAGCGTATCAGCCGCTACCTGACCGAGCGCAGCCAGCTGTTCAGTGCCATTTCCCACGACCTGCGCACGCCGATCACCCGCTTGCGCCTGCGCGTCGAGCTGCTCGAGGACGAGCGTCTGCAGGCCAAGTTCAGCCAGGACCTGGACGAACTGGAGCTGCTGGTCAAAGGCGCCTTGCAGTGCGTCAAGGACACCGACATCCACGAGAACATCGAGCCGGTCGACCTCAACCAGGTGCTGGAGATCCTTGCCGAGCCTTACCTGGGCGATGGCCGCATCACGCTCGAAGGCCGCGCACTGGCGCCCTACCCGGGCAAGCCGCTGGCGCTGCGGCGCTGCATCGGTAACCTGATCGACAACGCTATCAAGTACGGCGAGCGGGCGCGGTTGCGCATCATCGACACTGCCGAGGGGTTCGTCCTGCAGGTAGACGATCAGGGGCCGGGGGTACCGCAGCAGCAACTGGAACAGGTGTTCGAGCCGCACTTCCGTCTGGCCGGGCAGCAGCAGGGGTACGGGCTGGGGTTGGGGATTGCGCGCAACATTGCCCATAGCCATGGCGGGGAAGTGAGCTTGCTGAACCTGCGTGAGGGCGGGTTGCGGGTGACCTTGTATCTGCCGCGAGGCATGGACTGAAAGGCTGTGTTGCCTGTACCGGCCTCTTCGCAGCACAAGGCTGCTCCTACAGGGACCACACAAATCTCAATGCTTGCGCTGTACCTGTGGGAGCGGGCTTGCCCGCGAAGAGGCCGGTACAGGTAAGCGAAATGTCACTGCCCGGTGACAAACCCACTGTCCTTCGTGACAACTCACCCAACCCCGCTCACTAGAATTCGCACACGACTGGCAAGGATCAAGCTGGCCCATGAACCCTTCCAACCTGCCTTCCACCCGTTGGCTCGATGCCCCGGCTCACACCGCCTGGCGCATGGCCGAAGGGCAGCGCCTGCTGACCTTCGCCAAGGCCGCGAAACTGCCCGAGGGTTTTGGCAATCTGGATGCCAAGGGGCAGCTTGCCCCCGGTGCCCGCGCCGAAACCCTGAATACCGCCCGCATGACCCATTGCTTCGCCCTGGCCCACCTGCAGGGCGTGCCTGGCTATCTGGCCTATGCCGAACACGGTGTGGCCGCCTTGCGCGGTGCGCTGCAGGATGCCACCTACGGCGGCTGGTTCGCTCACCCTGGTGGCCATGAGGACAGTGGCAAGGCCGCTTACTTGCACGCTTTCGTCGCCCTGGCTGCCAGCTCGGCGGTGATGGCCGGCGCTGAAGAGGCACCCGCCCTGCTGGCAGATGCGGTGCAGGTGCTCGAAGCGCAGTTCTGGAGCGAAGAGGAGGGCGCTTTGCGGGAAGCTTTCTCCCGCACCTGGCAGTTGCCCGAGCAATACCGTGGCGCCAACAGCAACATGCATGCGGTCGAGGCCTTCCTGGCCCTGGCAGACGTCACGGGCGACAGCCTGTGGCTGCAACGCGCCTTGCGTATCGCCGAGCGCATCATCCGTACCCATGCCGCCGCCAACGGCTACCGGGTCATCGAGCATTTCGACGCCCTCTGGCAGCCATTGCCGCACTACAACCAGGCGCACCCGGCAGACCACTTCCGGCCTTATGGCTCCACGCCCGGGCATGCCCTGGAGTGGGCGCGGTTGCTGCTGCACCTGGAGGCCAGCCTGGAACGGGCGGGGCTGCACGCACCCGGCTGGCTGCCAGGTGGCGCCCGCGCATTGTTCGACGCTGCCTGCCAGCAGGCCTGGCACGTCGATGGCGCGCCCGGTTTCGTCTACACCCTGGACTGGGCCGATCGCCCGGTGGTGCGCGCACGCCTGCACTGGGTGCATGCCGAAGCCTGCGCCGCCGCCGCGGCACTGTTGCAGCGCACCGGCGAGGCGCACTACGAGCACTGGTATCGCCGTTGCTGGGACTTCATCGCCAGCCATTTCATTGACCACGCCGCTGGCAGCTGGCACCACGAACTCGATGCGCACAACCAGCCGGCCGCGACCATCTGGCCAGGCAAGCCAGACCTTTACCATGCCTACCAGGCGCTGCTGCTGCCGGGCTTGCCACTGGCACCCAGCCTGGCCAGCAGCCTGGCCGGCAATGTAACCAAACGATGACATTCACGCATCGCTTCGTTACCTGTCGAGGCGAGCACGCTGTTTAGACTTCATGCAACGCAAGCGATCGACTTGCACGGCATAACAACAAGAAAGGTGCTTCGATGAATTCCACGCTCCGTCTCGCTGCCGCAATCTCACTGGCCTCCTTGTTCCCGCTGAGTGCCTTGGCTGCCGATGCCAAAGGCAGTGTCGAGGTGGTGCACTGGTGGACCTCCGGTGGTGAAAAAGCGGCGGTCGATGTGCTCAAGGCCCAGGTCGAAAAGGATGGTTTCACCTGGAAGGACGGCGCTGTCGCCGGTGGTGGCGGTGCCACCGCCATGACCGTGCTCAAGAGCCGCGCCGTGGCCGGTAACCCGCCGGGTGTTGCACAGATCAAGGGCCCGGACATCCAGGACTGGGCGGCCACCGGACTGCTCGACACCGAGGTGCTCAAGAATGTGGCCAAGGAAGAAAAGTGGGACTCCCTGCTCGACAAGAAAGTGGCAGACACCGTGAAGTACGACGGTGACTATGTCGCCGTGCCGGTGAATATCCACCGCATCAACTGGCTGTGGATCAACCCCGACGTCTTCAGGAAGGCCGGCATCGACAAGGCGCCAGCCACCCTCGACGAATTTTACGCCGCTGCCGACAAGCTCAAGGCCGCCGGTTTCATTCCGCTCGCCCATGGCGGCCAGCCGTGGCAGGACAGCACCGTGTTCGAAAGCGTGGTGCTGGCGGTGATGGGGGCCGATGGCTACAAGAAGGCGCTGGTCGACCTCGACAGCACGGCCCTGACCGGCCCGCAGATGGTCAAGGCGCTGACCGAACTGAAAAAGGTTGCCACCTACATGGACCCGGATGGCAAAGGCCAGGACTGGAACCTGGAAGCGGCCAAGGTCATCAACGGCAAGGCCGGCATGCAGATCATGGGCGACTGGGCCAAGAGCGAATGGACCCTGGCGAAGAAAACCGCCGGCAAGGACTACCAGTGCGTGCCATTCCCCGGCACCGACAAGGCCTTCCTGTACAACATCGACTCACTGGTGGTGTTCAAGCAGAACGACGCCGGCACCTCTGCCGGCCAGCAGGATATTGCCCGCAAGGTGCTGGGCGAGGACTTCCAGAAGGTCTTCAGCAGCAACAAGGGCTCGATCCCGGTGCGCAACGACATGCTGGCCGACATGGGCAAGCATGGCTTTGACGCCTGTGCGCAGACCTCCGCCAAGGACTTCCTGGCTGATGCCAAAAATGGCGGCCTGCAGCCAAGCATGGCGCACAACATGGCCACCACGCTGGCCGTGCAGGGCGCGTTCTTCGATGTGGTGACCAACTACATCAACGACCCCAAGGCCGACCCGGCCGATGCGGCGAAGAAGCTGGCGGCGGCGGTCAAGGCAGCCCAGTAAAGCCATTCGCGGGCAAGCCCGCTCCCACAGGTTCGGCGTCTTGCCCAGGACCTGTGGTGAGCAGGCCCCTGTGGGAGCGGGCGTGCCCGCGAAGCGGTGCAAAGCATCGCCTTTACCTCGAGATCCACAACATGACCACAACAACCGCCCAATTGCGGGCCTCACCCCTGGACGCGCTACAGCGCTGGCTGCCCAAGCTGGTGCTGGCCCCAAGCATGTTCATCGTCCTGGTGGGCTTCTACGGCTACATCCTCTGGACCTTTGTCCTGTCCTTCACCACGTCGACCTTCCTGCCGACCTACAAGTGGGCCGGCCTGGCCCAGTACGCCCGGCTGTTCGACAACGACCGCTGGTGGGTTGCGAGCAAGAACCTGCTGCTGTTCGGCGGCCTGTTCATCGCCATCAGCCTGGTCATTGGCGTGTTGCTGGCGGTCCTGCTGGACCAGCGGATCCGCCGCGAAGGCTTCATCCGCACCATCTACCTGTACCCCATGGCGCTGTCGATGATCGTCACCGGCACTGCCTGGAAGTGGCTGCTCAACCCGGGCATGGGCCTGGACAAGCTGCTGCGAGACTGGGGCTGGGAGGGCTTTCGCCTGGACTGGCTGATCGATCCCGACCGGGTGGTGTATTGCCTGGTGATCGCTGCCGTGTGGCAGGCCTCGGGTTTCATCATGGCGATGTTCCTCGCCGGCCTGCGCGGTGTCGACCCGTCGATCATCCGTGCCGCGCAGATCGACGGCGCCAGCCTGCCGCGCATCTACTGGCGTGTGGTGCTGCCCAGCCTGCGCCCGGTGTTCTTCAGCTCGCTGATGATTCTCTCGCACATTGCCATCAAGAGCTTCGACCTGGTGGCGGCCATGACAGCCGGCGGCCCAGGCTACTCGTCCGACCTGCCGGCAATGTTCATGTATTCGTTCACCTTCAGCCGCGGCCAGATGGGCATGGGCTCGGCCAGCGCCATCCTGATGCTCGGGGCGATCCTGGCGATCCTCGTGCCTTACCTGTACTCGGAGCTTCGGAGCAAACGCCATGCATAGCCCCCTTGAAAAAGCGCTGCCGAGCCCGAGCCGCATTGCCATCCATGCGGTGCTGTTGCTGGCGGTGGTGCTGTACCTGGTGCCGCTGGTGGTGATGCTGCTGACCAGCTTCAAGACCCCTGAAGACATCAGCACCGGCAACCTGCTGAGCTGGCCGGCGGTCATTACCGGCATCGGCTGGGTAAAGGCCTGGAGCACGGTCAGCGGTTACTTCTGGAACTCGATCATGATTACCGTGCCAGCGGTGCTGATCTCCACCGCCATCGGCGCGCTGAACGGCTATGTGCTGTCGATGTGGCGCTTCCGTGGCTCGCAGTTGTTCTTCGGCCTGCTGCTGTTCGGCTGCTTCCTGCCGTTCCAGACCGTGCTGCTGCCGGCCTCGTTCACCCTCGGCAAGCTCGGCCTGGCCAGCACCACCACCGGCCTGGTACTGGTGCACGTGGTCTACGGCCTGGCCTTCACCACGCTGTTCTTCCGCAACTTCTACGTGAGCATTCCCGATGCGCTGGTCAAGGCTGCGCGCCTGGACGGTGCCGGGTTCTTCACCATCTTCCGCCGCATCATCCTGCCGATGTCCACGCCGATCATCATGGTCTGCCTGATCTGGCAGTTCACCCAGATCTGGAACGACTTCCTGTTCGGCGTGGTGTTCTCCAGCGGCGACTCGCAACCGATTACCGTGGCCCTGAACAACCTGGTCAATACCAGCACCGGTGCCAAGGAATACAACGTCGACATGGCAGCGGCGATGATCGCCGGCCTGCCAACCCTGCTGGTCTACGTGGTGGCAGGCAAATATTTCGTCCGCGGGCTGACGGCTGGCGCGGTAAAGGGGTAAGTCATGGCAACGCTCGAACTTCGCAATGTGAACAAGACCTACGGCAGCGGCTTGCCGGACACCCTCAAGGACATCCAGCTGTCGATCCAGGATGGCGAGTTCCTGATCCTGGTCGGCCCGTCGGGCTGCGGCAAGTCGACCTTGATGAACTGCATTGCCGGCCTGGAGCAGATCACCGGCGGGGCGATCCTCATCGACCAGCAGGATGTCAGTGGCATGAGCCCCAAGGATCGTGACATCGCCATGGTGTTCCAGTCCTACGCGCTGTACCCGACCATGAGCGTGCGCGAGAACATCGAGTTCGGCCTGAAGATCCGCAAGCTGCCCCAGGCCGCCATCGACGAGGAGGTGGCGCGGGTGGCCAAGCTGTTGCAGATCGAGCACCTGCTGACGCGCAAGCCGGCGCAGCTGTCCGGTGGCCAGCAGCAGCGTGTGGCCATGGGCCGGGCGCTGGCACGGCGGCCGAAGATCTACCTGTTCGATGAACCGCTGTCCAACCTCGATGCCAAGTTGCGCGTCGAGATGCGTACCGAAATGAAACTGATGCACCAGCGCCTGAAGACCACCACCGTGTACGTCACCCACGACCAGATCGAGGCCATGACCCTGGGCGACAAGGTGGCGGTGATGAAGGACGGCATCATCCAGCAGTTCGGCACCCCGCAACAGATCTACAACGACCCGGCCAACCAGTTTGTCGCCAGCTTCATCGGTTCGCCGCCGATGAACTTCATCCCGGTACGCCTGACCAAACAGGATGGCCGCCTGCTGGCGCTGCTCGACAGCGGCCAGGCGCGCTGCGAACTGCCCCTGGGGCTGGCTGCCGACGAACTCGAGGGGCGCGAGATCATTCTGGGCATCCGCCCCGAGCAGATCGCGCTGGGCACCGGGGAGGGCAACGGCTTGCCGGGCATCCGCGCCGAGGTGCAGGTGACCGAGCCAACCGGGCCGGACCTGCTGATATTCGTCACCCTCAACCAGACCAAGGTCTGCTGCCGCCTGGCGCCGGATGTGGCGTGCCGGGTCGGCGACAGCCTGCCCCTGCAATTCGACCCGGCCCGGGTACTGCTATTCGACGCCGCCAGCGGCGAGCGCCTGCACCTGGCCACCACTGCCGCAACCATGAAGGACAACGTGGCGCAATTCAAAGGCCGATAACTCGTCTACACCATCAATAAGAAAAAAGAGGACGCAAAGGGATGGAACAGCGCAAACGCATCAGGACATTGGGCTCGCTGGCCTTGCTCGCTCCGCTGGCGATGGCCGCCGGCAGCAGCGCGCAGGCTGCCGAGGCCTTTTCCAGCGAATCGAAGTGGATGACCGGCGACTGGGGCGGTACCCGCACCGAGCTGCTGGAAAAGGGCTATGACTTCACCCTCGATTATGTCGGTGAGGTTGCCGGCAACCTGCACGGTGGTTACAACGACGACAAGACCGCGCGCTACAGCGACCAGTTCGCCCTTGGCGCGCACCTGGATTTGCAGAAAATCTTCGGCTGGCACGATGCCGAGTTCAAGCTGGCAATCACCGAGCGCAGCGGCCGCAACCTGTCCAACGACCGCATCAGCGACCCGCGCGCCGGGCAGTTCAGCTCGGTGCAGGAAGTGTGGGGCCGCGGCCAGACCTGGCGCCTGACCCAGATGTGGGTCAAGCAGAAGTACTTCGACGGTGCGCTGGACGTTAAATTCGGCCGCTTCGGCGAGGGCGAGGACTTCAACAGCTTCCCCTGCGACTTCCAGAACCTGGCCTTCTGCGGCTCGCAGGTGGGCAACTGGGTCGGCGGTATCTGGTACAACTGGCCAGTCAGCCAGTGGGCGCTGCGGGTGAAATACAACATCACTCCGGAGTTCTTCGTCCAGGTCGGTGCCTTCGAGCAGAACCCTTCCAACCTGGAAACCGGCAACGGCTTCAAACTCAGTGGCAGCGGCACCAAAGGCGCGATCCTGCCAGTGGAAGCAGTGTGGTCACCCAAGGTCAACGGCCTGCCGGGCGAGTACCGCCTGGGTTACTACTACAGCACGGCCAAGGCCGACGATGTCTTCGATGATGTCAACGGCAACCCGCAGGCCCTGACCGGCGAGGCCTTCAAGTCGCATTCCAGCAAGCATGGCTGGTGGGTAGTGGCGCAGCAGCAGGTCACCGCTCATGGCGGCGACGTCAACCGTGGGCTGAGCCTGTTCGCCAACTTCACCGTACACGACAAGGCCACCAACGTGGTCGACAACTACCAGCAGGTTGGCCTGGTCTACAAAGGCGCTTTCGACGCCCGGCCCAAGGACGATATCGGCTTCGGCGTGGCGCGCATTCATGTGAATGACGACGTGAAGAAACGCGCCGAACTGCTCAACGCCCAGAGCGGCATCAGCGATTACGACAACCCCGGCTTCGTGCCGCTGCAACGCACCGAGTACAACGCCGAGCTCTACTACGGCTTCCATGTGACCAACTGGCTGACCGTGCGGCCCAACCTGCAGTACATCAAGAGCCCCGGCGGGGTGGATGAGGTGGACAACGCGCTGGTCGCGGGTTTGAAGATTCAGTCGTCATTCTGAGGGCAATTGTTGTAAATTTACGCCAATCATTTTCGACCCTATCTCGATATTCGGCACCCACTGCCCTGCAGTGGGTGTCGGGAATAGGCCGAGACAGCGCTATCTCAAACAACAAGAGCTCTGAACCATGCCTGAACATCCGCTCCATCGCTTCTTTGCCTCGCAACGGCCCCGGCCGACATTCGAGTGGGAGCGTTACCAGCAGCGCGATGTGTTGATCATCGACCACCCACGTTGCCAGGCGGTGTTCAGCCGCCAGGGCGCGCAGCTTTTGCATTTCCAGCCGGCCGGCGAACGGCCCTGGCTGTGGTGTGCCGAGCAGTGGCCGCAGGTCGGGGCGATCCGTGGTGGTGTGCCGGTGTGCTGGCCGTGGTATGGCCGCCACCCCAGCGAAGACCTGTGGCCGGCCCATGGCTGGGCCCGCTTGCTGGACTGGAAGCTGGTGGATAGCCGCGAGGATGAAGACGGCGTAACCCTGAAGTGGCGACTGGACCTGTGCGACTGGCAGGTCGACCTGCATGCCCGGTTGGGCAGCCGCATGGAACTGAGCCTGAGCACCGAGCACCAGGACAGCGAACCCTGCCAGCTGAGCCATGCTCTGCTGGCCTACTGGCGTATTAGTGACGTTTCCGAGATAGCGCTGTCCGGGCTCGAGGATATCGAAGGCTACGACCGCCTGAACCGCCAGGCCTGCCGAGAGGATGGCGCGCTGAAGCTAAAGGGCGGCTGCCAGAAGGTCTACCCCGGCACGCCGCGGGTGCAACTGCAGGACCCGGCCTGGCAGCGCGAGCTGTGCATCGATACCGGCGATAGTGACGACACCGTGGTCTGGCACCCGGGCAACCGTCCGCTGATGGGCGTGAGCGGCCGCGAATGCCAGCGTTTCGTCTGCGTCGAGGCCGCCAGCGGCAGTGGCGAGGGCCTGAGCCTGGCGCCGGGGCAGCGTGCCCACCTGCGCCTGCAGGCACACCGGCTCAGTTGAGCTCGTCGTCCTCGATCGGGTAGCGGCTGGCGTTGAGGCTTTCCTTGATCTTGCGCAGGTGCGGCTGAAAGTCCACGCCGCGGCGCAGGGTCATGCCGGTGGCCAGTACATCGAGCACGGTCAGCTGGATGATCCGCGAGGTCATCGGCATGTAGATGTCGGTGTCTTCCGGCAGCGGAATGTGCAGGCTCAGGCTGCAGGCATTGGCCAGCGGCGAACCGGCGGCGGTCAGGCCCAGCACCGAGGCGCCGTTTTCCCGGGCCAGGCGGGCCACCTCGACCAGTTCGCGGGTGCGACCGGTGTAGGAGATGATCACGAACAGGTCGCCGGTGTGCGCCACCGAAGCCAGCATGCGCTGCATCAGCACGTCGGCGTGGGCCGATACTGCCAGGTTGAAGCGGAAGAACTTGTGCTGGGCGTCCAGCGCCACCGGCGCCGAGGCGCCCAGGCCGAAGAAGTGGATCTGCCGGGCCTGGATCATCATGTCCACGGCACGGCTGACCTGCTGCGGGTCGAGCTGCTGGCAGGCGCCGTCGAGCGATGCAATGGCGCTGGCAAAGATCTTCTGGGTATAGGCTGCCGGGTCATCGTCGGCTTCCACCGCGCGGCTGACGTAGGCGGCGCCGCTGGCCAGGCTCTGCGCCAGTTGCAGCTTGAGCTCGGGGTAACCGCTGACGCCGAACGAGCGGCAGAAGCGGTTGACGGTCGGTTCGCTGACCTTGGCCGCCTGGGCCAGCGCAGCGATGCTGAAACGGGTGGCTTGTTGCGGGTTGAGCAGGATGACTTCGGCGACTTTGCGTTCGGCCTTGTTCAGCTCGTCGAGGCGGCCCTGGATCTGTTCCAGGAGGTTTCGCACGCGGTCCATGGGTGTGTCCTTGGGTCGGGAAGACAGCCGGCTGTGGGAGCAGCAGGCTTTTTGCACGGTCGTCTATCGTACTGTCGGCGCGGTTGACGTACCACTTGTCTGTAACACCTACGTGTAATGTTGTGGTTTTTACTACATTATCCCTTGAAAACCGTATGTGAAAGCGGTATTCCTAGACCAACTTTAGGAAAGAACCAACATCATGGCTGCGATCAGTGTCGAACCTTGCACCTTTGCCCTGTTTGGCGCCCTCGGCGACCTGGCATTGCGCAAGCTGTTTCCTGCGCTTTACCAGTTGGACCGGGCCAACCTGTTGCACCCGGACACCCGCCTGCTGGCGCTGGCCCGTGAGGCCGGTAGCGCGCAGGGCCACCTGGACAGCATCGAAGCGCACCTGCGTCGGCATGTGCCCGAGGCCGATATCGAGCCAGCCGCACTGGGCCGTTTCCTTGCCAGGCTGAGCTACCAGCACCTGGACTTCCTCCAGCCCGAGGGCTACCAGGCCCTGGCCGAGCAGTTGCCGGGCGAGCTGCCGCTGATCGCCTACTTCGCCACCGCTGCGGCGGTGTACGGGGCCATCTGCGAAAACCTCGACAAGGCCGGGCTGGCCGCACGCACCCGAGTGGTGCTGGAAAAGCCCATTGGCCACGACCTGGAGTCGTCGCGTCGGGTCAACGATGCTGTGGCGCGGTTCTTCCCCGAGAGCCGGGTTTACCGCATCGACCACTACCTGGGCAAGGAAACGGTGCAAAACCTGATCGCCCTGCGTTTCGCCAACAGCCTGTTCGAAACCCAGTGGAACCAGAATTCCATCTCCCATGTGGAGATCACCGTCGCCGAGAAGGTCGGTATCGAAGGCCGCTGGGGCTACTTCGACAAGGCCGGCCAGCTGCGCGACATGATCCAGAACCACCTGCTCCAGCTGCTGTGCCTGATCGCCATGGATCCGCCCAGCGAACTGTCCGCGGATGCCATCCGTGACGAGAAGGTCAAGGTCCTCAAGGCGCTGGCACCGATCACCGGTGAAGGGCTGAGCACCCGCGTGGTGCGCGGCCAGTACATCGCCGGCTACAGCGATGGCAAACCGGTGCCCGGTTATCTCGAAGAAGACAACGCCAACGCCCAGAGCGATACCGAAACCTTCGTCGCACTGCGTGCCGACATTCGCAACTGGCGCTGGTCGGGGGTGCCGTTCTACCTGCGTACCGGCAAGCGCATGCCGCAGAAGCTGTCGCAGATCGTCATCCATTTCAAGGAAACGCCGCACTACATCTTCGCCCCGGAACAGCGTTTGCAGATCGGTAACAAGCTGATCATCCGCCTGCAACCGGACGAAGGCATTTCTTTACGGGTGATGACCAAGGAGCAGGGCCTGGACAAAGGCATGCAACTGCGTAGCGGCCCCTTGCAGCTGAATTTTTCCGACACCTGGCGCAGCGCAAGGATTCCGGATGCCTACGAGCGGCTGTTGCTTGAAGTGATGCGCGGTAACCAGAACCTGTTCGTGCGCAAGGACGAAATCGAATATGCCTGGAAATGGTGCGACCAGCTGATTGCCGGCTGGCGTAACGCGGGTGATGCGCCCAAGCCATATGCGGCAGGTTCCTGGGGGCCGATGAGCTCTATTGCACTGATCACACGCGATGGGAGGGCGTGGTATGGGGATATCTGAACTGAAACTGCCCGGCTCGGTGAACGTGCTCGAGCTGGCCAGCGCCAAGGCCCTGGCCGTGCGCCAGGCGCATGACGTGGCTACACACCTGCGTGAGGCGATCGCCAGCAAGGGCCAGGCCTGCGTGGTGCTGTCGGGCGGTCGCAGCCCGGTACCGTTCCTCGAACAGCTGGCCAGCGAAGACCTCGACTGGGCCAAGGTCACCGTCAGCCTGGCCGATGAGCGTTGGGTGCCGGTGGAGCACGCCGACAGCAATGCCGGCCTGCTGGCCCGCCACCTGTTCAAGGGCGCCGCGGCCAAGGCCCGTTTCGTTGGCTTGTACCAGCAGGCGGAGAACCTCGACGCCGCTGCCGTAAAAGCCGACCAGGCGCTGGCCGAGCTGCCGCCGATCGATGTGCTGGTGCTGGGCATGGGTGACGATGGCCATACCGCCTCGCTGTTCCCCGCCAGCCCCAACCTGGACGCCGCCCTCGACCTGGCCAACCCACGCCGTTGCCTGCCCTTGCTGGCACCGAGCGTACCGCACCAGCGCCTGTCGATGACTCGCTCGCTGCTGGCCAGTGCCGCTTTCACCGCGCTGTCCGTACAAGGGCAGGGCAAACTCGCTACCCTGCGCGCCGCGCTGGCTGGCACCGACTTTTCCGAAATGCCGATTCGCGCTTTTCTTCACGCCCCCCTGGACATCTACTGGTGCCCATGAGCCAAGGATCCACAGTCATGACCACCCTTGAACGCCCACAGCCCAAGCTCTCGATGGCCGACAAAGCCGCACGGATCGACGCCATTTGCAAAGAGGCGCGCATCCTGCCGGTGATCACCATCGCCCGTGAGGAAGACATCCTGCCGCTGGCTGACGCCCTGGCCGCCGGCGGTATCCGTACCCTGGAAGTGACCTTGCGCTCGCAGCACGGCCTGAAGGCCATCCAGGTGTTGCGCGAGCAGCGCCCGGAACTTTGCGTCGGTGCTGGCACCGTACTCGATCGCGACATGTTCGCGGCCGTTGAAGCGGCGGGTGCGCAATTCGTCGTTACCCCAGGCATTACCCAGGACATTCTCGAAGCCGGTGTGGACAGCGAAATCCCGCTGCTGCCAGGCATCAGCACGCCGTCTGAAATCATGATGGGCTACGCCCTTGGGTACCGTCGCTTCAAGCTGTTCCCGGCGGAAATCAGCGGCGGCGTGGCGGCGATCAAGGCTTTTGGCGGCCCGTTCGGCGATATTCGTTTCTGCCCTACGGGCGGCGTGAACCCGGCCAACGTGCGCAATTACATGGCGCTGCCTAATGTGATGTGCGTGGGGGGCACCTGGATGCTCGACAGCAGCTGGATCAAGAATGGCGACTGGGCGC
The DNA here is from genome assembly GCF_002113165.1 of Pseudomonas sp. B19(2017). Classification (NCBI taxonomy): domain Bacteria; kingdom Pseudomonadati; phylum Pseudomonadota; class Gammaproteobacteria; order Pseudomonadales; family Pseudomonadaceae; genus Pseudomonas; species Pseudomonas sp. B19(2017). Next base: position 269,139 of record NZ_NEJR01000004.1, read on the forward strand.
GGATCGAAGCGTGCAGTGCGGAGGCGATGGCGCTGCTGGACGCCAACTGAATTTGTTGTGTGCTTTACGGCTTATGGGGCGCTTGGTCGGCGCCCCTTTTTTTGCCTGCAGTTTTTGCATTGCCTGTGCGGGCCCTTTCGCGGGCTCGCCCGCTCCCACAGGATTGCGCCGCTCTCGGGAGTTGTGCAGTACCTGTGGGAGCGGGCAAGCCCGCGAAGAGGCCGGCACAGGCACACAAAAAAGCCCGCATCAAACGATGCGGGCTTCTTCATTAATCACACCAGGGCTCAGGCCGCCTTGGCTTCCTGCTGGCTCAGCGAGCGGTTCAGTGCGCTGAACAGTGCCTTGAAGCTGGCCGTGGTGATGTTTTCATCGATGCCCACGCCGTGTACCGGGCGGCCACCGGCCACGCGCAGTTCGATGTAAGCCGCAGCCTTGGCATTGGTACCGGCGCCAATCGCATGCTCGTTGTAGTCCATGATCTCCACGGCAATCGGCAGGCCGGCCACCAGCGCTTCCAGTGCGCCGTTGCCCTTGCCGCGCCAGTACAGGGTGGTTTCGCCTTCACCGGCAACTTCCACTTCCACGGCGCTGTGGCCGTTCTCTTCCTGCAGGCGGTGGCTGACCAGCGCGTACGGAGCGTTGGCCTGGAGGTACTCCTTGTGCAGCAGGCTGTAGATCTGCTGGGCGGTCATTTCCAGGCCCAGACGGTCGGTTTCACCCTGCACCACCTGGCTGAATTCGATCTGCATGCGGCGCGGCAGGCTGATACCGTATTCCTGCTCGAGCAGGTAGGTGATGCCGCCTTTGCCCGACTGGCTGTTGACGCGGATCACCGCCTCGTAGCTGCGGCCGATGTCGGCCGGGTCGATCGGCAAGTAAGGCACTTCCCACAGCTCGCCTTCCTGCTGCTTGGCGAAGCCCTTGCGGATGGCGTCCTGGTGCGAGCCGGAGAACGCGGTGTGGACCAGGTCGCCCACATAAGGATGACGTGGGTGCACCGGCAACTGGTTGCACTCCTCGACCACCTTGCGCACGCCGTCGATGTCGGAGAAGTCCAGCAGCGGGTCGATGCCCTGGGTGTAGAGGTTCAATGCCAGGGTCACCAGGTCGACGTTACCGGTACGCTCGCCGTTGCCGAACAGGCAGCCTTCGGCGCGGTCGGCACCGGCCATCAGGCCCAGCTCGGTAGCGGCGATGCCGGTGCCACGGTCGTTGTGGCAGTGCAGGCTGATGATCACGCTGTCGCGACGGCTGACGTTGCGGCAGAACCACTCGATCTGGTCGGCGTAGATGTTCGGCGTGGAAACTTCCACGGTAGCCGGCAGGTTGAGAATGATCTTGTGCTCAGGCGTCGGGTTCCACACCTCGATGACCGCGTCGCAGACTTCCTTGGCGAACTCCATCTCGGTGGCACTGAAGGTTTCTGGCGAGTACTGGAAGGTCCACTGGGTTTCCGGCTGCTGGGCGGCGTACTTGACGAACAGTTTGGCCGCGTTCACCGCGATGTCCTTCACGCCTTGCTTGTCCTGGTTGAAGACGATGCGGCGGAACGACGGGCTGGTGGCATTGTACAGGTGGACGATGGCCTTCTTCGCCCCGCGCAGCGACTCGAAGGTGCGGGCGATGAGGTCTTCACGGGCCTGGGTGAGCACCTGGATGGTGGTATCGTCCGGGATGTGGCCGTCTTCGATCAGCATGCGCACGAAGTCGAAATCGGTCTGCGAAGCGGACGGGAACGAGGCTTCGATTTCTTTCACGCCAACCTGCACCAGGGTCTTCCAGAAACGCAGCTTCTTCTCCGAATCCATTGGCTCGATCAGCGACTGGTTGCCATCACGCAGGTCGGAGCTGCACCAGATTGGCGCGGCGGTGATGGTCTTCGACGGCCAGGTACGGTCAGGCAGGTCGATGGTCGGGAAAGCGCGGTACTTTTTCGAAGGGTCTTTGAGCATGGTCATGGAAGCAATCCTTTTGTGTGCGGCCGAGATCGGGCCTGCCGAGCGATAACGAGATGGAAAGGCGAGGCGACGCGATTCAGCCTGGTAGTCGGGCGCTGACCAGGCAGAGGCTGCGATGTTGTCGGAGCAGGATGAGGGTGCTGAAGGTTTTCATGCCTTCAACCCTAACCAGTGGGGTGGGGGATGGCAAGCGTTCGGGAAAAATTGAGAGAAATGCTTAAAAAAAGCTATTAGGCGAGATTTTATAGCTTGATTGAGCTGAGTGCTTATTTATTTTTGCGTGGTATTTTTCGATGGCGCAACACGGTTGAACTGATGTCGACTGTGTTGGCCTCTTCGCGGGCGCGCCCGCTCCCACAGGTACGATGCAGCCTCAAGACGCAGCGCAATACCTGTGGGAGCGGGCATGCCCGCGAAGCAGGCACCGCGGTCTCAGGGCTGGAACGCGCCAATGAAAATCGCCGGATCCACCCGCGCATCGTTCAGGCTGACGTTCCAGTGCATGTGCGGCCCGGTAGCCCGCCCGGTCGAGCCCACACGCCCGACCACCTCGCCCCGGCGCAGCTGCTGCCCGACCTGCACATCGATCTTCGACATATGGCAGAACATGCTGATAAAGCCTTGCCCATGGTCGACGAACACCGTGCGGCCATTGAAGAAGTAATCCCCCACCAGCATCACCTTGCCATTGGCCGGGGTTTTGATCGGTGTACCGGCCGGCACCGCGAAGTCCAGCCCGGCATGCGGGTTGCGCTCTTCACCATTGAAGAAGCGGCGCACGCCGAACTTGCTCGACAGCGGGCCGTTGACCGGCTTGTCGAGGATCAGGTTGCTCGGCAGGGTCGGGCTGAAGCTGCGGTAAGCCTTTATCTGCTCGGCCAGCTCGCGGTCGATGCGCTTGAGGTCGGCAGGGTTCGGGTTGACCTGGCGGGTGTTCTTCAGGGTGATGTGCTGCTCGGGGTACTTCTTGCTGCCGATCGTGAAGGGCAGGGTGCGGCCGCCCTGGTTCAGCACGGCGGTGCCGGGCTTCTGGGTCAGCGGAATGCCGACGATGGCCAGCCAGTTGTCCTGTTCCTTCACCACCAGTACCGGTTTGCCGTCGAAGCGGGCGCTGGGCGCACTGGCGGCGGGGCCGAGGTCGACCACCGCCACGCCGCCAGGTACCGGCTTGTTCAGCGTGCGGGTGATGTAGCTGGCCTGGGCGCCGCCAGCCAGCAGCAGGAGCGAAAGGGCAAGCAGGGGCGCGAGCAGGCGGGGCATGTGTCAGTCCAGAAGTGAGAGGGTGACCGGGGTCAGGTGGTTGTCTTCGACCCGCACCAACAGCTCGCCTTCGTTCAGGCGGGCGGTCAGGCGTTGGCCATTGCGGGTCTGTTCGGCGCTGCGGATGGCCTGGCCCTGTTCGTCCAGCAGGATGCTGTAGCCGCGGGCGAGGGTGGCCAGCGGGCTGACCACCTGCAGCGTTTGCAACTGGGCCTGGAAGCGCTGGCGGCGGTCCTTGAGCACTTCGCGCATGGCCCGTGGCAGGCGCTCGGCGAGGCTGTCCAGGCGTTGGCCCAGCAGTTTCAGGGTGCGCCCCGGGTGCTGCGCGGCGAGGCGGGTGTCCAGGCGTGCCAGCAGCTGATGGCGTTGGTTGAGGTTGAGCATGAAGGCACGGCGCAGGCGCATGTCCAGGTCGTCCAGGCGCTGGGCCTGCTGGCGCAGGCGCTCGCCCGGGTGGCGCAGGCGCCGGGTCAGCGACTCCAGGCGCAGGCGGTCGTGGGTCAGGCGGTTCTGCATGCGCAGCAGCAGGCGCCGCTGCAGGCCATCCAGGCGTTGCTGCAGGCCACTGTTGTCGGGGGCCAGCAGCTCTGCCGCGGCAGAGGGCGTGGGCGCCCGCACATCGGCGACGAAGTCGCTGATCGAGACATCGGTCTCATGGCCCACGGCACTGACAATCGGCGTGACACAGGCGGCCACGGCCCGCGCCACGGCTTCTTCGTTGAAGCACCACAGGTCTTCCAGCGAGCCGCCGCCACGGGCCAGGATCAGTGCATCGAACCCGAGGCTGTCGGCCAGGCGGATGGCGCGTACGATCTGGGCAATGGCTTCGCGGCCCTGCACTGCGGTGGGGATCAGGTTCAGTTCCACCTGCGGGGCACGGCGACCGAACACACTGATGATGTCGCGGATCACCGCGCCGGTAGGCGAGGTGATGATGCCGATGCGCTGCGGGTGGGCCGGCAGCGGCTGCTTGCGTTCGGCGCTGAACAGCCCCTCGGCACCGAGCTTTTCCTTCAGGGCTTCGAAAGCCAGGCGCAGGGCACCATCGCCGGCCGGCTCGACGGTGTCGAGAATCAGCTGGTAATCGCCACGCCCCTCGAACAGCGAAACCTTGCCCCGTACCCGTACTGCCAGGCCGTCGCGCAGGGCCTGGCGCACCCGCGTGGCGTTCTGCCGGAACAGCGCGCAGCGCACCTGGGAGCCGCTGTCCTTGAGGGTGAAATACATATGGCCCGACGCAGGGCGGGCGAGGTTGGAAATCTCGCCTTCCACCCACACGCTGCGGAACACGTCTTCCAGCAGCACCCGGGCGCGGCCGTTGAGTTGGCTGACGGTAAGGACCTCGCGGTCCAGGCCGAGTCGTTCGAAGGGGTCTCTGATCATGGCGGGCATCATAAAGGACATCGGCCCCGGTTGTCTGTCCTGGCCCTGTCGCGATCTCTGTGGGAGCGGGCGAGCCCGCGAACACCGGCGAAGCCGGTGCCATCCACGGCGCTGCCTGTTTCGCGGGCACGCCCGCTCCCACAGAGGCTGCGCTGGCTTCGAGTTGACGCTGTACCCACGAACATCCGCATCGTCGGTGCCATCAACCCTGCATCGCTGCCACGAATTGCCTGACCATCTGCCCCGCATCCCGCCTGCAAGCCAGCGCCACGGTACTCTCACAGCCCCCCTCCAGCGCCACGAAGCTGACCGAAGCCGGCGCAATCTCACCCATGCACGCCGGCAACAACGCCACCCCGAACCCTGCCTGAATCAGTTGCAACTGCGTGGTCTTGCGCGACAGCACCTGCGCCGCCCGCGGAAAAAAGCCTGCCTCCATGCACAACGAGGCCGACAGGTAACTCAGCCCGCCACGATCCCGGTGCGGAATGGAAATAAAGCGCTCCTCGCGCAACTGCTCAAGCTTCACCTGTGCCGCACTAGCCAATGGATGCCCAGCAGCAACCGCCAGCAGCAGTGGCTCGCTGAACAGCTCATGCAGCACCACGCCCTCATGCTGGCGTAGCACCGGCAAACGCAGCAGGCCGATATCCAGGCGTCCGTCAGCAATATCCTCCAGTTGCGCCTCTGACGACTGTTGGGCAATTTCCAGTGAAACCTTTGGGTTGTCGCGCAAGTAGCAGCCCAGGCGAGCCTGCAGCGGGCCGGTCAGCGGCACGGTACTGGAGTGGTTCAGGCGCAGGCTGCCCTGCAACCCCTCACCAATATCGCGGGTCAGCCGCTCCGCCTGCGCCAGGTCGGCCAGCAAGCGCCGCGCCCGTTCCAGAAAGGCCTGGCCCGCCAGTGTCAGGTGCGGAAGGCGCGCGGTGCGTTCGAACAGCGGCGTGCCCAGTTGCTGTTCCAGCTCCTTGATCTGCCGGCTCAGCGCCGACTGGGCGATGTACAGCCGCTCGGCGGCACCGCTGAAGCTGCCGCATTCGGCGATTTCCACGAAGTAACGCAACTGGCGGATCGACGTCATGTCATGCCTTTTCGAGATGGTTGTGGCGAAAAAGGCATATTAGTCGGCATGGCTCATGGCTGGCTAACCTTTGCCTGTCTTCAAAGGAACTGCTGCCATGCTTGCTCAACTGTCGTTTTCCGGCCTTGACTGGCTACCCATCCTGCTGGGTGTCGGCGTGGCCTACATCGTCTTCGGTATCGCCGGTTTCGGCACCGCACTGGTGGCCGGCCCGGTGCTTGTCCACTTCATGCCGCTGTCGCGGATCATTCCGCTGCTGGTGCTGCTGGACTTCGTCGCCGCCTTCGGCAACCTGCTGCCCTCGCGTCGTGATGTCGTGCGCGGCGAGCTGCTGCGGCTGCTGCCGTTCATGGCCATAGGCTGCACGCTGGGCGTGGTATTCCTGCTACAGCTGAAGTCCGACTTGTTGCTGCTGCTGATGGGCCTGTTCGTCACGGCATATGCCGTGTACGGGCTGGCGGTGAAAGTGCGGCCGGCCAGTCTGTCCGGTCTCTGGGCAGTACCAATGGGTACGGCAGGCGGGCTGTTCGGTGCCTTGTTCGGCAGTGGCGGCTTCCTTTATGCCCTGTACCTGAGCGCACGGCTGGAAGCAAAAGAACAAGTGCGTGCCACCCAGAGCGCGCTGATCAGTTGCAGTACCATGGTGCGCCTGACGCTGTTCCTGATCGCTGGCGTCTATGCCGACCCAAGCCTGCTGCTGCTCGCCGCCTGCCTGTTGCCGGTCATGTTTGTCGGCCTCTGGGCCGGACGCAGGCTTACCCACCGGCTGTCCCGCGAAGCCTTCGTGCGCCTGGTCACCTGGCTGGTGCTGGCCAGCGGCCTGGCGTTGATCGGTCGCTACCTGAGCGCCTGAGCAGGCGGTAGAATTGCGCCATTACCGCAGTTTTTCAGGCTTGTCCCGTTCATGAACACCCAGAGCATCATCGTTCCCAAGCTGTCTACCGTCCCGGTGCACGAAGCCCGTGCCCGTGCCATCCTGCGCTGGCTGGTGCGCGAGAAAATCGTCGAGGAACAGCTGACCACCTGTGGCCGCACCGGTAACCGCATGGCCCATGCCTTGGCTGAAGGTGCCCGCAAAGTGGCGCTGCATCCGCAGAAGCTGCCCTTTGGCGAGCAGGTGAATGGCCTTGAGGTGATGCTCAAGCGCTGCATCTATACCCCTACCGAAGGTTTCCTCGAAGAGGCAGGTTGCCCCGAGTGCCGGCGTGAGGTGGGCGAGCCGCTTTTCGAAAGCCTGGAAGAATGGATGCCGGCGGTGAGCGACAACTTCACCTGCCCGCTGTGCGGCTTCGAAGATGACATCAATGGCTTCATTTACCTGCAGCCATGTGCCTTTTCCAACCTGGGGTTCATCTTCAACAACTGGGGCGAGGCCGGGTTCACCCAGGCCTTTCTCGACAGCTTCGCCGACTGGCTCGACCAGCCGGTGGCCGTGGTCCAGGTAAAACTGCCACAAGGCTGACCGAAGGCCCTTATTTTGCATTGAGCGGCGCGCCGTGCATGAGTATAATGGCGCGCTTCCATTTTTCCCGCCCGGGAGCCCCCGCGATGCTGCGTATCAGCCAAGAAGCCCTGACCTTCGACGATATCCTCCTTGTACCTGGCTATTCCGAGGTACTGCCCAATGAAGTCAGTCTCAAGACCCGTTTGACCCGTGGCATCGAGCTGAACATTCCGCTGGTTTCCGCCGCCATGGATACCGTGACCGAAGCGCGCCTGGCCATTGCCATGGCCCAGGAAGGCGGCATCGGCATCATCCACAAGAACATGACCATCGAACAGCAGGCCAGCGAAGTGCGCAAGGTCAAGAAGTTCGAGGCTGGCGTGGTCAAGGACCCGATCACCATCGACGCCGACGCCACCGTGCGCGACCTGTTCGACCTGACCCGCCTGAACAACATCTCCGGCGTACCGGTGCTGGCGAACGGCGACCTGGTCGGCATCGTCACTTCCCGTGACGTGCGCTTCGAAAGCCGCCTGGACGCCAAGGTCCGCGACGTGATGACCCCCAAAGAGCGTCTGGTCACCGTCCGCGAAGGCGCCGACAAGAACGAAGTCCGCGAGCTGCTGCACAAGCACCGCCTGGAAAAAGTCCTGATCGTCGACGACAAGTTCAACCTCAAGGGCATGATGACCGTCAAGGACATCGAAAAGGCCAAGGCCTACCCGCTGGCCAGCAAGGACGACCAGGGTCGCCTGCGCGTCGGCGCCGCAGTCGGCACCGGCAAGGACACCGGCGAGCGCGTTGCCGCTCTGGTGGCTGCTGGCGTTGACGTGGTGGTGGTCGACACAGCCCACGGTCACTCCAAAGGCGTGATCGACCGCGTTCGCTGGGTGAAAGAGAACTACCCGCAAGTGCAGGTGATCGGTGGCAACATCGCCACCGGCGCTGCCGCCAAGGCGCTGGCCGAAGCTGGCGCTGACGCCGTCAAGGTCGGTATCGGCCCAGGTTCGATCTGCACCACCCGTATCGTTGCCGGTGTCGGCGTGCCGCAAATCAGCGCCATCGCCAACGTGGCCGCTGCGCTGGAAGGCACTGGCGTGCCGCTGATCGCCGACGGCGGCATCCGCTTCTCGGGTGACCTGTCCAAGGCCATCGTCGCCGGTGCTTCCTGCGTGATGATGGGTTCGATGTTCGCCGGTACCGAAGAAGCTCCGGGTGAAGTCGAACTGTTCCAGGGTCGCTCCTACAAGGCCTACCGCGGCATGGGCTCGCTGGGTGCCATGGCACAGGCGCAAGGCTCGTCCGACCGCTACTTCCAGGACTCCTCGGCCGGTGCCGAGAAGCTGGTACCGGAAGGCATCGAAGGCCGCGTTCCCTACAAGGGCGCCCTGGCCGCGATCATCCACCAGCTGATGGGCGGCCTGCGTTCGTCCATGGGCTACACCGGCAGCGCAACCATCGAAGAGATGCGCACCAAGCCGGAATTCGTGCGCATCACCGGTGCCGGCATGGCCGAGTCCCACGTGCATGACGTGCAGATCACCAAAGAAGCCCCTAACTACCGCGTAGGCTGAGGCTTCAAGCAATACAAGCATGCGGGGCTGTCGTGACAGCCCCGCGTCGTTTCCGATTTCCACTGACGAGATTGAGTCATGGCCCTCGACATTCACGCTCACCGCATCCTGATCCTCGATTTCGGTTCCCAGTACACCCAGCTGATCGCCCGCCGCGTGCGCGAAATCGGCGTGTACTGCGAGCTGCATCCGTTCGACATGGACGATGAAGCGATCCGCGAATTCAACCCGCGCGGCATCATCCTCGCCGGCGGCCCCGAGTCGGTCCACGAAGCCAACAGCCCACGCGCCCCGCAGGCCGTGTTCGACCTGAACGTACCGGTGCTGGGCATCTGCTACGGCATGCAGACCATGGCCGAGCAGATGGGCGGCAAGGTCGAAGGTTCCGACCTGCGTGAATTCGGTTATGCCCGCGTGGACGTGGTCGGCAAGAGCCGCCTGCTCGACGGCATCGAAGACCACATCGACGCCGACGGCGTGCTGGGCCTGGACGTGTGGATGAGCCACGGCGACAAGGTCACCCAGATGCCGGGCAATTTCCACGTGCTGGCCAGCACCCCGAGCTGCCCGATCGCCGGCATGTTCGACGACGCACGCGGCTACTACGGCGTGCAGTTCCACCCGGAAGTGACCCACACCAAGCAGGGCGGTCGTATCCTGTCCCGCTTCGTGCAGGACATCTGCGGCTGTGAAGCCCTGTGGACTCCGTCCAACATCGTCGAAGACGCCATCGCCCAGGTGCGTGAGCAGGTCGGTTCGGCCAACGTCCTGCTGGGCCTGTCCGGCGGCGTCGACAGCTCTGTCGTTGCCGCACTGCTGCACCGCGCCATCGGCGACCAGTTGACCTGCGTATTCGTCGACAACGGCCTGCTGCGCCTGCACGAAGGCGACCAGGTGATGGCCATGTTCAAGGAGAACATGGGCGTCAAGGTGATCCGCGCCGACGCTGAAAAGCAGTTCCTCGACAACCTGGCCGGCGAAGCCGACCCGGAGAAGAAGCGCAAGATCATCGGCCGCACTTTCATCGACGTGTTCGATGCCGAAGCCAGCAAGCTGGAAAACATCCAGTTCCTCGCCCAGGGTACCATCTACCCGGACGTGATCGAGTCGGCTGGCGCCAAGAGCGGCAAGGCCCACGTGATCAAGTCGCACCACAACGTCGGTGGCCTGCCGGAGGAAATGAACCTCAAGCTGGTCGAGCCGCTGCGTGAACTGTTCAAGGACGAAGTGCGCAAGATCGGCCTGGAGCTGGGCCTGCCGTACGACATGGTCTACCGCCACCCGTTCCCGGGCCCGGGCCTGGGCGTGCGCATCCTCGGTGAAGTGAAGAAGGAATACGCCGACATCCTGCGTCGTGCCGACCACATCTTCATCGAAGAACTGCGCAAGGCCGACTGGTACCACAAGACCAGCCAGGCATTCGTGGTATTCCAGCCGGTCAAGTCGGTCGGCGTCGTTGGCGACGGCCGTCGCTACGCCTGGGTCGTTGCCCTGCGTGCCGTCGAGACCGTGGATTTCATGACCGCGCGCTGGGCGCACCTGCCGTACGAACTGCTGGAAACCGTCAGCGGCCGTATCATCAACGAAATCGACGGTATCTCGCGCGTTACCTACGACGTGTCGAGCAAGCCGCCAGCCACTATCGAGTGGGAATAAGTTGAGCCACGAGGGCGCCGCAAGGCGCCCTCGTCGTTTCTGCCAGGTTATCGCATGATGTAGCGCATGCCCTGGCGTACCAGTGTGGAGCGCATTTCCTGCAGGCTGGCCAAGCGACGCCCGCTGATCCATGGCCAGTCCGCCCTGTCGAGGTATAACCTGTCGCCTTCCTGAAGGACTGGCGTGTACTTCAGCAGCCCATTACGGCCGCGATTTATCAGATTTAGTTGGCCATCGATGGAATCGAACGTGAATGTGCCCGTGTTGCGAAGCAGGTTTTCCAAGGGCGCGCCGGACGGGATCTGAATCGCGGTCGGTACTTGCAGGCGCAGGTCGCCCTTGAGGTTGAATACGGACAGGTCGCCTTGCGCGACCCCGGTATACCCTGGGTCCACTTCCACGCCCCCGATCTCGCTCAGGGCGATATCTTCGACGCGCAGCCCGATTGCCCCTTGCAACTCGCTGAGGCCGGTAACACCTTCGAAAGTATTGGAGTGGGAGTTGCCCATCAAGGCAACCCATTTGCTCAGGCCGCGTGTTGCCTGGTCGGCCTCGATGATCTCGTGGGCAAAGAAGTTCATCATCTGCTGGCGGATCACCTGCGAAGGCGCTCTTTCCCAGGCTTGTCGGTAGCTGGCCATGCAATCGATCGACTGGATGCGGATGCCTTCTTTTTGTGCGGCTTGCAGGAGGTTCAAGAAGGTGTAACGGCTGGAGGCATCGATGCCAAAACCTTTATCCAGCGCTTGCGCATAGCGCTTCAGCGCGGGTGGCATCTCACCGCTGACATGGAACAAGTCGAGGTCGGCCTGCTGGAATTCGGTCATGAAATGCTCCAGGTACAGCACCCTGACCTTGGCTTTCTTCAGCAGTGTCATGTTGTCGATCAAAAAGGCCTTGCTGCCAACTTGAGAATGGCTTTCACCGATTACCAGACCATCGCTGTTTTCATAGACGCTGCGGATGATCTGCTTTGCGCTTGCCTCGCGGGGCAGTCGGGGAATCTGTGGTCTTGCAGGCAATTCAGCGGAGGCCAGGTACTGTTGCGCATCCTTGGCCAGGGTGTCACGCAGCTTCCTGAATTCGGCAAAGGCGGTATTTTGTGCTGGTTCCGGGAAGGCCATGATGCCACTGAGCAAGCGCTCTTGGCCGGGAGCGATTGCCGAGTCTCTGAGAGTGGAGCGTAAGCTGTCAGGTACTTCATAGGGCGTCGGCGGCAGTGGCTCGGATGCCGTATGCGTGCTCCTGCCCCACAGTCCGAGCAGCTTGCGCGGCAGGCCACCACCACCCGATAGGCGTGGCCGCGCCTGCGGTTGCCAGTGACCTGCTGCGTCCCTGCTAATGGGCACGTTGCGATAGAAGGAGTAAGGATTCTCAGGGTCGATCACCACCCAAGACTTCAACTCACTTATAAAACGTACCTGATAAGGGGTGTCACTGATCAGCGCATAGAAATTGCCATCTTGAACATGGATGCCTGCCAATTGGCCGTCGCCTGGGTTGCCATGCAGCACGACGTTGGATTCGAAAGGCGCCAGCAGCTCGGCCTGTTGCGCAGGCCTGAATGGCCCTGGCACCCAGGTTTCGATCTGCTCGGGCGATGCAGGCGCCGTCTCTACCTCGAACGGGGGGCTCTCTTCGGGGGGCGCTTCAGCAACCTCGACTAGCTCATTCTTGACACTGCTTCCCGCTGCACTGGCCAGCATTGCAGCGTTGAACAGTGTGTCTATCGCAGCGAAGATGGCGCCAATCACGCCGGCGTGACGTTCACCGGTGGTATGGCCGTTGACGGCCTGGTCGATGTTCAGGCCGATATCCACCAGCCCTGCGCCCACTGCTGCCAGGGCTACGGGCCAGTCCAGCGCCGCGAGTGGGCTGAAGACCTTGCCGAAGGCCTTGAGATAACCGATCCATAACTGCTTGCGCAGGTCATCATTGGAACGCAAGGCGAAGTTGGCGTCATCGGTCATGCGCTGGCGCGCGGCGTCACGCAGGTGGCTGAAGGCATCCCCGGGCAAGGTCTTGTCCAGCTGGTTGAGGCAGTGATGATCGTCACCTCCCCAATTGAAGAACAACAGGTCAATCATGTGATTCAGCCCGGTGCTGTCCTCGCGTTCGGAACGGGACGACAGCGCAAAGTGGCTCACGAAGCGTGCCCGGTTGTCCGCTTCGTTGGTATTGTTCAGCACCCACCAGTAAAGCGCCTTGCGGTCTGCGAAGAGGTGCAGGGCATCGACTTCACCCGGTGTGTAGAGCAATTGTCGGCCATCGGGCAGTTCGATGCGCAGGAAGTCACTGGCCACATGGCCGCCGATATCGAAGGTGCACACGCGAAAACCTGCATCGGGTCGATGTTCCTCGTTCAACTGCTTCAGTGATGGTTGACCGATGCCGTGACCGGTGAGTGCCTGAGCCACTTGGCGGGCGCAGCTGGACAGGTCACTGGTAGGGTCGGCCGCGCAGGTTTCGACAACCTTGGCAAGGAAGTTGATCTTGGCCAGCGTGCGATAGCCATCGGCGTGCTGATGCCAGAAAGCATCCAGATGCTCGTGATAAGCGCTGCTGAAGTCGATATCCCAGAAATCATCCAGCACGTCCTTGGGCGCTATGGGGATTTCATTGTGCTCGTCATACACTTCGGCGTCTGGGCCGTCGGTGTAGAAGCCACTGAGGTAGCTGAGCAGGTCGCTGTTGTCCTGATCATTGACGTCGAAACGGTGCATCACCAACTGTGGCAGCGTGTAAGACTGGAACGGCGCGTCGTGATGTTGCCATCCGCTGAACGTTCGCGGGCTGCTTTGCGCGGCCATGAAGCGATTGAGGTGAACGTGGTCCGGGTCTAGCGCGGCATGGCCATGCTTCTTCAGAACGGTGATCGCGGTTTCACGGGCCATCTGCCGAAGATCCGGACAAGCGCTGACCAGTGGTCGCGCCAGGTCGCGCAGTTGTTGTTCGGCCTTAGGCACCAGTATTTGCAGCCCCATGAACGCTACCTCGTTGTGATTGAGCGTTCGAGCCTGGTCGAACCGCGTCCGCAGGGTGCGGTAGTTATCTACGCATTTATCCGGCACGTGCCGTAATAACACTTCACTTAAACTTTCCCATTTGCAGGTGTATCGTATTCGCCCTTCATCGCCAGCCACTGCTGGCAGCTTGATTGCGCAGAACACGAGGTACCCGCACCGATGTCCTTCACCCGTCGACAAATGCTCAAGGGCCTGACTGGCCTGGTTGTGGTTGGCCTGGGCGCCGGTGGCGCGGCGCGTTACTGGCTGGGCAAGGTCGAAGACAACAACGCCGGCCATGACTACGAGCTGATCGCAGCGCCCCTGGACGTCGAGCTGGTGCCGGGCTTCAAGACCGAGGCCTGGGCCTTCGGCCCATCGGCACCGGGTACCGAGTTGCGCGTGCGCCAGGGTACCTGGCTGCGGGTGCGCTTCATCAACCACCTGCCGGTCGAAACCACCATCCACTGGCACGGCATTCGCCTGCCGCTGGAAATGGACGGCGTGCCTTATGTGTCGCAGCTACCGGTCAAGCCGGGCGAGTACTTCGACTACAAGTTCCGCGTGCCAGACGCGGGCAGCTACTGGTACCACCCGCATGTCAGCAGTTCCGAGGAGCTGGGCCGTGGCCTGGTCGGCCCGCTGATCGTCGAGGAGCGCGAACCGACCGGCTTCCAGCATGAGCGCACGCTGAGCCTGAAGAACTGGCACGTCGACGAGCAGGGGGCATGGCTGCCGTTCAGCATTCCGCGTGAGGCGGCGCGCAATGGCACCGCCGGGCGCCTGATCACCATCAATGGCCAGGCCGATTCGGTCACCGAGCTGCCAGCCGGCCAGGTAGTGCGGGTGCGCCTGCTGAACCTCGATAACACCTGGACCTACCGCATCAATCTCAAGGGCAACTGCGAGGCCAGAATCTATGCTCTGGACGGCAACCCGGTAACCCCGCGCCCATTGGACGATGACTACTGGCTCGGCCCAGGCATGCGTATCTGCCTGGCTATCCGTATTCCCGAGGCGGGGGAGGAGATCTCCCTGCGCGACGGTTTCGTGCGCCTGGGCACCCTGCGTTCGGTGGCCAGCAACGACGCGCCGAGCGACTGGCCGCCGGCTTTGCCGCCCAACCCGATCGCCGAGCCGGACCTGGAGAATGCCGAAAAGCTCAACTTCAATTTCGAGTGGGCGGCGAAAGTTTCGGTCACTACGGATCAGGACAGGCCGTCGAGCATGTGGCAGATCAACGGCCAGGCTTGGGATATCACCGACAAGACCTGCGCCGAGCGGCCGATCGCCACGCTGAAGAAGGGTAAGAGCTACATCTTCGAGCTGAAGAACATGACCCAGTACCAGCACCCGATTCACCTGCACGGCATGAGCTTCAAGGTGATCGGCTCCAACCGCCATGACATCAAGGAGCCCTGGTTCACCGATACCTACCTGCTGGGCAGGAACGAGCGCGCCCAGGTGGCACTGGTGGCGGATAACCCGGGCACCTGGATGTTCCACTGCCACGTCATCGACCACATGGAAACCGGCCTGATGGCCGCGATCGCGGTGGTCTGATGCGACCGCAGATCATCGATCGCAGCCGCGATCAGGAATTCATGCGCCTGGCCCTGGCCCTGGCCGCCGAAGGTGCGGCCATGGGCGAGGTGCCGGTGGGCGCGGTGCTGGTGCAGCATGGGCAGGTGATCGGGCAGGGCTTCAACCGGCCGATCATCGACAGTGACCCTAGCGCACACGCCGAAATGGTAGCCATCCGCGCGGCGGCGAAATCCGCCAGTAACTACCGGCTACCCGGCAGCACCCTGTACGTGACCCTGGAGCCGTGCAGCATGTGTGCGGGGTTGATCGTGCATTCGCGGGTGATGCGGGTAGTGTTCGGCGCGCTCGAGCCCAAGGCGGGTATCGTGCAGAGCCAGGGGCAGTTCTTCGGGCAGGGCTTCCTGAACCACCGCGTGCTGGTGGAGGGCGGGGTGCTGGCGGAGGAGTGCGGGCAGATCCTCAGTGACTTCTTCAAGGCTCGCAGGGCCAAGTCTTAACCTGTACCGGCCTCTTCGCGGGCATGCCCGCTCCCACAGGAATATCACTCCCCTCGGGCCTGTGGTGTAGCTGTGGGAGCGGGCGTGCCCGCGAAGGGGCCGGTGCAGGCCTACATAGGCGGCGACTGCTCCGCCGGCTTGTCCTTGTTCACCCCAGGCACATGCAGGCTGCCTTCGGCCACCTGGCCTTCGAGCTGCGGCTGGGTCACCCAGGTGAGGATGTCGTAGTAGCGACGGATGTTGGCCACGAAATGCACCGGCTCGCCGCCCCGGGCATAGCCGTACCGGGTCTGGCGATACCACTGCTTCTGCGACAGGCGTGGCAGCATCTTCTTCACGTCTAGCCACTTGTTCGGGTTGAGCTTCTCGCGCCTGGCCAGGGTGCGGGCGTCTTCCAGGTGGCCAGTGCCTACGTTGTAGGCGGCCAGGGCGAACCAGGTGCGGTCCGGCTCCTGGATGCTGTCGTCGAGCTCTTCCTTGATTTTCATGAAGTACTTGGCGCCGCCCTGGATGCTCTGCTTCGGGTCCAGGCGGTTGGACACGCCCATGGCCTGGGCGGTGCGCTGGGTCAACATCATCAGGCCGCGCACGCCGGTCTTGGAGGTAACCTCGGGCTGCCACATCGATTCCTGGTAGCCGATGGCAGCCAGCAGGCGCCAATCCACCTGCTCGACCTTGGCGTAGCTCTTGAAGTGTTTCTCGTACTTGGGCAGGCGCTGCTGCAGGTGCTGGGCAAAGGTGTAGGCACCCACATAGCCCAGTACGTCGACATGGCCGTAGTAGCGGTCCTTCAGGCGTTGCAGGGTGCCGTTCTTCTGCGCCTTGTCGAGGAACTCGTTGACCTCGTTGAGCAGGCTGTTGTCTTCACCGGCCGCCACCGCCCAGCGCTGGTCGCGGGTGTCGCCCAGGTCGAAGGCCACCCGCACATTGGGGAAGTACACCTGGTTCATTGCCAGCTCGTTGGAATCGACCAGGGTCAGGTCGATCTGCCCTTCGTCGACCATGCGCAACAGGTCGACCACCTCGACGGCGTCGGATTCTTCGTATTCCAGGCCCGGGTACTGCTTTTTCAGCTCGGCCAGCTGGTCGGCGTGGCTGCTGCCCTTGAGTACCATGATCTTCTTGCCGACCAGGCCCTTGGCATCAGTGGGGCGCGTGCGGCCGTTGCGGTAGATGACCTGTGGGGTGACTTCCAGGTACGGGTGGGAGTACCTGACCTGGGCCTTGCGCCGTTCGCTGGTGACCAGGCCGGCCGCTGCCAGCACCGGGCCGGAGGGCTTGCCGAGACTATCGTACAACTCGTCGAGGTTGTCGGCGGTCTCGATCTGCAGCTTCACGCCGAGATCTTCGGCGAAATGCTGGACCAGCTCGTACTCGAAGCCGGTTTCGCCGTTGCGGTCCTGGAAGTAGGTGGCCGGGCTGTTGCGGGTGATCACGCGCAGCACGCCATCCTCCTTCACGCGCTCGAGGGTGCTGGGTTTTTCAACGCAGGCACCGAGCAGCAGAAAGAGTCCGGTTGCGAAAAGCCATCTGGCGCAACGCTGGCGCAAAGCAGTGTGGGCGAACATAGGTTGCAGTATACGCAAAGGACTGGCCCAGCCATATCTCGACAACTGTTAGCTTGTCTGGTAGCGCTTTATGTGCAATGGCGGCCTAGGCCGCTACAGGGCGAGCGAAGCAGGTGTATTTTTTTGACCCGAAAGTCCGGTTCCGCCGCCCGGCAGCCGTGGCTTAGAGCGGGTGCCGAAACCCTTCGAATTAGGCTAGAATGCACGGCCTCTAAGCACACCCCTTCCTGAGGCTGTCCCGACGATGTTGATCCTGCGCGGCGCTCCTGCCCTTTCTGCCTTTCGCCACGGTAAATTACTCGAGCAACTGAGCCAGAAAGTCCCCGCTGTTACTGGTTTGTATGCCGAATTCGCCCACTTCGCCGATGTCGACGGCGAGCTGACCGCCGACCAGCAGCAGGTGCTGGGCCGTCTGCTCAAGTACGGCCCGAGCGTGCCGGTACAGGAGCCGAGCGGCCGCCTGTTCCTGGTCGTGCCGCGCCTGGGCACCATTTCGCCCTGGGCCAGCAAGGCCAGCGACATCGCCCACAACTGCGGCCTGCAGTCGATCCAGCGCCTGGAGCGCGGTATCGCCTACTACGTGGCCGGCAGCCTGAGCGAAGCCGACGCCGAACTGATCGCCGCCGAGTTGCACGACCGCATGACCCAGCGCGTGCTCGGCCAGCTGGAGCAGGCCGCTGACCTGTTCAGCCATGCCCAGCCCAAGCCGATGACTTCGGTGGACATCCTCGCCGGTGGCCGTGACGCCCTGGCCAAGGCCAACGTCGACCTGGGCCTGGCCCTGGCCGAAGACGAGATCGACTACCTGGTCAACGCCTTCCAGGGTCTCAAGCGCAACCCGAACGACATCGAACTGATGATGTTCGCCCAGGCCAACTCCGAGCACTGCCGCCACAAGATCTTCAACGCCAGTTGGGACATCGACGGCCAGGCTCAGGAAAAGAGCCTGTTCGGCATGATCAAGAACACCTACCAGATGCACAACGAAGGTGTGCTGTCGGCGTACAAGGACAACGCCTCGGTGATCGTCGGCAACGTTGCCGGCCGTTTCTTCCCGAACCCTGAAACCCGCCAGTACGGCGCGGTGCAGGAGCCGGTGCACATCCTGATGAAGGTCGAGACGCACAACCACCCGACCGCCATTGCCCCGTTCTCCGGTGCCTCCACCGGATCCGGCGGCGAAATCCGCGACGAAGGCGCGACCGGACGTGGCGCCAAGCCCAAGGCTGGCCTGACCGGCTTCACCGTATCCAACCTGCGTATCCCGGGCTTCGAACAGCCATGGGAGCAGGCCTACGGCAAGCCTGAACGCATCGTCGACGCCCTCGACATCATGATCGAAGGCCCGCTGGGCGGCGCCGCGTTCAACAACGAATTCGGTCGCCCGGCCCTGACCGGTTACTTCCGTACCTTCGAGCAGGCCATCAACACCCCGCACGGTGAAGAAGTGCGCGGCTACCACAAGCCGATCATGCTGGCCGGCGGCATGGGCAACATCCGTGAAGACCACGTGCAGAAGGGCGAAATCACCGTCGGCGCCAAGCTGATCGTACTCGGCGGCCCGGCCATGCTGATCGGCCTGGGTGGCGGCGCCGCTTCGTCGGTGGCCACCGGTGCCAGCTCGGCAGACCTCGACTTCGCCTCGGTACAGCGTGAAAACCCGGAAATGGAGCGCCGTTGCCAAGAGGTCATCGACCGTTGCTGGCAGCTGGGCGACGCCAACCCGATCGCCTTCATCCACGACGTTGGCGCGGGCGGTATCTCCAACGCCTTCCCTGAACTGGTCAACGACGGTGGCCGTGGCGGCCGCTTCGAGCTGCGCAACGTGCCCAACGACGAGCCGGGCATGGCCCCGCACGAAATCTGGAGTAACGAATCGCAAGAGCGTTACGTGCTGGCCGTCAGCGCCGTCGACTTCGAGCGTTTCAAGGCTATCTGTGAACGTGAGCGTTGCCCGTTCGCCGTGGTCGGTGAAGCGACTGAAGAGCAGCACCTGACCGTAAGCGACAGCCACTTCGGCAACACCCCGGTGGACATGCCACTGGACGTGCTGCTGGGCAAGCCGCCGCGCATGCACCGTTCGGTAACCCGCGAAGCCGAGCTGGGCGATGACTTCGACCCGAGCAAGCTGGACCTGGATAACGCCGTTCAGCGCGTCCTCAGCCACCCGGCAGTGGCCAGCAAAAGCTTCCTGATCACTATCGGCGACCGCACCATCACCGGCCTGGTAGCTCGTGACCAAATGGTTGGCCCGTGGCAGGTACCGGTGGCCGACTGCGCCGTCACCGCCACCAGCTTCGACGTCTATACCGGTGAAGCCATGGCCATGGGTGAGCGTACCCCGCTGGCCCTGCTGGATGCCCCGGCGTCCGGCCGCATGGCAATCGGCGAGACCATCACCAACCTGGCCGCTGCGCGCATCGAAAAGCTGTCCGACATCAAACTGTCGGCCAACTGGATGTCCGCCGCTGGCCACCCGGGTGAAGACGCGCGCCTGTACGACACCGTCAAGGCTGTCGGCATGGAGCTGTGCCCGGAGCTGGGTATTACCATTCCGGTCGGCAAAGACTCGATGTCGATGAAGACCAAGTGGAGCGACGAGGGCGTCGAGAAGAGCGTCACCTCGCCAATGTCGCTGATCATCACCGGCTTCGCTCCGGTCACCGACATCCGCAAGACCCTGACCCCGCAACTGCGCATGGACAAGGGCGAGACCGACCTGATCCTGATCGACCTGGGCCGTGGCAAGAACCGCATGGGCGCCTCGATCCTGGCCCAGACCTACGGCAAGATCGCTGCCCAGGCACCGGACGTCGACGACGCCGAAGACCTGAAGGCTTTCTTCGCCGTGATCCAGGGCCTGAACGCCGACGGTCACCTGCTGGCCTACCACGACCGCTCCGACGGCGGCCTGGTCACCACTGTGCTGGAAATGGCCTTTGCCGGCCACTGCGGCCTCGACCTGCACCTCGATCCGCTGACCGACAGCAAGGGTGACGTGCCGGCCATCCTCTTCAATGAAGAGCTGGGCGCGGTCATCCAGGTTCGTCAGGATGCCACCCCGGACGTGCTGGCACAGTTCAGCGCCGCTGGCCTGGGTGAAGGCTGCGTTGCGGTGATCGGCAAGCCGGTCAACAACGGTGAAGTGTCCATCAGCCTGAACGGCGAAGTGCTGTTCGACGACGACCGCCGCATGCTGCAGCGCCAGTGGGCCGAAACCAGCTACCAGATCCAGCGCCTGCGTGACAACGCTGACTGCGCTGACCAGGAGTTCGACCTGCTGCTCGAGGAAGACAACCCGGGCCTGTCGGTAAAGCTGGGCTTCGACGTCAACGACGACATCGCCGCGCCGTACATCAAGAAGGGTGTGCGCCCGCAAGTGGCCATCCTGCGCGAGCAGGGCGTCAACGGCCAGGTCGAGATGGCAGCCGCCTTCGACCGCGCCGGCTTCGCCGCCATCGACGTGCACATGAGCGACATCCTCGCCGGCCGTGTCGACTTCGAAGCCTTCAAGGGCCTGGTCGCCTGCGGTGGTTTCTCCTACGGTGACGTGCTGGGTGCCGGTGAGGGCTGGGCCAAGTCGGCGCTGTTCAACAGCCGCGCCCGCGACGCCTTCCAGGCTTTCTTCGAGCGTACCGACAGCTTCGCCCTGGGCGTGTGCAACGGTTGCCAGATGATGTCCAACCTGCACGAGCTGATTCCGGGCACCGAGCACTGGCCGCACTTCGTGCGCAACCGTTCGGAGCAGTTCGAGGCGCGCGTGGCCATGGTCGAGGTGCAGAAGTCCAACTCGATCTTCCTGCAGGGCATGGCCGGTTCGCGCATGCCGATCGCCATCGCTCACGGTGAAGGCCATGCCGAATTCGCCAGCGAAGAGGCACTGCTGGCTGCGGACATGTCCGGCTGCGTGGCCCTGCGCTACGTCGACAACCACGGCAAGGTCACCGAAGCCTATCCGGCCAACCCGAACGGTTCGCCGCGTGGTATCACCGGCCTCACCAGCCGCGATGGCCGCGTGACCATCATGATGCCGCACCCGGAGCGTATGTTCCGCGCCGTGCAGAACTCCTGGCGCCCGGACGAGTGGCAGGAAGACGCCGCGCTGATGCGTATGTTCCGTAATGCACGGGTGTGGGTGAACTAAGGCGTGTACAAGCTCGCCTTCTTCGTCCCCGCCAGCCATGTCGAAGTGGTCAAGGCCGCTGTGTTCGCCGCAGGTGGCGGGCGCATCGGCGGCTATGACCACTGCGCCTGGCAGACGCTGGGCCAGGGCCAGTTTCGCCCGCTGGACGGCAGCCAGCCGTACCTCGGGCACACCGGCCAGGTCGAGGTGGTGGAGGAGTGGAAGGTGGAGCTGGTGGTGGCTGACGACCTGATTGCCCAGGTCGTCGCTGCGCTCAAACAGAGCCACCCGTATGAAACGCCGGCCTACGAAGTCTGGCGGCTCGCCGAGTTCTAGACCGCATCAAGGCAATTCGCGGGCAAGCCCGCTCCCACAGGTACTGCACAGCTCTCAAGCATTGTGCAGTACCTGTGGGAGCGGGCTTGCCCGCGAAGAGGCCGGATCACCCAACCACAATCTCTTTGGTTTGCCCGGGCCGCTTCAACATCCCACAAGCCAGCAGCCCCACCTCGAACAGCACCCACATCGGCACCGCCAGCATCGTCTGCGAAAACACATCCGGCGGCGTCAGGATCATCCCCACCACAAAGCAGCCGACGATCACGTAGGGCCTGCTGCGCCGCAACGTAGCCACATCGGCCAACCCCACCCAGACCACGATAAACGTTGCCACCGGGATCTCGAACGCCAGCCCGAATGCCAGAAACAGCGCCAGGATAAAGTCCAGGTACTGGCTGATATCAGTCATCATCGCCACACCCTCTGGTGTCACGCTGGCAAAGAAGCCGAACATCATCGGGAACACCAGGTAGAACGCGAAGGCCATGCCGGCATAGAACAGCACAATGCTCGAGACTAGTAGCGGCAGGGCAATGCGCCGTTCACGGCGGTACAGCCCCGGCGCCAGAAAGCCCCAGGCCTGGTGCAGCAACAGCGGCATGGCGATGAACAACGCGCACATCGCGGTCAGCTTGAACGGGGTCAGAAACGGCGAGGTGACGCTGGTGGCGATCATGCTCGCGCCTTCCGGCAAAAAGCGCCGCAGCGGTTCGGAAACAAGCGTGTACAGCGTCTGGGCGAAGGGGAACAGGCCGGCGAACACCAGCGCCAGCACAGCCAGACAGCGCACCAGACGCTTGCGCAGGTCGCGCAGGTGTTCGGTCAGCGGCATGCTCGCCGCCGGGTCCATGGCAATACTCATGAGGCGTTTTCCTTGGGCAGCGCGACCGTGGCCGCATCATTGGCCGGCTCCGCAGTCAGGCTGATGCCCTGGCGGATCTCCTGTTCCAGGCGCTGCAACGGCGCGCTGTCGAGGTTAGGCAACTCGATCTCGCGCTCCACCTGCGTGCGCAGGGCGTGCATGGCCCGGCGTGCCTGACCCAGGCCGCGCCCGAGGGTGCGTGCCGCCACCGGCAAGCGCTCCGGGCCCAGCACCAGCAAGGCGACGATGCCGACCAGCAGCAACTCGCTGAAACCTACCTCGAACATCAGGCCTGCCGGTCCGCTTGTGGCTGTTGCGTGGCCTGGCCGGTCAGCGGGGCCTGTTGTTGCACCTGTGCCTGGCCTGGGGCGTTGGTGTCCGTGTCACCGCCCATCGACTTGCGAAAACCCTGGATTGCCTCGCCCACATCGCTGCCCAGGCCCTTGAGGCGCTTGGTACCAAACAGCAGGAATACGATCAGCAGTACGATCACCAGTTGCCAGATTCCAATGCCACCCATTGCGACCACTCCTGTAAGGTCATGAAAAGGAAAGGCAATCCTGCCTCGCGTAGATGACGTGCACATGACGAACGGTCACTGCCATCTACCTGCAACACCGGACGTGTTGACTGGCGTTTTGTTCAGCGATGGAGGCACGCACGGATGGGTGGCAGGCAACAGCAGGGCGCGGCCCTGCTGATGGTGATGGTGGTGCTGGCGATGCTGGCGGCGGGCATGGCCTGGCTGGTGGAAGACGGCCGGCGCCAGGTCGATGATGTGCGCCTGTTGCACCAGCGGGTTCAGGCGCGAGCGATGGAGCAGGCAGGCCTGGCCTATGCCGAACAGGCCCTGCGTGACCCCAGCTGGCGGCTTAGCCCGCTGTTCTGGCAGGCCTTGCGCGGGCAGCCTCTGAGCTACGATTTTGGCGCTGGTCAGGCGCAGTTGCGGGTGCGCGACCAGCACACCTGTTTCAACGTCAATGCGCTGCTCGGCGCTGACGGCGAGCGTGCTGAGCGCCAGTTGCGTTACCTGCTGGGTGACGACATGGCTGCCGAGCGGCTGGTCGATGCCTTGGCCGACTGGCTCGACGCCGACAGCGATGCCCGCCTGCAAGGTGCCGAAAGTGCCCAGTACTTGCGCCAGCAGCCACCACGGTTGGCGGCCAACCAGCCGATGCTCGATACCAGCGAACTAAACCTGTTGCTGGAGCAGGATGCCAGCCGCCAGGCACGCTACCCGATGCTGTGTGCGTTGCCGCAGACCACTGGCTGGCGGCTGAATGCAAATGCTCTGGGGCTGGAGCACCTGCCGCTGCTGGAGGCGCTGTACGAAGGGCGTTACCCACGCTCGTTGCTCAGCCGTATCATCAGCGGCCGGCCGGCGTCGGGGTATGTGGATGCGGCCGCTCTGCGCCAGGCGCTGGGAGCGGTGGATGACGAAACCTTCGAACGGCTGAGCGAAGGGCTGCTACTGAACAGCGGGTATTTCCTGTTGCAGTTGTCGTTCGCGGAGGAGGGGCGGGTGATACGCAGCGAGTTCCAGGTGGAAGCGCTGGGGGTGGTGCAATGGCATGCCCGGGTGCCGGCTCAGCAGGTGCGGGTGCGGAGTCGGGAGCCGATGGTTCGGTAATATTCATCGGCCTCTTCGCGGGTAAACCCGCTCCCACAGGTGCTGCACAGGGTTCAAGAACAGTGCGGTTCCTGTGGGAGCGGGTTTACCCGCGAAGAGGCCGGTACAGCCAGCACAAGGCTGACTGACCGGCGCCCTGTCAGACGGTCCCGATCTCCCCGCCATCAATCCGCTGGATCACTACCGTCGCAGCCCGCGGTCTTACCGTGGTGCCTGCCGGAGTGGCATCGGTAGCTTTGTCGGTATACGGCCAGTTGTCCGGGTGCTGGATGTTGACGAACAGTGTCTTGTTGTCGGGGGTGAAGGTAATCCCGGTCACCTCGCAGCCATTCGGCCCGACGAAGAAGCGCCGCAGGTCCACCTGGTTCTGGGCATTCACCGGCACCTGCTTGCCGCTGGCATCCACCAGATTGGTGGGGATCACTGCCAGCAGCTGGTCGTTGGTGTAGTCGGTCACGCTGCTCTCGCCGTTGTCAGTCTCGAACCACAGCACGCCACGGCTATCGAAGCTCATGCCGTCGGGGCTTGCGAACTGGTTCAGTTCGGTCAGGCCGGAGCGGTTGATTTCGGCGGTGCCGGCCGCATTGGCGCCGAACACGAAGATGTCCCAGGTGAAGCTCAACTGGTCGTCGCTGTCGTGCCAGCGGATGATGTGGCCGTGACGGTTCGGGCCGCGCGGGTTGGCTGCGTCGACCTTTTCCGGGGTGCGCGCGCTGTTGTTGGTCAGGGTCAGGTAGACGTCGCCGTTGAGCGGGTTGACCGTGGTCCATTCCGGGCGGTCCATCGGCGTCGCGCCCACGGCATCGGCAGCACCACGGGTGTTGAGGATGATGCCCGGCAGGTCGCCATACAATGCGCCCAGGGTGCTGCCGCCAGTGGTGGCGGTGGCCACGTCCAGCAGTAGCCATACACCAGTGCCGTCGGCATTGAAGCGGGCCACGTACAGCTTGCCCTGGTCGAGGTACTTGGCACCGGTGGCCAGGCGGTCGGCCGGGTTGGCGTCGGCGGCGTCCCACACGGCGGTGGACACCCACTTGTACAGGTACTCGTTATTCGAGTCGTCACCCATGTACCACACCAGCGGCTTGCCGGCGACGGGCAGGCCTGGGGCGCAGCCTTCGTGGCGGAAACGGCCCAGCGCGGTGCGCTTGGTGGCCAGGGTGTTGCTGTTGTACGGGTCGATTTCGACGATGTAGCCGTAGGTGCTGGCTTCGTTGCGGTAGTCGTCGGTGGCGCTGGCGCCTTTGACGGTGACGTCGAAACGGGCGAACTCGTCGGCCACTTCGCTGCTGTCACCGGCTGCGGTTTCCCACTTGTACTGGCCGCTGGAGGTGCCCACGCCGATACGGCGCTGGTCTTCGGGGCGGGTGCCCTTGTTGACGAAGATGCCTGGCCAGTTCTCTTCACAGGTCAGGTAGGTGCCCCACGGGGTGTAGCCGTTGCCGCAGTTGTTGTTGGTGCCACGGCAGTGGGTGCCGGCGGTGGAGTACTTGGTCTTGACGTGGTCGGTACCCCGCAGCGGGCCGGTGATTTCCATGCGCGAGGCGGTAGTGAAGCGGCGGTTGAGCGGGTCGTTGTCGACCACCTGCCAGCGGCCACCGATTTTCTGCAGGCGCACCACGCCGGCGCCGTGGGCGTTGATTTCCTTGCGCACTTCCTCGACCGGGCGCTTGCCGTTGACATCGGTGGTCGGGCCGGCCGGGTGCAGGGCGGCGGTGTCGATGTACTCGAAGTTGATCGCCAGCAGGCCGTCTTCGGAGCTGCCGTTGATGGGGAAGAAGTGCATGCCGTCATGGTGCATGCCCATGGCGTTGGCCTGGTCGGTCGAGGTGTTGCTGCCGTCGGACTTCCACGGGTTGCCGTTGCTGTTGATCGGCGTGCCCCAAGGGGCCAGCACATAGGCGCTGTAGCCGGCGGCAACTACGCAGGCGTCGGTGCGCGAGCCGGGGATGGACTGGAAGCCCAGTGCCAGTTTCGGCACTTCCGGTTCAGTCACGGGCGGCTCAGTCACGGGAGGCTCGGTGACCGGATCATCGTGATCGGAATCACCACCGTCGAAGCAGCCTGTCAGGCCGGTACCGGCAATCATGGCGATGGCGGCGCCCAGGCTGCCGCGTATCACGCTGCGGCGGCTCAGGTAGGCGTCCATGACGTTGGCCATCGGCAGGTTGCCGCTTTGGTTCCGGTCCAGGTTGTCGCCGGTATCTCGACTCATCAGGGTGTCCTTATGTTGGCTGAGTTGGAGGAAACCGCGACTTTAGTGCGCAAATATGATGATTCCTTGGCAGAAATGTTAAGGAGGGTTTAAAACAACTCGCTCTTAGAAGTGTGCCCTACAGAACAATTTGGAATGGCTGTCGGATTTCTGCCATCAAACTGTAATGCCAACGCCGCAACATCCGGATCCCTGAGTGAACATGGATAAGGATGGCAGGTTCGATGGCAAGCAGTGTGCACAGGCGCGAAGTGATTGGCTGGATGGGTGTCGGTGCCTTGGCACCGTTGCTCGGCGCCTGCTCCGCCTTTCCTGGGCAGCAGGGCGGCAGCGCCCACCTCGACCTGCTGTACGTGGCCGATACCCTTGATGCCCGCCAGCCTGGCCAGGCCGTGGTGCCGGCCACCCGCCTGGGGCCGGTCAGCCACCTGGGCCGTGCCCCATGGATGACCGGCAGCAGCGCCAGTACCGCCGACCCACGGCTGGCGCCACTGCTCGATGCCAGCCAGGCTGCATCTGCCCAACTGGGCGGCTATGCGGTGCTGGCGGCGTTGCTGGAGCAATTGCGCGGCGAGGCTGGGGCGGGCAACAGCCTGACCCTGGAAAACGGCCAAGGCTGGAATGGCAGCGGCCTGGCCTACCTGACTCAGGGCGAAAGCGGCTTGCAAGGCAGCCAGCTGCTGGGCATCGAAGCGCGGGTCAGCAGCGATGAGCGCGTGCTGTGGCCACAGCGCAGCCCGGCGCTCTATCGCCAGGCTACCGCCGTTACCCTGGGCGCCGGGCTGGCGGACACGCAACGTCAGGCTTTGGGCCTGGATGCCTTGCACTTCTTCGAACGTGGCGGCGCACGTATTGCCGTGGTCGGCGTGACCGACCCCTATGCCCAGGACCAGAAAGCCTCGCTTAAACAGTGGTATCAGTCGTTGCAGCCGGTATTCGAACAGGCCCGGCGCGAGGCCGACCTGGTGGTGGCCATGGCCGATGTCGGTACCGGGCCGGGCCTGTGGCTGGCCGAGCGGGTGCCGCAGATCGACGTGCTGCTGTGCGCTCGTGGCCAGGACCTGTGGCCGGCGCCGGTCGAGGTGAGCCAGGCCAGCGGCCGCCGCGTACCGGTGCTGTTCGCCGGTTGTCGGGGCAGCGGCGCCTTCCGCCTGCGCTGCCAGCGCGTGGCCGGGCGGTGGCAGTTCGATGGGCGTTTCTATCCGGCCTTCGAGCAACAGCTGGCACCCGCCGCGCAGCAGCGTGTCGGGGCATTGCAGGCAGAACTGCGCCAGCAGCGTGCCGGCCACGCGGCCTGGCTCGATCAACCGCTGGCCCGCGCGCCCCAGGCGCTGTGGCGCCGAGACACCCGAGGCGGCAGCTGGGACCGCCTGCTGCATCAGGCCTTGGCTGCGGACAGCAGCATGCCGGTGCTGCTGCCGGGCCTGCGTTACGACTACCCGCTGCCCGCCGGGGCGGCCATTACCCGCGAACACTTGATCAGCCTTTCCGGTGGCTATCCGGCACCGGTGGTCGAAGCGCCGGCCCGGCAGGTCGAGCAGGTTCTGGAAAACGCAGCGGAGCAACTGTTCGGCGACCCACTGCTGCTGGACAACAGCCAGGACCTGCCGCGCTGGCAGGGCCAGGCCTGGCGTGTCAGCTACAGCCCGCAAGGCAAGCGCATCAGTGGCCTGGAGCCGGTGCAGGGCCTGTGCCGCACCTTTGGCCTGCAATTCGAGACCCAGGCCGGCGAGCCACTGTGGCAACGGGTTGAAGCCTGGCTCGCGCGCCAGCCGAGCGACTGGCAACTGGCGCCGCTGCAACTGCCCGAAGTGCGCTACGTGCAGGGGCACCCGGGCTGGCACCCAAGGCAGCTGGCCTCGTGATGCTCGCCTCGCGCCTGCTCACGGGTGCTGGCCTGACCCTGGCCGGTTGGCTAGCCGCGCAGTGCGTGCTGCAACTGGGCCGCCAGCCGCAACCGGCCATTGCGCCTGCAGCTGCCGACAAACCGCTGCCGGGCTTGATGGTCGGCCACTGGCAGGTGCCCGTCGACGACGGTGCCATCACCATCACCCGCCTGCCGCTGCATTACCTCGGCGGCCTCAAGGCCCGGCCGCTGGCCTCCAGCGTGGTGGTGCTGCGCTTTGGCGAGCAGGTGCGCACCCTGGCCCGCGGCCAGCGCCTGGCGCCAGGGATAGTGCTGCAGGACATCGACAGCGATGGCCTGATTTTCAACAACCAGGGGCGGCGTGAACGCCTGCCCTGGCCGCCACGCCCCGCCGTGACCGGCTTCAAGCGGCAAGGATGAACGATGCCTGTCAGATATTGCGTAGCGGCCGCGCTGAGCCTGGCGCTGTCCATGGCCTGTGCTGAAGAGCCGGTGTTCGACGACAACGGCACGCCGATGTACGAGGTGAACTTCGTCGACACCGAACTGGGCGAGTTCATCGACAGCGTGTCGCGCATCACCGGCACCACCTTCATCGTCGACCCCCGGGTCAAGGGCAAGGTCACCGTGCGCACCGTCGACCTGCATGACGCCGACGCCATCTACGACATTTTCCTGGCCCAGCTGCGCGCCCAGGGCTATGCCACGGTCGACCTGCCCAATGGCAGCGTGAAGATCGTTCCCGACCAGGCCGCTCGTCTGGAGCCTGTGCCAGTGGAAGCGGGAGGGCAGCAGGGGGAGGGCAGCGACAGCGTGGCTACTCGGGTATTCAACGTGCGCAACGCCGCCAGCGAGCAGGTGCTGGGCATTCTCAAGCCCCTGATCGACCCACGGGTCGGTGTGATCACACCTTATCCGGCGGCGCACCAGTTGGTGGTTACCGACTGGCGCAGCAACCTGGAACGTATCGACAGCCTGCTGCGTCAGCTCGACCGCCCCCAGGAGGCGCCAGGCAGTGGCAGTACCCAGGTCATCTACCTGCGCCATGCCAATGCCGGCGAAGTGGTCAAGGTGTTGCGCGGGCTCAGCCAGGAAGGCATGGCGCCCTCCGAAGGCGCGGGCGAAGGGGAGGGCAAGGACCGGCCCGTGGTGGCTGTTGCCGGAGGCTCGGGCATCCGCCTGGAATATGAAGAAGGCACCAATGCCGTGGTCATGGTCGGCCCCGACAGCGAGCTGGCCGCCTACCGCGCCATCGTCGAGCAACTGGACATCCGCCGTGCCCAGGTTGTGGTCGAAGCGATCATCGCCGAGGTCTCCGACAGCAGCGCCCAGGAACTGGGCGTGCAGTGGCTGTTCGCCGACGAGAAGTTCGGTGCCGGCATCGTCAATTTCGGCAGCAACGGGGTGAACATCGCCAGCATCGCCGGGGCCGCTGCCAGTGGCGACAACGATGCCCTCAGCGACCTGTTGTCCAGCACCACCGGCGCCATGGCGGGGATCGGCCATTTCGGCGGCGGCTTCAACTTCGCCATGCTGGTCAACGCGCTGAAGGGCAAGAGCGGCTTCAACCTGCTGTCCACACCCACCCTGCTGACCCTGGACAACGCCGAGGCGTCGATCCTGGTTGGCCAGGAAGTGCCCTTCGTCACCGGATCGGTGACGCAGAACAACGCCAACCCGTACCAGACCATCGAGCGCAAGGAAGTCGGGGTGAAGCTGCGCATCAAGCCGCAGATCAACATCGACAACAGCGTGCGCCTGGACATCGTCCAGGAAGTGTCGTCGATTGCCGACACCACGGCTGCCAGCGACGTGATCACCAACAAGCGTGAGATCAAGACCAAGGTCATGGTCGAGGACAACGGCCTGGTGATCCTCGGCGGCTTGATCAGCGACGAACTGAGCACCAGCGACCAGCGCGTACCGCTGCTAGGCGATATCCCTTACCTGGGCCGGCTGTTCCGCTCCGACGCCACGAAGAATACCAAGCAGAACCTGATGGTGTTCATTCGCCCGCGCATCCTGCGTGACGGGCCGAGCCTGGCCGGGCTCAGCGAAGCCAAGTACCGCACCTTGCAGCAAACCACGCCACTGCAGTTGCCTGACCTGGCTGAGGCGCAAGGCGCTACGCCACTGCTGCAGGTGTTCCCCTCCAGCCGTGC
Organism: Pseudomonas sp. B19(2017); assembly: GCF_002113165.1. Lineage (NCBI taxonomy): Bacteria > Pseudomonadati > Pseudomonadota > Gammaproteobacteria > Pseudomonadales > Pseudomonadaceae > Pseudomonas > Pseudomonas sp. B19(2017). The sequence continues at coordinate 299,311 of NZ_NEJR01000004.1, forward strand.
ACGGCTGGAAGGCGGTAACTGGTGATGCTGCCTTATCGCCAGGCACGCCAGAGCGGGGTGGCCATGGCACCGGCGGAGCACGGCTGGCAGCTGTGGCTGCGGCCCGACGCCGACAGCGCCCAGTTGCAGGAACTGCTGCGTGTGCACGGTCAGCCCAGCCTGGTCGAATACCTGGAGCCTGCGCTGTTCGACGAACGCCTCGGCCAGCTGTACCAAGCCGGCGATGCTGCCACCGAGGCGCTGATCGAAGGCATCGGCGACCAGGTCGACCTGGACAGCCTGATGAGCGAAATGCCGCGCATCGAGGACCTGCTGGAAAGCGACGACGAAGCCCCGGTGATCCGCCTGATCAACGGCCTGTTCGGCCAGGCTCTGCGCCTGCGTGCTTCGGACATCCATATCGAAACCTTCGAGCAGAGCCTGGTGGTGCGCCTGCGGGTCGATGGCCACCTGCGCGAAGTGTTGCGCCCTCCGCGTGCGCTGTCTGCCATGCTGGTGTCGCGGATCAAGGTCATGGCCCGTCTGGACATCGCCGAAAAGCGCCAGCCCCAGGATGGCCGTATCACCCTGCGCGCGGCGGGGCGCGAAGTGGATGTGCGGGTCTCGACCCTGCCCGGCATCCACGGCGAACGGGTGGTGATGCGCGTGCTCGACAAGCAGGCCAGCCTGCTGGCGCTGGGTAACCTGGGCATGCCGGCGGCGGTGCTGCACGGCCTGCGCAGTTGCCTGGCGCGGCCCAACGGCATCGTGCTGTCCACGGGGCCGACCGGTTCGGGCAAGACTACGACCTTGTATGCCAGCCTCAACAGCCTCAACGACGGCAGCCGCAACATCCTCACTGTCGAGGACCCGGTGGAATACGCTATCGCCGGCATCGGCCAGACCGCCATCAACCCGCGCGCCGGGCTGACCTTCGCCAGCGGCCTGCGCGCCATCCTGCGCCAGGACCCGGACGTGATCATGCTCGGCGAAATCCGCGATCAGGAGACCGCTCAGATCGCCGTACAGGCCAGCCTCACCGGCCACCTGGTGTTGTCCACCCTGCACACCAACAGTGCGGTGGGCGCGGTGACCCGCCTGCGCGATATGGGCATCGAACCGTTCCTGATCGCCTCGTGCCTGCGCGGCGTGTTGGCCCAGCGCCTGGTGCGGCGCTTGTGCAGTTGTGCCGTGGCGCACCCGCTGCAGCAGGCGGAACGCGACCTGTGGCCCGAACTGGCGGCGCTGGGCAGCAGCTACCACGCGGTGGGCTGCGAGCAGTGCCAGGGCAGCGGTTATGTCGGGCGCCTGGGCCTGTATGAATTTATCGAACTGGACGCCGGGCTGATCGGCCTTTTGTATGACGGTGCCAGTGAACTGGCCATGCAGGACTACCTGGGCGCACGTCGGCAGAGCCTGGTGGCGATGGCCAGCGACTGCCTGGCTCGTGGCGAGACCAGCCTGGCCGAAGTACTGCGCGTGGTGCAGGGCTGAGCCATGCCGACCTATCGCTACCAGGCCGTCGACCTCGCCGGCAAGCCCCACAAGGCCAGCTTGCAGGCCGACAGTGAACGTCATGCCCGTCAGTTGTTGCGTGAGCAGGGCCTGTTCGCCCGCTGCTTGCAGCGTCACGAAGCCGGCACCCGGCAACCCCGGTGCCAACGTCTGAGCCGCCCCCAGTTGTGCGAACTGACCCGCCAGCTGGCCACCCTGACCGGTGCCGGTATCCCGCTGGTCGACGCCCTGGCTACCCTGGAACGGCAACTGCGCCAGCCCGCCTTGCACGGTGTGCTGGTGGCCTTGCGCGGTTCGCTGGCCGAAGGCCTGGGCCTGGCGCGCAGCCTGGCGCGTCAGGGAGCACCGTTTACCGGCCTGTACTGCGCGCTGGTCGAGGCCGGCGAGCGGTCCGGGCGCCTGGCCCAGGTGCTGACCCGCCTTGCCGACCACCTGGAACAGGTGCAACGACAGCAGCACAAGGCACGTACCGCGCTGATCTACCCCACTGTGTTGATGGCGGTGTCACTTGCCGTGGTGGTCGGCCTGATGACCTTCGTCGTGCCCAAGCTCACCGAACAATTTGCCCACGCCGGGCAAAGCCTGCCGCTGATTACTTCGTTGCTGATCGGTCTCAGCCAGGGGCTGGTGCACGCCGGCCCCTGGCTGTTGGGGCTGGCGCTGTTACTTGGTGTGGTCGGTGGCTGGTTACTGCGCAAACCGCACTGGTGCCTGCGCCGTGACCAGGTGCTGCTACGCCTGCCGCGCATCGGCAGTTTGCTGCAGGTGCTGGAAAGCGCACGCCTGGCACGCAGCCTGGCGATCCTCAGCGGCAGCGGCGTGGCCCTGCTCGAAGCCCTGCAAGTGGCCACCGAAACCGTCGGCAACCGGCGCATCCGCCTGGCCATGGAGCAGGTGCGCCAGCAGGTGCAGGGCGGCACCAGCCTGCACCGCGCGCTGGATGCCAGCCAGCAATTCCCGCCGCTGCTGGTGAACATGGTCGGCAGCGGCGAGGCCAGCGGGACACTGGCCGACATGCTCGAGCGCGTGGCCGACGACCAGGAGCGCGGCTTCGCCCGCCAGGTCGATACCGCCATGGCGCTGTTCGAACCCCTGATGATCCTGGTGATGGGCGCCGTGGTGCTGTTCATCGTGCTGGCGGTGCTACTGCCGATCATGCAACTCAACCAGGGCCTGCAACTGTGACGACAAGGAGTACTGCCATGCAGCATCGACGTAACCGCCAGCGCGGCTTCACCCTCATGGAAATCATGGTGGTGATCTTCATCATCGGGCTGCTGATCGCCGTGGTCGCGCCCAGCGTGCTGGGCAACCAGGACAAGGCCATGAAGCAAAAGGTGATGGCCGACCTGGCCACCCTGGAGCAGGCGCTGGACATGTACCGCCTGGACAACCTGCGCTTCCCCAGCAGCGAGCAGGGCCTGGCCGCGCTGGTGAAAAAGCCGGCACAGGAACCGCTGCCACGGGCCTGGCGCAGCGACGGCTACGTGCGCCGCCTGCCGGAAGACCCCTGGGGCACCCCGTATCAGTACCGCATGCCCGGCGAACATGGCCGGGTAGATGTGTACTCGCTGGGCGCCGACGGGCAGCCGGGCGGTGAAGGCCAGGATGCCGACCTTGGTAACTGGGAGCTGTAACGGGTGCGCTGTCAGCGGGGCTTCAGCCTGATCGAGCTGCTGGTGGTGCTGGCCATTGCCGGGCTGATGACCGGGCTGGCGGTGGCCGGGTTGGGCAACGGCCAGGCCGGCGTCGACCAGGCCCTGCTGCGGCTGGCGGCAGAGACCCGTGGCCAGGCCGCACTGGCCCGGCATGCCGGGCAATTGCGCGGGCTGCGCTGGAATGGCCAGCGCCCGGAGTTTGTGCGCCGCGAGGGCGATGGCTGGGTAACCGAAGCGGTCGCGCTTGGCGACTGGCCCAAGGGCTTGCACCCGGACTGGCCAGCCAGCCCGCAGCCGCGCCTGTTGTTCACGCCGCATGGCTGGGCACAGCCGGGCAATGTGCGCTGGCGCTGGGGCGATGGCAGCCAGCAATGGGCGTGGGACCGTGATGGCCGCTTGCAGGTGGCGCCATGAAGCAGGGGCAGCGGGGTTTCACCTTGCTGGAAGTGACCGTGGCACTGGCGATTGCCGCTGTTCTGGCGGTTATCACCAGCCAGGTCCTGCGCCAGCGCTTGGCGGTGCAGCACAACCTGCAACAGCACCGCCTTGGCCTGCTGTGCGCGCGCGAACTGCAAACCCGTTTTGCCGTCGAGCAGTATTGGCCGGCGGAAAACCAGGTTGGCGGGGAGCTGAGCCAGGGCGGCCAGCGCTGCCACTGGCAACTGCAGCTGCGCCGCACCGGCGTACGGGACCTGCGCCGCGGCGAACTGCTGCTGTTCGCCGACCGCGACCAGCGACTGCCGCTGGGCCAGTACACCGTGTTCCTGGAGCGCCCATGACACTCCTTAGGCCCTGTGAGGTTTCTGTGGGAGCGGGTTTACCCGCGAAGCAGGCACCGCAGTGCATGGCACCGGCTTTGCCGGTGTTCGCGGGTGAACCCGCTCCCACAGGGAAGGCGTACACCCATCAGCCCAGCGTCCTGCCCACGATTTACAAGGGTGGTGAGCACGGCGCATACCCTGCAGGTGCCAGATACCCATCAGCCTGCGCGATCCCTGTGGGAGCGGGCATGCCCGCGAAGCAGGCGACTCGGTGGATGGCACCGGCTTCGCCGGTGTTCGCGGGCGCGCCCGCTCCCACAGGGAAGGTGTACACCCATCAGCCCAGCGTCCTGCCCACGAAACAGCGCCAGGCCGGCCTGCCCCTGGAGCGGTCATGAGTTACAGAGATCGTGATGCTTGCGCGGTCTCTGTGGGAGCGGGCATGCCCGCGAAGCAGGCGACTCGGTGGATGGCACCGGCTTCGCCGGTGTTCGCGGGCGCGCCCGCTCCCACAGGGAAGGTGTACACCCATCAGCCCAGCGTCCTGCCCACGAAACAGCGCCAGGCCGGCCTGCCCCTGGAGCGGTCATGAGTTACAGAGATCGTGATGCTTGCGCGGTCTCTGTGGGAGCGGGCATGCCCGCGAAGCAGGCGACTCGGTGGATGGCACCGGCTTCGCCGGTGTTCGCGGGCGCGCCCGCTCCCACAGGGAAGGTGTACACCCATCAGCCCAGCGCCCTGCCCACGAAACAGCGCCAGGCCGGCCTGACCCTGATCGAACTGATGGTTGCGCTGGCCCTGACCGCTGTGCTCGGCATCATGCTTGCCGCCCTGGTCAACGGTTGGCTCAAGGTCCGCGAACGCCTGCAGACCACCCAACAGGAAACCTCGGTGCTGGACTTCTGCCTGGCCCTGGAGCGTCGTTTCGACAGCCCGGTAATGCGCCGTCTGTACGACCAGCGCCTGCCCCTGGCCAGCCGCTGGCTGGACTGGCAGCCGGCAAGCAACCAGCTGCTCTGGGTCGCCATTACCGGCCTGCCGGAAGCCGAAGGCGGTTCGCGCCTGCAACGCCAGCGCCTGCGCTTCGAGGCCCGCGAGCAGCGCCTGCTGCTGGAAAGCTCGGCCGACCTGTACGCCGCCGCCGCTCCACGCTGGGTCCAGCGCGAGCGGCTCGACCGGGTCAGTGCCATTAATGTTCTGTATTACCAGGGCGGCCGCTGGCTGGCCTGGCCTTCCGACCAACCGGCGCACCCCGGCCGTGGCGTGCGTCTGGAACTGCAGCGTGACGGAGCACCCTATGTCTGCACCTTCGCCCTCCCGTGGGGGCGCTCATGAAGCTTGAATGGAAGCGGCGCACCCCGGCCCGATCGTGGCTGTTGCTGCGCCCGGGGCCGGTCTGGCACTGGGCGCTGGTTGAGGGCGGTTCTGTGCAAAGTGCAGGGCAGGGCGAGCCACCGGGCAACCTGCAGGCCCGTGTTGCGCTGATCCTGCCTGGCGAAGCCTGCAGCCATTTCCATGTGCCGGCTCCGCCCGGGCTCAAGCGCGAGGAGTGGCCGCTGCTGCTCGAAGACCGCTTGTTGCAGGCCACTGGCGAAGTGGCTTGCGCTTGCCTGGCCCGTGAACCCGGGCACCTTCGCCTGTTGGTGGTGGCCCGTGAGCAGCTGGACGCGTGGCGTGAGCAATGTGTTGCATGGGGTTTGCAGGTGGAGCGTTGCTGGGCAGAGTTGCAGTTACTGCCAACGCCGGAGGTAGGCAGCACCTGGAACTGGCAGCGTGCTACCGACCTGTCTTTGTACAAGGGGGTAACCGAGGACGGCCAGGAGCACTGGTTGGCTTGGCCGGTTGCGCTGGGTAGTGTGCCGCAGCAACCCTGGGCATCACTGCAAAAGCTGCCGTCTAGCGGCGACTGGCCAAGTACCTTGGCACCACTCGACTCAGTGCCTGGCCTGTTCGAGCGCACCCGCAAAATGCGCTCGATGCCGGTATTGTCCCGCCAGCATCAGCGTCTGTTTGCCGCTTGCCTGCTACTGGCTGCAGTTTGGGGTGGCCTATGGTTGACCCAGCAATGGCGCCAGGCGCAACTCTGGCGCAGCCAGGTCATCGCCGTGACCGGCGAACAGAGCAGCCCCCGGCATGCCGCGCAGGCCCTCAAGCGCCTGCGCGAAAACGAACTGCAACAGCAACTGCGCACGCGTCAGCTGGAGGACCTGCAAACCCGCTTGCAGGCTTGGCTGCGTAACAATTCCGGCTGGCGCCTGCAAGCGGTGCGCTTCGATGGCCAGCGGTGGCACTTGCGCCTGGAGGGGGAGGGCAGTACGCCGCCATGGCAGGACATGGCGGCTGCAGCAGGCGCCACTGTGCAGGTTCATGCTGCCCAAGTGATCTTCGACCTGGGGGCCGCCTCATGAACCTCGATTGGCTACAGCGTCATCGCCTGATGTTCGCTTGGGCACTGATTGCCCTGTTGCTGGGCTTCCTGGCCCTGCGTACAGGCATTGCTCAGTGGCGTGAGCTAAGCCAGTGGCGCGGGCTGGCCGAACAGGCCGCCAGCCTGCAAGGCGGCCCGGGGTTGAACCTGGAGCGGCTACGCCAGTCGGCCCAGGCGCGACAGATTGAACTGGCCGAGGTCGATGCGCAGGGCAAGGTCTGGCAGTTGCATGGGCAGGTGGCCGACGAGCGAGTGCTGCAAGGCTGGTTGCAAAGCCTGCGTGCAGAAGGTGCACAGCTATTGCAATGGGGGCTGGAGCAGGATGGCAAGGGCCTGCGCTTCAACCTGGTGATGCAGCCATGAGCCGCAAGGGCATGGCGTGGGTTGTGTTGGTGTTCGTGGTGTCGGTATTGGTAGAGCTTCCGGCCAATTGGGTGGTGCGTGCGTTCGGCCTGCCAATGCGTGACGCCAGTGGCAGCCTGTGGCAAGGCCAGGCCCGACAGTTGGGCCCGGTCGGGCCTTTGCACTGGACGGTGCAACCTTGGCGTTTGCAGGCGAACGCCCAGCTGGGCTTCCAGGGCCAGGCCTGGCAGTTGCGCGCTGAAGGCTGGCCTTGGCGCTGGCGGGCTGAGGCATCAGCGGTAGGCGCCCAGACGACAGCGCTGAGCGATTACCGTCTTGCGGGTCAGTGGCAGGGGACATTGCGGCTTCAGGGGGCTGGGCGCCAATGCCACGCCAGCGAAGGCCGCGTCACGGTGACCGACCTTGCCCTGAGCGAACCATGGTCACTGGGGTTGGGGCATGGCTGGCTGGAGTTGGACTGCCGCGGCGGCTGGCGCTTGCGAGGGCAGTTGGCACAGCAGCGGCAGCATCAGGTGGCAGTGGATGCTGATTTGCTCGCACGACGGGCGCAGGTAGTGTTTGAGTTGCAGCCTGAGGCGGAGTTGACGCCTTTGCTGCGCGGCGCACAGTGGCTTGGGCCGCAGGCTTTAACAGGGCGACGGGAGCTGCGCTGGTAGATCCGTCTACCAACAACAAGCTTGTTGTAACAGGTACTGCGTTTGCCTATTGGGCAGCAGCAATATTGCTGCTGCCGACCTTTTCCTACAGAACCTTCTGTTTTTGGTCTCGGGTGAATGAATTCACTTCAGTTGAGTGTATTTTCATCGACCCGACCAGGTGGCTAGCCTATGCAAAGCAAGCCTGTACTGCCTGCCACGTAACAGGACAACTCATGAAAAGAGATGAGCGCAAATATATATAGAGCTAGAAAGGCTCTCGGTGGAAATACGCAAATTTATGGCGGAGACCCGCAAGCTGAAAACCGAAGAGGAAAAAATGCGGCGTGAGTCGATGCTCTATCCATTCGCGGTTAGTGCAGGACTGGTCACTGCACTCGTCGCGTTGTTTACCTTTCTGGGTCGTTAGCCATGGCCAGGTCCAACCCTGGTCCGTCGCGGTAGACTTGAATTATTGCTCTGGTCCACTCAGAGTTTGACCCTACGGGCAGCTGTCCATGTGCCCTGATATTTGCAATTGAGGATGATCCATGCCGACGCGCCGTCCTGTCCCTCCCTTCGACCCCGCTACCGAGTTGGCGCAGTTGCACGCCGACGTAGCAGCTTTCCATGCAGAAATGCGCCAGACGGTGCCTGCCAACCCGATAAAACTTTGGTTGCCGTTCACCCTTGGGGCTGGGTTGGCGCTGATGGTGTTTGCTTTGGTCACCCTCTTGCCACGCCTGAGCTAATTGCCCTCAACGCCTACGCGCTGCCGGGCCTGCAATAGCTTTCTGTTACGCCCTCAAGGCCGAATCTCGATCAACGTCCCATCCCGCACCAGGTCCCACACTTCCTGCATGTCGCGGTTACGCATGGCAATACAGCCATCCGTCCAGTCCAGGGTATGGAAGTACCACTCCGGGTACTCGTCGTTGATCGGCGTGCCATGGATCATGATCATGCTGCCGGCACTCACCCCTTCACGGGTGGCACGGGCAGCATCGTTGATGTTCGGGTAGTTGATGTGCATGGCCAGGTTGAAACGGTCGCTCTGCTTGCGCCAGTCCAGCCAGTACAGGCCCTCGGGGGTTTTCTTGTCGCCTTCGCGCTCCTTGGCGCCCTTTGGCTGTTTGCCCAGCGAGATGCGGTAGGTTTTCAGTGGTTCGCCGCGGCTGATCAGCTGCAGGCGGCGTTCGGACTTGATGACCAGCACCTTGTCGATCAGCGGCTGCATGGCCTGCTGCGAAGGCGAGGGTGTTTGCACTGCCGGCTGGGGCTTGCGGATGATGGTCTCGGTGAAGGCCGCCTGGGACACCGAGGTAACGCAAAGGCAGAAAAGGGCAAACAACCAGCGCATGTAACGGTATCCCTGAAAGCTTCTAGGTGGTGGTAGTGACGTTCATCGGCGGCAGGTACTCATGGCCTATGGGGTAGTGCTGCCCGATGCGGTCGTGATAGTAGCATTCTAGTGTGCGAGTGACGGTGCGGAAAGCCAGCTCGCCCCACGGTATCTCATGTTCTTCGAACAGCCGCACCTCCAGGCTTTCGACGCCGACAGCGAAATCAAGGTCTGCCAGCTCGGCGCGGAAGAACACATGCACCTGGTTGATGTGCGGCAGGTCGAATAGCTGGTACAGGCTCATGCTGCCAACCCGGGCGCAGGCTTCCTCGACGGTTTCGCGACGGGCGGCCTGGTCGAGGGTTTCGCCGTTTTCCATGAAGCCGGCAGGCAAGGTCCAGAAACCGCGGCGTGGCTCGATGGCGCGCCGGCACAGCAGCACCTGGCTGCCCCAGGTCGGCAATACGCCGGCGACGATGTTGGGGTTCTGGTAATGGACGATCCGGCAAGAGCCGCAGACATACCGCAAGCGGCTGTCGCCCTCGGGGATCTGCTGAGTGACCGGCTGGCCGCAGGCGCTGCAGTATTTCATGTAGGGTTCCCTTTGCTCAGGTTTATCTTGGCGCGACAGTCGGTTTGCCGCAAGCGCACAGGGCTTGGGTGCTTCGCACCTTTGGTGCATCATGCAAGGCAGGCCTTGGATACGAGCGTGCGCAATGCTGGACGAGCTACTTCGCCGAATGAGCAAACACCAACCCGCATCACTGGAAACCGACCGACGGTTCCCCGAAGCGGCGGTACTTTTGCCCATTACCCGCAGCGAAGCGCCCGAACTGGTCCTGACCTTGCGCGCCAAGGGCCTGTCCACCCATGGCGGCGAAGTGGCCTTTCCCGGTGGCCGCCGCGACCCGGAAGACCCGGACCTGGTGTTCACCGCGCTGCGCGAAGCTGAAGAAGAAATCGGCCTGCCGCCAGGCCTGGTGGAAGTGATCGGCCCGCTCAGCCCGTTGATTTCGCTGCATGGCCTGAAAGTGACGCCATTCGTCGGGCTTATCCCCGATTTTGTCGAATACCGCGCCAATGATGCCGAGATCGCGGCAGTATTCACCGTGCCGCTGGAGTTCTTCCGCCAGGACCCGCGCGACCATACCCACCGTATCGATTACCAGGGGCGCAGCTGGTACGTCCCTAGCTATCGGTATGGCGAATACAAGATCTGGGGGTTGTCGGCGATCATGATCGTCGAACTGGTCAATCTGTTGTTCGATGCCGGCATCAGCCTGCACCAGCCCCCGGAGCGTTACATCGAAAACTGAGCGGGGCCACCCCGTCGTCTGCATTGCAGCCTGAGGAGCAAGCATGAAATACCGCCTGGGTGACCTGCGGGTCGAGAGCCACCCCACCAGTTGGGCCGCACCCAACGCCACGCTGATCGGCAATGTGCGCCTGCAGGCCAATGCCAGCGTGTGGTTTGGCGCGGTGCTGCGCGGGGACAACGAGCTGATCGACATTGGCGAGGGCAGCAACGTGCAGGATGGCACGGTAATGCACACCGACATGGGGTCGCCGCTGACCTTGGGCAAGGGCGTGACCGTTGGCCACAACGCCATGCTGCATGGCTGCACGGTGGGCGACTACAGCCTGGTTGGTATCAACGCGGTCATCCTCAATGGCGCGTGCATCGGCAAGCACTGCATCATCGGCGCCAATGCGCTGATTGCAGAAGGCAAGGAGATCCCCGACGGTTCGCTGGTAATGGGCTCGCCGGGCAAGGTGGTGCGCGAGCTGACCGAGCAGCAGAAACGCATGCTTGAAGCCAGCGCCGCGCACTATGTGCATAATGCCCAGCGATATGCCCAGGAGCTGGTGGTTGACGATGAGTGATGTGGTAGAGCGTCCGGTGGCCTCGCCGTGCGTGAGCATTTGTGCGCTGGACGAGCAGGATATCTGCACCGGCTGCCAGCGAACCGTGGCCGAGATCGGCCGCTGGGGGCGGATGGACAATGACGAGCGCCGGGCGGTGCTCAAGCTTTGCCACGAAAGGGCACTAGAGGCTGGCCTCATCCTCTAGGCTGATGCAGAACCCTGTGGGAGCGGGCGTGCCCGCGAAGCAGCCACTGCGCTCCATGGCACCGGCTTTGCCGGTGTTCGCGGGCACGCCCGCTCCCACAGGTACAGCGACAGCCCCCGAAGCGGGTTTACCCGCGAACGGCCCAGCGGTAATCTGTGCCGCTTGCCCACAGACTACCCGCCATGTTCTATCTGATTGCCTACATCAGCAGCGTAGTGCTGATCAACTACGCCTTCTCCAGCGCGCCACACCTGGACATCATCTGGTCCGCCTGGGGCGGCCTGGTGTTCATCCTGCGCGACATGGTGCAGACCCGCTTCGGCCATGGCGCCCTGGTCGCCATGCTGGTGGCGCTGGTGCTGTCCTATGTCACCTCGGAACCGGCTATCGCCCTGGCGAGTGCCACTGCGTTCTTCATTTCCGAGCTGATCGACTGGCTGGTGTTCAGCATCACCCGTCGACCGCTGCGCGACCGGCTGTGGCTGAGTTCGGCGCTTAGCATCCCGGTAGACACCTTCATCTTCTTCGGCATGATCGGTGCCCTGACCCCGGTCGTGATCGGCACCGCCATGGCTTCGAAATTCGCCGGTGTCACCGCCGTGTGGCTGGCCATGGCATTTCGCGCCCGGCGGGCCGCCGTAGCGGGTTGATGGTGTAGAATAGCGGTCCTTTTTCAGCGGGCGGCGCCAAGCCTGGTGCGGCCCCGGACGCCTTCGAGGACCTGAAATGACCCGTATCGGAACCCCCTTGTCGCCCACCGCGACCCGTGTACTGCTCTGCGGCTGTGGCGAGCTGGGCAAGGAAGTGGTGATCGAGCTGCAGCGCCTGGGCGTCGAAGTGATCGCCGTCGACCGTTACGCCAATGCCCCGGCAATGCAGGTGGCGCACCGCAGCCACGTGGTCAACATGCTCGATGGCGTAGCCCTGCGCGCCGTGATCGAGGCCGAGAAGCCGCACTATATCGTCCCTGAAATCGAAGCCATCGCCACCGCCACCCTGGTCGAGCTGGAAAACGAAGGTTTCAACGTGGTGCCGACCGCCCGCGCCACCCAGCTGACCATGAACCGTGAAGGCATCCGCCGCCTGGCCGCCGAAGAGCTGGAGCTGCCAACCTCGCCGTACCACTTTGCCGACACCTTTGAGGACTTCGCCAAGGGCGTGGCCGATGTCGGTTACCCGTGCGTGGTCAAGCCAGTAATGAGCTCGTCGGGCAAAGGCCAGAGCCTGCTGCGCAGCGATGCCGACCTGCAGAAGGCATGGGACTACGCCCAGGAAGGCGGCCGCGCCGGCAAGGGCCGGGTGATCGTCGAGGGCTTTATCGACTTCGAATACGAAATTACCCTGCTGACCGTGCGCCACGTTGGCGGCACTACCTTCCTTGAGCCGGTCGGCCACCGCCAGGAGAAAGGCGATTACCAGGAATCCTGGCAGCCGCAGGCCATGAGCCCGAAGGCCCTGGCCGAATCGCAGCGCGTGGCCAAGGCAGTCACCGATGCCCTGGGCGGTCGCGGCCTGTTTGGCGTTGAGCTGTTCGTGAAGGGCGACCAGGTGTGGTTCAGCGAAGTCTCGCCACGCCCGCATGACACCGGCCTGGTGACCCTGATTTCCCAGGACCTGTCGCAGTTTGCCCTGCATGCCCGCGCCATTCTCGGCCTGCCAATTCCGGTGGTGCGCCAGTTCGGGCCATCGGCTTCGGCGGTGATCTTGCCAGAGGGGCAGTCGCAGCAGACCAGCTTTGCCAACCTGGGCGCGGCGCTGAGCGAGCCGGATACCGCCATTCGCCTGTTCGGCAAGCCGGAAATCAACGGTACCCGCCGCATGGGCGTGTGCCTGGCACGTGACGAGTCGGTCGAAGCGGCGCGGGCCAAGGCGACCCGTGCATCGCAGGCGGTCAAGGTCGAGTTCTGATCCGATCGGGGCTGCGTTGCAGCCCTTCGCGGGCACGCCCGCTCCCACAGGTTTCGGCGCTACCCCTGTGGGAGCGGGCGTGCCCGCGAAGGGCCGCAACGCGGCCCCCATTACTTTACAGCTGCGTATTGCGGGTCTCTTTCAGGCACAGCACGGCAATCAGGCTGATCACCGCCGCCGCCGACACATAACCCCCTACCCAGCTCAACCCACCCATGCTCACCAGCTTCTGGGCAAAGAACGGTGCCGCCGAGGCGCCGACGATGCCGCCCAGGTTATACGCCGCCGAAGCGCCGGTGTAACGCACGTGGGTCGGGAACAGTTCAGGCAGCAAGGCCCCCATCGGCGCAAAGGTCACGCCCATCAGGAACAGCTCGATGGCCAGGAACAACGCCACCCCTGCAGTCGACCCCGAAGTCAGCAGCGGCTCCATGGTAAAGCCTGATGCCACCGCCAGCAGGCCGCCGACGATCAGCACCGGTTTGCGCCCGTAGCGGTCGCTGAGCCAGGCCGACAGGGGGGTGGCCAGGGCCATGAACACCACCGCGAAGCACAGCAGGCCCAGGAACGTTTCGCGGCTATAGCCCAGCGTGGTCACGCCGTAGCTCAGCGAGAACACTGTGGAGATGTAGAACAGCGCGTAGCACACCACCATCGCCGCTGCGCCCAGCAGGGTAGGCAGCCAGTATCTGGAAAACAGGTCGACCACCGGCATTTTCACCCGCTCGTGGCGGGCGACGGCCTTGGCGAATACCGGGCTTTCTTCCAGCTTCAGGCGTACATACAGGCCCACCAGTACCAGCGCGGCGCTGAGCAGGAACGGTATACGCCAGCCCCACTCGCGGAACTGCTCGTCGCTGAGCACCAGGGCAAGGGTCAGGAACAGGCCGTTGGCGGCCAGGAAGCCGATCGACGGGCCCAGCTGCGGGAACATGCCGAACCAGGCGCGCTTGCCTTCCGGCGCGTTCTCGGTGGCCAGCAAAGCCGCGCCACCCCATTCGCCACCCAGGCCCAGGCCTTGGCCAAAGCGCAACAGGCAGAGGATGATCGGCGCCCATACGCCAATGCTGTCGTAGCCCGGCAGCACGCCGATGGCGGTGGTGGACACGCCCATCAGCAGCAGCGAGGCGACCAGGGTCGACTTGCGGCCGATACGGTCGCCAAAGTGGCCGAACAGCGCCGAGCCCAGCGGGCGGGCAAGAAAGGCGATGCCGAAGGTGAGGAAGGCCGCCAGCATCTGCGCGGTGCCCGACCCGGACGGGAAGAACACCGGGCCGATCACCAGGGCAGCGGCGGTGGCATAGACGTAGAAATCGTAGAACTCGATGGCGGTGCCGATGAAGCTGGCGGTGGCTACCCGCGCGGGCGAGTTGACCGGCGCGGCAGGCGCTTCGGCATAGGTGCTGCTGGTTGTCATTAAGTAGGTCCCTAACAGTCTGGTCCGGCTCCATGGGCGTGCGAGGCAATAAGGCAAGCACCGCTGCGTGGACGCGGGAGCGTTTTGTTGTTGTGTGCGCCCGACTGACGATAGCCCAAGGGGGATAGGGGCGGGGCGGGCACTGTTCGGGGTGTTGAAGCAGGACCGCAGGGCGTGTCAGTGGAGCGGACTGGCCGTGGAGCGCCGGGTGCGGGTAGCAGGCGGGACGGCGGGGCTGGGTAAGCGTGACCCGAGTATAGCTATCGGGTCACGGTCCACACCAGTACCTTGCTGGCACAATTGTCCTCTGTTTCGAGGATTTCCAGGCGATAGCGGCCGATCTTCAGGCAAACAGCGCTTTCCGGGATGCTTTCCAGCGCTTCGGTGACCAGCCCGTTGAGGGTTTTCGGCCCGCCGTCGCAGGGCAGGTGCCAGCCCAGGGTGCGGTTGATTTCGCGCAGCGAAGCGGTGCCGTCGATGACGAAGGTGCCATCGGGCTGCGGGTGCACGTGGGGGTTGTCCAGGCTCTGTTCATCCTCGAACTCGCCAACGATCTCTTCGAGGATGTCTTCCAGGGTTACGATGCCCAGTACTTCGCCGTACTCGTCCACCACCACGCCCAGGCGGCGCTGCTGCTTGTGGAAGTTCAGCAGCTGCATTTGCAGGGGTGTGCTCTCAGGCACGAAATAAGGCTCGTAGCAGGCGCCAAGCAGCGTTTCCAGGGTGAGTTCGGCCTTGGGCAGCAGGTGGCTGATCAGCTTGGTGTTGAGGATCGCTTCAACCTGGTTGATGTCGCTGTGGTACACCGGCAGACGGGTGTGGCGGCTGACGATCAGTTGCTCGATGATGCGCTCGACAGGCTCGTCGAGGCTGATGCCGTCCACTTCGTTGCGCGGTACCAGGATGTCGTTGACGGTCATCCTGTTCAGTGACTGCAGGCCGTCCAGCAAGCCGTGGCGCGGTGCTTCGTGCTCCTCGTCCTCGTCGAACTCGTCGGCTTCCTGCGGGTGCAGGGCCACGGCCGTGGGTTGCACGCGGAACGGCCGCAGGATCAGCTTGGCGATGCCATCCAGCAAGCAGGCCAGCGGTTGCAGCAGGGCGAGGGGGGCTTTCAGCAGGCTGGCGCCGAGGCTGGCGAACGCCTGCGGATTGCGCCGGGCCAGGCGCCGCGGCAGGTATTCGGCAAACACCAGCAGGACCAGGGTGGCGGCCAAGCCGGCCAGCCAGAAGCCGTGCTCGCCACTATGGCGCTGGCCGACCAGGCATGCCAGGCCCAGCACCAGCAACTTGCCCAGGCTGGCGCACAGCACCAGGGCCTGGGCCGGCAATACAGGCTGGCCGTCCTCGCCGGCGCGCAACGCGCCATTGAGTTGCAGGCGGGCGGCATCCACGGCGGTGAACAGCGCTGACCACAACAGCGCCAATGCCAGGGTGCCGAATAGCGGTGCGTACGGCAGGGTATCCATGGGTGGCCGTCAGATATGCAGGATGAATTCGCGAACCAGCTTGCTGCCGAAATAGGCCAGCATCAGCAGGCAGAAACCGGCCAGCGTCCAGCGGATGGCCTTGTGGCCACGCCAGCCCAGGCGGCTGCGGCCCCACAGCAGCACGCTGAACACCACCCAGGCGACACAGGCCAGCAGGGTTTTGTGTACCAGATGCTGGGCAAACAGGTTGTCGAGGAACAGCCAGCCGGAGATCAGCGACAGCGACAGCAGGCACCAGCCGGCCCAGAGGAAGCCGAACAACAGGCTTTCCATGGTTTGCAGCGGCGGGAAGTTGCGAATCAGCCCGGACGGGTGCTTGTTCTTCAGCTGGCGGTCCTGCAGCAGCAACAGCAGTGCCTGGAACACCGCGATGGTGAACAGCCCGTAGGCCAGGATCGACAGCAGGATATGCGCGAGGATGCCCGGCTCTTCGTTTACCAGCGGCACTGTGCCGGGGGGCGCGAACTGGGCCAGCAGCGCGGTCACCGCGCCCAGCGGGAACAGCAGCACCAGCAGGTTTTCCACGGGTATGCGCAAGCAGGCCAGCAGGGTCAGGGCGATGACGGCGACGGCGATCAGGCTGGCGGCACTGAAGAAGTCCAGGCTCAGGCCCAGCGGGGTGATCAGCTGGAAGAACAGCGCACCGGCCTGGGCGAGCACCGCGAAGGCACCCAGCAGGGCAAGCAGGCGCTTGTCGGCCTTGCGGTTCTGGGCAAGATAAGAGCCCTGGTAGATGGCCGCGGCTATATATAGGCCGGCGGCGATCAGGTTGGGGATGAGGCTGGGTGAGGAGAACATAAGTCCTGGTTGGCGAGCCTTAAAGAGACGGAGTTTGGCATAGATCGCGCTGGTCTAGGAAGACTGGCAGACCGCGGGCGGCATTCGCGAAAGGTGGTGCAGACCCTGTGGGAGCGGGTTCACCCGCGAAGAGGCCGGCACAGCCACCGAATATCTACCAGGCCGCCAGCAAGGTGTGCGCCGCCGCCGCACTTCGCTATAATCGCCGCCTTGCTGTGCCTGGCGGGTATGCATTCCCGCTGGGCGCCTGACAAACCTCGGCTTTTACTGGGCCTGAAAGGATCACCATGTTCGAAAACCTGACCGACCGCCTGTCACAGACGCTGCGCCATGTCACCGGCAAGGCCAAGCTGACCGAAGACAACATCAAGGACACGCTGCGCGAAGTGCGCATGGCCCTGCTCGAGGCCGACGTTGCCCTGCCGGTGGTCAAGGATTTCGTCAACAGCGTCAAGGACCGTGCAGTCGGCACTGAAGTGTCGCGCAGCCTGACTCCGGGCCAGGCGTTCGTGAAGATCGTCCAGGCCGAGCTGGAAAGCCTGATGGGCGCGGCCAACGAAGACCTCGCGCTGAACGCCGCCCCGCCCGCCGTGGTGCTGATGGCCGGCCTGCAGGGCGCCGGCAAGACCACCACCGCCGGCAAGCTGGCGCGCTTCCTCAAGGAGCGCAAGAAAAAGAGCGTGATGGTGGTGTCCGCCGACGTCTACCGCCCGGCGGCGATCAAGCAGCTGGAAACCCTGGCCAACGACATCGGTGTCACCTTCTTCCCCTCCGATATCAGCCAGAAGCCCGTGGCCATCGCCGAAGCGGCCATTCGTGAAGCCAGGCTGAAGTTCATCGACGTGGTCATCGTCGATACCGCCGGCCGCCTGCACATCGACGCCGACATGATGGACGAGATCAAGGCGTTGCATGCCGCGGTCAAGCCGATCGAGACCCTGTTCGTGGTCGACGCCATGACCGGCCAGGACGCCGCCAACACCGCCAAGGCGTTTGGCGAGGCGCTGCCGCTGACCGGCGTGGTGCTGACCAAGGTCGACGGCGACGCCCGTGGCGGTGCCGCGCTGTCGGTGCGTGCCATCACCGGCAAGCCGATCAAGTTCATCGGTATGGGCGAGAAGACTGAAGCCCTCGAACCGTTCCACCCTGACCGCGTCGCCTCGCGCATCCTCGGTATGGGTGATGTGCTCAGCCTGATCGAACAGGCCGAGCAGAACATCGACAAGGCCAAGGCCGACAAGCTGGCCAAGAAGCTGAAGAAGGGCAAGGGCTTCGATCTCGAAGACTTCCGCGACCAGCTGCAGCAGATGAAGAACATGGGCGGCCTCGGCGGCCTGATGGACAAGCTGCCGAGTATCGGCGGGGTCAACCTGTCGCAGATGGGCAATGCCCAGGGCGCCGCCGAAAAGCAGTTCAAGCAGATGGAAGCGATCATCAACTCCATGACCCCGGCCGAGCGCCGTGATCCAGAGTTGATCAGCGGCTCGCGCAAGCGCCGTATCGCCATCGGCTCCGGCACCCAGGTGCAGGACGTCGGCCGCCTGATCAAGCAGCACAAGCAAATGCAGAAGATGATGAAGAAATTCTCCGCCAAGGGCGGCATGGCCAAGATGATGCGCGGCCTGGGCGGGATGCTGCCGGGCGGCGGCATGCCGAAGCTGTAACCTCTATTCCGGGTGCCTGCCGTTTGTCCGGCAGGCACCCAGAACCCCCGCTGTGGCGGGGCAATGGCCGCGGATTTCGCGGCTCAACCGGCAGATCTGGACGGCGGGGCAGGGCCTTGCCGAAAAAGTCATTTGCAAATGTCCGTGTATTCCCCGAGAATATGCGGCCTTTTGGGCACCCGTGTGCCTATTTGGCATTCAGATTTGCAGTACCAGCTGCTGTATCAACTGCAGCACCGACTATAGGAACGATGTTCACATGGTAACCATTCGTCTGGCCCGTGGCGGCTCGAAAAAGCGCCCATTCTACCACCTGACCGTGACCAACTCGCGTAACGCCCGTGACGGCCGTTTCGTTGAGCGCGTAGGTTTCTTCAACCCGATCGCTGCTGGCGCCGAAGTCAAGCTGTCGGTCAACCAAGAGCGCGTCAACTACTGGCTGAGCCAGGGTGCACAGCCGTCTGAGCGCGTTGCTCAGCTGCTGAAGGACGCTGCCAAGGCTGCTGCCTGAGTAGTATGAACGCGACGCCAGAAAAGGCTGACGACCTCATCGTCGTTGGCAAGATTTTTTCGGTTCACGGCGTTCGCGGCGAGGTGAAGGTGTATTCCTTTACCGATCCGATTGAAAACCTGTTGGATTATCCGCGCTGGACGCTTCGGCACGAAGGCAAGGTAAAGCAGGTCGAGCTGGTCAACGGTCGTGGCTCCCAGAAGGGCCTGGTCGTGAAGCTGAAAGGCCTCGATGATCGCGATGAAGCCCGTCTTCTGAGCGGTTACGAAATCTGCATTGCGCGGAGCCTTTTGCCCAACCTGGCTGCTGACGAGTACTACTGGTACCAGTTGGTGGGCCTGAAGGTCATCAACCAGGACGAACAGCTGTTCGGCAAGGTCGATCACCTGTTGGAGACCGGTGCGAACGATGTATTGGTGGTCAAGCCCTGCGCAGGCAGCCTGGATGATCGCGAGCGTCTGTTGCCCTATACGGCGCAATGCGTGCTCGACATCGACCTGGAAGCAGGCGTGATGCGGGTTGAATGGGACGCGGACTTCTAAACGATGGGTAACCTTCGCGTAGACGTCATCACGTTGTTCCCCGAGATGTTCTCGGCCATCACGGAGTACGGCATTACCAGCCGCGCGGTGAAACAGGGGTTGCTTCAGGTGACTTGCTGGAACCCGCGGGACTACACCACAGATCGTCACCATACGGTGGATGATCGGCCGTTTGGCGGTGGTCCGGGCATGGTGATGAAAATCAAGCCTCTGGAAGACGCCCTGGTTAGCGCCAGGCAAGCGACCGGAGCAGCGGCGAAGGTGATCTACCTTTCGCCACAAGGCCGCAAGCTGACTCAGCAGGCGGTCAAAGGCCTGGCCGAACAGGAATCGTTGATCCTGATCGCCGGTCGTTATGAAGGCATCGACGAGCGCTTTATCGAGGCTCATGTCGATGAGGAGTGGTCGATTGGCGACTATGTGCTTTCCGGTGGCGAGCTGCCGGCCATGGTACTGATCGATGCGGTTACACGGCTGCTGCCCGGAGCTTTAGGGCATGTGGACTCGGCGGAAGAAGATTCCTTCACCGACGGTCTGCTCGACTGCCCGCACTATACCCGGCCTGAGGTGTATGCGGATCAGCGTGTTCCCGACGTGTTGCTAAGTGGCAACCATGCACACATCCGGCGTTGGAGAATGAAGCAGTCCCTTGGTAGGACCTTCGAACGACGCGCCGATCTTCTGGAAAGTCGCTCGCTTTCTGGAGAAGAGAAGAAGCTGCTCGAGGAATATCTCCGCGAGCGGGACGATAGTTAAACGTATCGATGGTGGATCACGTATCCATCTTAGGAGCACAGCATGACCAACAAGATCATCCAGCAGCTCGAAGCCGAGCAGATGAGCAAGGAAATCCCGACCTTCGCACCAGGCGACACCGTTGTCGTTCAGGTTAAAGTGAAGGAAGGTGAGCGTTCCCGTCTGCAGGCGTTCGAAGGCGTCGTTATCGCCAAGCGTAACCGCGGTCTGAACAGCGCCTTCACCGTGCGCAAGATCTCCAGCGGCGTTGGCGTAGAGCGTACCTTCCAGACCTACAGCCCGCAAATCGACAGCCTGGCCGTGAAACGTCGTGGTGACGTGCGTAAAGCCAAGCTGTACTACCTGCGCGATCTGTCCGGCAAAGCCGCTCGCATCAAGGAAAAACTGTCCTGAGTGCAGTTTGCCCGGTGGCCAAGGCCGCCTAGCGAGAAAAAAGCAGCCTTCGGGCTGCTTTTTTGCTTTTTGCCCTCCGAAAATGTGATTGCCATGACTACCCGAGACCAGGAAATCCAGCGCCGCACCGAGCTGTCGGTGACCCGCGTGACCAAGGCGGTGTTCCCCAACACCACCAACCACCACAACACCTTGTTCGGCGGCACCGCCCTGGCGTGGATGGACGAGGTGTCGTTCATCGCCGCCACACGTTTCTGCCGCCTGCCGCTGGTGACCGTGTCCACCGACCGCATCGACTTCAAGCACCCGATCCCGGCGGGTTCGATCGTCGAACTGGTGGGTTCGGTCATCAAGGTAGGTAACACCAGCTTGCAGGTGCAGGTGGATGTGTTCGTCGAGAACATGTACCTGGATGGGCGCGAGCGGGCGATCCACGGGGTGTTCAGCTTCGTTGCCATCGACGAGGACAAGCGCCCGGTGCCTGTTTTGCCGCAGATCTGATTACTCCTGTACTGGCCCTATCGCCGGCAAGCCAGCTCCCACAGGTACTGCACAGTATTCAATGCCTGTGGGGTTCCTGTGGGAGCTGGCTTGCCGGCGATAGGGCCAGTACAGACAACCCCCAAGCTGCTGTGAAACACTAGCCCCACCTTCAACACCAGCAGCCCCCGAATGCCCGCCCTAGACCACCCCCTGATCGACCAGTTCCTCGACGCCCTGTGGCTCGAAAAGGGCCTGTCCGACAACACCCGCGTGTCCTACCGCAGCGACCTGGCCCTGTTCAACGGCTGGCTGCAGGAACGTTCCGTCAGCCTTCCCGACGCCGGCCGCGAGCTGATTCTCGACCACCTGGCCTGGCGCCTCGACCAGGGTTACAAGCCACGTTCCACGGCACGCTTCCTGTCCGGCCTGCGCGGATTCTTCCGCTACTTGCTGCGGGAAAAACTGGTAGCCATCGACCCGACCCTGCAGGTCGAGATGCCGCAGCTGGGCAAGCCACTGCCCAAGTCGTTGTCCGAAGCTGACGTCGAAGCGTTGTTGCAGGCCCCGGACCTGGGCGAAGCCATCGGCCAGCGTGATCGCGCCATGCTCGAAGTGCTCTACGCCTGCGGCCTGCGAGTCACCGAACTGGTCAGCCTGGCCCTTGACCAGGTCAACTTGCGCCAGGGTGTGCTGCGAGTGATGGGCAAGGGCAGCAAGGAGCGCCTGGTGCCCATGGGGGAAGAGGCGGTGCTGTGGTTGCAGCGCTACCTGCGCGATGGCCGCGCCGAACTGCTCAATGGCCGCCCCAGCGACGTCTTGTTTCCCAGCCTGCGCGGTGAGCAGATGACCCGCCAGACCTTCTGGCATCGCATCAAGCACCATGCCCGGGTCGCCGGCATCGACAAACCGCTGTCGCCGCATACCCTGCGCCATGCCTTCGCCACTCATCTGCTAAACCATGGTGCCGACCTGCGTGTGGTGCAGATGCTGCTGGGTCACAGTGACTTGTCAACCACACAGATCTACACCCATGTCGCCAAGGCCCGCCTGCAGCAACTGCATGCCCAGCACCACCCGCGTGGATGAATGTTTTTCATGTTCCGCCGACTGGTCCTTGCAAGGCCCTTCACCGGCGGTGTGATGTGATAGGCTTGGGCGGTTTGCACCAAGGGCCGCACGGTCACCGCGTATTTTCCGCAAGTGACGCCCTCCGGCCCCTGTCCGCCTTCAGGAGTTCCCATGCGCGTGACCCAGTTTTTCGCCGCCGCCGCGTTGGCGCTGGCCAGTACCTTTGCCGTTGCCGCGGCAACCGACAGCAATACCGCTGCCGAGCAGGCTATCCGTAAGTCGTTGCAGAACCTCGAGCTTGAAGTGCCCGTCGAAAGCGTGGCCAGCAGCCCGGTCAGCGGCCTGTATGAAGTCAAGCTGCAGGGCGGCCGTGTGCTGTATGCCAGCGGCGACGGCCAGTTCGTGATGCAGGGCTACCTGTTCCAGATCCAGGACGGCAAGCCGGTCAACCTCACCGAGAAGACCGAGCGCCTGGGCATTGCCAAGCTCATCAACGGCATTCCAGCTGCCGAGATGGTGGTTTATCCTGCCAAGGGCGAGACCAAATCGCACATTACCGTGTTTACCGACACCACCTGCCCGTACTGCCACAAGCTGCACGCCGAAGTGCCCGAACTCAACCGCCGCGGTATCGAAGTGCGCTATGTCGCCTTCCCGCGCCAGGGCCTCGGTTCGCCGGGTGACCAGCAGTTGCAGGCCGTCTGGTGTTCCAGCGACCGCCGTGCGGCGATGGACAAGATGGTCGAGGGTGAGGAAATCAAGGCCGCCAAGTGCGCCAACCCGGTCAGCAAGCAGTTCCAGCTGGGCCAGTCGATCGGCGTCAACGGCACGCCGGCGATCGTCCTTGAAAGCGGCCAGGTCATTCCGGGCTACCAGCCGGCGCCACAGGTCGCCAAGCTGGCACTGGCCAAGTAATCCAATTCAGTACGCCGTCGTCATGGGGTGACGGCATGTTTCACGGTCGGCATAGGTGCCGGCCGTACAATGGGGAGTTCACAGTGAAACCGGTCAAAGTAGGCATCTGTGGGTTGGGGACCGTCGGTGGCGGAACCTTCAATGTACTTCAGCGCAACGCCGAGGAGATCGCCCGCCGTGCCGGGCGCGGTATTGAAGTGGCACAGATTGCCATGCGCTCGCAGAACCCGAACTGCCAGATTACCGGTACCCCCATTACCGCTGACGTGTTCGAAGTTGCGAGCAACCCGGAGATCGACATTGTCATCGAACTGATCGGTGGCTACACCGTGGCCCGCGACCTGGTGCTCAAGGCCATCGAAAACGGCAAGCACGTGGTCACCGCCAACAAGGCGCTGATTGCCGTGCACGGCAATGAAATCTTCGCCAAGGCCCGCGAGAAGGGCGTGATCGTTGCCTTCGAAGCGGCTGTGGCCGGTGGCATCCCGGTGATCAAGGCCATCCGCGAAGGCCTGTCGGCCAACCACATCAACTGGCTGGCCGGTATCATCAACGGCACCGGCAACTTCATCCTCACCGAAATGCGTGAGAAGGGCCGTGCCTTCCCGGACGTGCTGGCCGAAGCCCAGGCGCTGGGTTACGCCGAAGCCGACCCGACGTTTGACGTTGAAGGCATCGATGCCGCGCACAAGCTGACCATTCTCGCCTCTATCGCTTTCGGCATCCCGCTGCAATTCGACAAGGCCTACACCGAAGGCATCACTCAGCTGACCACTGCTGACGTGAATTACGCCGAAGCCCTGGGCTACCGCATCAAGCACCTGGGCGTGGCCCGCCGTACTGCCGAAGGTATCGAGCTGCGCGTTCACCCTACGCTGATCCCGGCCGACCGCCTGATCGCCAACGTCAATGGCGTGATGAACGCCGTCATGGTCAACGGCGATGCTGCCGGTTCCACCCTGTACTACGGCGCGGGTGCCGGCATGGAGCCTACCGCTTCGTCGGTGGTCGGCGACCTGGTCGATGTGGTCCGCGCCATGACCTCCGATCCGGAAAACCGCGTGCCGCACCTGGCCTTCCAGCCGGATTCGCTGTCGGCCCACCCGATCCTGCCGATCGAAGCCTGCGAAAGCGCCTACTACCTGCGCATCCAGGCCAAGGATCACCCGGGCGTATTGGCCCAGGTGGCCAGCATCCTCTCGGAGCGTGGCATCAACATCGAGTCGATCATGCAGAAGGAAGTCGAGGAGCAGGACGGCCTGGTGCCGATGATCCTGCTGACCCACCGCGTGGTCGAGCAGCGCATCAACGACGCTATCGTCGCCCTGGAAGCCTTGCAGGACGTAGTCGGCAAGGTCGTGCGCATTCGCGTCGAACAGCTCAACTAACAATAGTGCCGGCAGGCCGCCAGCGTGGCCCCGGCCCCAGCATCGAAGGTTTGCACCCATGCGCTATATCAGTACCCGCGGCCAGGCACCGGCCCTGAATTTCGAAGACGTCCTGCTGGCTGGCCTGGCCAGCGACGGCGGCCTGTACGTCCCGGAAAACCTGCCACGCTTCACCCAGGAAGAAATCGCCTCGTGGGCCGGCCTGCCGTACCACGAACTGGCCTTCCGGGTGATGCGCCCGTTCGTCGAAGGCAGTATCGCCGACGCCGACTTCAAGAAGATCCTCGAAGAAACCTACGGCGAGTTCGCCCACGCCGCAGTTGCCCCGCTGCGTCAGCTGAACAGCAACGAGTGGGTACTGGAGCTGTTCCACGGCCCGACCCTGGCGTTCAAGGACTTCGCCCTGCAACTGCTCGGTCGCCTGCTCGATCACGTACTGGCCAAGCGCAACGAGCGCGTGGTGATCATCGGCGCCACCAGCGGTGATACCGGTTCTGCCGCCATCGAAGGCTGCCGCCGTTGCGACAACGTCGACATCTTCATCCTGCACCCGCATCAGCGCGTGTCGGAAGTGCAGCGCCGGCAGATGACTACCATCTTCGGTGACAACATCCACAACATCGCCATCGAAGGCAACTTCGACGACTGCCAGGAAATGGTCAAGGCCAGCTTCGCCGACCAGTCGTTCCTCAAGGGCACCCGCCTGGTTGCCGTCAATTCGATCAACTGGGCGCGGATCATGGCCCAGATCGTCTATTACTTCCACGCGGCCCTGCAGCTGGGTGGCCCGGCGCGTTCCGTGGCGTTTTCGGTGCCGACCGGCAATTTCGGCGACATCTTTGCCGGCTACCTGGCACGTAACATGGGCCTGCCGGTCAGCCAGCTGATCGTCGCCACCAACCGCAATGACATCCTGCACCGCTTCATGAGCGGCAACCAGTACGTCAAGGAAACCCTGCACGCGACCCTGTCGCCGTCGATGGACATCATGGTCTCGTCCAACTTCGAGCGCCTGCTGTTCGACCTGCACGGTCGCAACGGCGGCGCCATTGCCGAGCTGATGGCCAACTTCAAGCAAGGTGGCGGCTTCAGCGTCGAGCAAGACCGCTGGACCGAAGCGCGCAAGCTGTTCGACTCGCTGGCAGTGAGCGATGAGCAAACCTGCGAGACGATCGCCGAAGTGTTCGCCGCTACCGGTGAGGTGCTGGACCCGCACACTGCAATCGGCGTCAAGGCCGCCCGCGAGTGCCGCCGCAGCCTGGACACGCCGATGGTGGTGCTGGGTACCGCGCACCCGGTCAAGTTCCCGGAAGCGGTGGAGAAGGCCGGTGTAGGCAAGGCGCTGGAGCTGCCGGCGCACCTCAGCGACCTGTTCAGCCGTGAAGAGCGTTGCACGGTGCTGGCCAATGACCTGAAGGCTGTGCAGGGCTTTGTCAGCCAGCATGGTAATCGCGGCAAGCCGCTGTAAATATCGGGGCCGCTCTGCGGCCCATCGCCGAACCGCGGCGATGGGCCGCAAAGCAGCCCTGCTTCCCCGACTCTTCCCAGTGCTGCATCAGAAAAGTCCTATTCAGATAGCCCAGCGCCAAGACTAAATTAGCCGGTCCTCCCACCAGGAGCGGCTCATGCACCAGCCCTACGTGTTGATTCACCAGGCTCGCCCATCCCATCAGATCCTCCTGCACCAGGCCCTCAACGCCCAGGGCATCTTCCATGTGCGCATCAGCGAAACCAGCGCGGACCTCGATGCCTGCCTGAATGCCGATCACAGCCCCGATCTGCTGATCCTTGATCATGCCATGCCAACCCGGGCCGGACTTGCCGTGCTCAAGCAGCAGCGAACACGCGCTTTGCTGTTCGTGGGCCAGGCCACCCCCAGGCGCCGCAACCTGGCCCAAGAGGCCAGAAGCCGCGGGCTGTGGGTGCTCGCCGAGCTGCCCTGGCCGCTGTCGATGCCACGCCTGCAGCGTGCCCTGCAAACCATGCAGGTGCGCCCCGGGCGGCGTATTCAAACTGTCACGTCTGCCCAGCATGCTCACTGAAGCAGCCGCGGTGTAACGAACTTTCCGCTGCGTCTGTTGGTCAGTTCCTCTACACCCCACCACGCAGCGAGTGATCCGGATGGAAAGAATCTGCAGACTGCTCAACGAAGCCCTGACACCCTATCAGGCCCACCTCGGCATCGCCGATGCCCAGGGTAATCGCCAACTGACCGTTCACGACAGCCTCGCCGGCATCACCCTGCGGCGCACGGTCAGCGAGCGCCAGTTGCAGGAACAACGCCTGTTGATCGACCTGGTGGATGGCCTGCACCGTGATCTGCAGATTGCCGAAGGGCGTTTGCAGCCCTGTGTGATCGCAGCCCTGCAGCAGCGCCAGCAACCCCACGGAACCTTTGCCTGAGTGGCTTATCAGAGACAGTAAGGGCAGCCAGCCAGTGCTTTGCTCCGGCGCTGGCAAGGCTGTCACGGGAAGCCCCAAGGGCTTTCGCTTGGCCCCGGGCGTGTTTCCCCAGCGTCCGGGGTTTCTTTTTTTTGCTGGCTGGCACATATCCTTGTAGGAGCGGCCTTGTGTCGCGATGGGCCGCAAAGCGGCCCCGGCAATCTTCGCTGCGAAGCTGAAAATGTGGGGCCGCTACGCGCCCCGTCGCGACACAAGGCCGCTCCTACAGGTGCCGGGCAGGCTAGTGGTCTTCGAAGAAGCGCTTGCTCTCTTCCAGGTAGCTTTCCTGCAACGCCGGGTCCAGCCAGCGTGCATACAACGCCGGCAGCACATTGCGGCGCAGGGCAGGCAGCAGCTGGTCGATGTGCGCAATCGCTTCACGCCCCAGCTCGCTGTTCGAACAGCCTACATGCAGGAACTGGTAGCGGTTCACACCCTGTACAGGATGAAACCGGTAATCGGCCAGTGTTCCACCCTGCTGCTCGACCAGGTAGCGCACTTCGGGCCAGTAGCCGAGCACCATACGCAGGCGCCCCAGCTGTTGCATCTGCAACAGGTTGGCGGTGGCGTCGTTGCCATAGTGGCGGCTGAGCGCGGTATCGGGCAACTGGCGCAGGATGGCGTCGATCTGCGTGCCATAGCTGCGCTCGGCGACAACCCCCAGCTTCAGCGGGGTCTTGCTCAGCAGGCCATGCAGGTCCACCTGCTGGTCATCGAGGTAAGGCGCCACCAGCGCCTCGCTGTCCTTGCGCAGCACCAGGCCGCCACTGAGCACGCCCAAAGAGGGTGTGGAAAAGCGCACATACTCGGCGCGCTCCGGTGTCCACAGCAGGGTCGGGTCACAGGTGAAACTTTTCGGATCCTGCAGCATCTGGATACCGCGGGCGCGGTTGACCCGCACGATGCTGTGGTCGTACTCGGGCATCTGCCCGATCAGCAGCGGCAACAGCTGGTCGATAACCCCTTGGCCGGTTCCCGGCCCTTCGAAAATGGTGAACGGCGGCAGGTCACGCACCAGCCAGAAGATGCGCTCCTTGGCGCTGGCAGGCTGCAGCAGCAACGCCGGCAGCAGCCCGCACAGCAGGGCCAGGTAACGTACGCAACGGGCCGCGCGCATGGACCAGGGCCGCGCCAGGGTCAGACCGTGCCTGCTGCGCGCAGGCTGGCGATGGCCGCGGTGTCGTAGCCCAGGCTGCCGAGCAGCGCCTCGGTGTGTTCGCCCAGCGCCGGGCCGACCCACTCGGTGGAACCGGGGGTGTCCGAGAGCTTGGGCACGATGCCCGGCATGCGGAACGGCTTGCC
Source organism: Pseudomonas sp. B19(2017) (assembly GCF_002113165.1). NCBI lineage: Bacteria > Pseudomonadati > Pseudomonadota > Gammaproteobacteria > Pseudomonadales > Pseudomonadaceae > Pseudomonas > Pseudomonas sp. B19(2017). The sequence continues at coordinate 327,137 of NZ_NEJR01000004.1, forward strand.
GTCCGGCAGTTTGCCCTGCAGGAACATTTCGCGTGCCAGGTACTGCGGGTCACTGAACATGTCCTCGGCCGAATAGATGCGGCTGGCCGGTACTTCGGCGGTGTTCAGCACCTGCATCAGTTGCTCCAGCGGCAGGCTGTTGGCCCAGCGGTCGATCACCCCGTACAGCTCGTCACGGCGCAGGTCGCGGCCATCGTTGGTGGCCAGGCTCGGGTCGTCGGCCAGGTCGGTGCGGCCAATGGCCTGCATGAAGCGCTTGAAGATCGCATCGCCGTTGGCGCCAATCTGCACATGCTTGCCGTCGGCGCTGGTGTGGATGGAGGAGGGCGTGATGCCCGGCATGATGTTGCCGGTGCGTTCGCGGATAAAGCCGAACACATCGAACTCCGGGACCATGCTTTCCATCATGGCAAAGATCGCCTCGTACAGGGCCACATCCACCACCTGGCCCTGGCCGCCGTTGACTTCCCGGTGCCGCAGTGCCATCAGTGCGCCGATCACCCCCCACAGGGCGGCAATCGAGTCACCGATCGAAATGCCGGTGCGCACGGGTGGGCGGTCGTCGAAACCGGTGATGTAGCGCAGGCCACCCATCGACTCGCCCACGGCGCCGAAGCCCGGCTGGTCCTTCATCGGCCCGGTCTGGCCGAAGCCCGACAGGCGCACCATTACCAGGCGCGGATTGAGTGCATGCAGCACGTCCCAACCCAGGCCGAGTTTTTCCAGCACGCCCGGGCGGAAGTTCTCGATCAGGATGTCGGCATCGGCCAGCAGGCGCTTGAGAATCTCGCGACCTTCGGGGTGCTTGAGGTTTAGGGTAAGCGACTGCTTGTTGCGGGCCTGCACGAACCACCACAGCGAGGTGCCCTCGTACAGCTTGCGCCATTTGCGCAACGGGTCGCCGCCGTCGGGCGATTCGACCTTGACCACCTCGGCGCCGAATTCGGCACAGATGCGCGAGGCGAACGGGCCAGCAATGAGGGTGCCGAGTTCGACAACTTTGAGGCCGGCGAGGGGTTTGCTGGGCGTAGTCATGGGGCATCCGTGGCAGCTGGGCAGAGGCGTGGTTTTATCATAGGTCCGAAGCGGCAGATACTGCTGCGGGGCAACGAAGGACAGTATCGGTTAGACTGTGCCACTTTTCTTTGCGCAAGAAGCCCGTCGACCATGGCCCAGCCGTCCACTACCTACAAATTCGAACTGAACCTGACCGACCTCGACCGCGGCGTGTACGAAAACGTCCGGCAGACTATCGCCCGCCACCCTTCGGAAACCGAAGAACGCATGGCCGTGCGCCTGCTGGCCTACGCCCTTTGGTACAACGAAAACCTGTCGTTCGGCCGTGGTTTGTCCGATGTGGACGAAGCGGCGCTGTGGGAAAAGAGCCTGGACGATCGCATCCTGCACTGGATCGAAGTGGGCCAGCCGGACGCCGACCGCCTGACCTGGTGCTCGCGCCGTACCGAGCGCACAAGCCTGCTGGCCTACGGCAGCCTGCGGGTATGGCAGAACAAGGTGGTAGATGCCGTCAAGGGCCTGAAGAACCTGAGCATCGCTGCCGTGCCGCAGGAGGTGCTGGAAACCCTCGCCACCGACATGCCCCGTACCATCAAGTGGGACGTGATGATCAGCGAAGGCACCTTGTTCGTCACCGACGACCGTGGCCAGCACGAAGTGCAGCTGGAGTGGCTCCTGGGTGAGCGCGGCTGAACTACCCCATGCGTATCGAACCTCGCCCGCTGCCGCCGACCCTGCCATTCCTGGGTAACCTGCCACCCTTGCTGACCCGCCTGTACGCCGCGCGCGGCGTGCAGAGCGAGGCCGAGCTGGACAAAAGCCTCGCGCGCCTGCTGCCGTACCAGCAGCTCAAGGGCATCGAGGCCGGCGTGGACCTGCTGGTCGAGGCTATCGACCAGCGCCAGCGCATCCTCATCGTTGGTGACTTCGATGCCGACGGTGCCACTGCCAGCACTGTCGGCGTGCTGGGCCTGCGCCTGCTGGGGGCGGCCCATGTCGATTACCTTGTGCCCAACCGCTTCGAATACGGTTACGGCCTGACCCCGGAAATCGTCGAGGTGGCACTGCAACGTCAGCCGCAGTTGTTGATCACCGTGGACAACGGTATTTCCAGCGTGGACGGTGTGGCGGCCGCCAAGGCCGCCGGGCTCAAGGTGCTGGTCACCGACCACCACCTGCCGGGCGCAGAGTTGCCCGATGCCGACGCGATCATCAACCCCAACCAGCCGGGCTGTAGCTTTCCGAGCAAGGCGCTGGCCGGGGTAGGGGTGATCTTCTACGTGCTAATGGCGCTGCGTGCGCGCCTGCGCAGCCTGGGGCGCTACGAAACGCAGCCACAGCCGAACATCGGCGAACTGCTTGACCTGGTTGCCCTGGGCAGCGTCGCCGATGTGGTGCCATTGGATGCCAACAACCGCATCCTGGTGCACCAGGGCCTCGAACGCATTCGCGCCGGCCGCGCCCGGCCAGGGCTCAAGGCCATTCTGGAGGTGGCCCGTCGCGATCACCGGCGCATCACCTCGACCGACCTCGGCTTCATCCTCGGCCCACGGCTGAACGCTGCCGGGCGCCTGGACGACATGAGCCTGGGTATCGAATGCCTGCTCTGTGAAGACGCGGCCCAGGCCCAGGACATGGCCCAGCAGCTGGACGACCTGAACCAGGACCGCAAGTCCATCGAACAAGGCATGCAGCGCGAGGCCCTGGCGCAGCTCAAGGACCTGCCGGTCGAGTCCATGCCCTATGGCCTGTGTCTGTTCGATGCCGACTGGCACCAAGGTGTTATCGGAATTCTGGCATCGCGCCTGAAGGAGCGTTACCACCGGCCTACCATTGCTTTCGCCGACGCTGGCGAGGGTATGCTCAAAGGGTCGGCGCGTTCGGTGCCGGGGTTCCATATTCGTGATGCGCTGGATGCCGTGGCAGCGCGTCATCCGCAACTGATCAGCAAGTTCGGTGGCCATGCGATGGCGGCAGGGTTGTCATTGCCCGAGGCCAATTTCCCGGCATTTGCCGAGGCGTTCGACGAAGAAGTACGGCGCCAGTTGCGTGAAGAGGACCTGACCGGCCGCTTGTTGTCCGATGGCAGCCTGGCGGTGGAGGAGTTCCACCTCGACCTGGCCAAGGCCCTGCGCCATGCCGGGCCCTGGGGGCAGCACTTCCCCGAGCCGCTGTTCCATGGCGTGTTCCAGCTGGTGGAGCAGCGTGTGGTCGGTGAGCGGCACTTGAAGGTGGTGCTCAAGAGCGAATGTGGCTCGGTGCGGCTGGATGGCATTGCCTTCGGTATCGACCGCGAAGTGTGGCCGAACCCGACGGTGCGCTGGGTGGAGTTGGCGTACAAGCTGGATGTGAACGAGTTTCGTGGCAATGAAAGTGTGCAGTTGATGATTGCGCACATGGAGCCGCGCTGAGGGCAAGTACTGCGGCTCCCGCAACTCTGTAGGTATGGCACAAGGCCTTGATGCCAGGTGAAGATCCCTGTGGGAGCGGGCATGCCCGCGAACACCGGCAAAGCCGGTGCCATCCACCGAGTCGCTGCTTCGCGGGCATGCCCGCTCCCACAGGGCCTGCACCGGGCTTGCGGCTTGCGCTGTACCTGTGGGAACTCCCACCTCGACCACATTGCCCTCAAGGCTTAGCGCTATCCCTGTGGGAGCGGGCAAGCCCGCGAACACCGGCGAAGCCGGTGCCATCCACCGAGTCGCCTGCTCCGCGGGTAAACCCACAGATACAACTGTTACTGGCTGAATTCGGATTGCCTTTTGCGCTTCCGGTTTTGCCAGTGCATAACGCCTGCTGCGACGAACGAAGCCAGGCTTAGCAGTGAGAAGAACACAATTCCCTCGACTGCTTCCCGGTTGTAAGTCTCTATCACATACTGCTTGATTACCTGATCGTACAAAATCTCATCGCTGGTCGATAATCGTCTAACGATTGAACCGGATAAAGCATCTTCGACATCTACAAATAGGGGCGTTGTCTTAGTCAGGTTGACGGCATCGAGGCGGGCTTTTTCTGCGTAAACCCATGTTTTGATCAGCTTACCGCCTGGTTCAGTGTAAGAAATACCAAAACCGTAGAACGACTTGTCATGCTCCCAAAGTTGTGGTTTTGATGTAAGAGTGGCTGGGACGCGTACCCAAGGGGCTGTTACCGGCTGTGTACTGCTTTTCCAACTCGTTAGGAATATTGGGATAAAGCATAAGAAAATAAAGCCGATGAGTAACATGCATGTCATTCGCTTATGGGGTTCCAAAGCCTGCATGATCTCGATCCACGCACGCCAAGTCAACATCAGTAAATTTCTCCTAAGGGTGAAGCCTTCTAACGATACTTGTCTTGCTGCGGGGCAGAGCAACAAGCGTACTTGTCTTGGCCTCCACCTATGATGGTGGTGATTGATGGGCGAGGACCTGCAGGCGGTTGTCCATTAATGCTGTCAATTCCCACAGTGATCGTAGCGCCGCCACTAGTAGATGGCGGCGGCTGAATGGGTGGGTTCACACCGCCATAAATAACGGGGTGTCCCCAATTGTTGACTTGAAAAAGCTCTAATCTTCTTGTGCCTAGCTGGATTTCCAGCGTATCGGGGTGCCATGTGACTACTTGGATTAATCCGCCGAAATGATTTTTTATGGTCTCTGGGTCAGTAATGGCTAAGTTTGGGGCTAATATAGGTTTTGGTGATTCGCTGGATATGTCGTGTGTTTTTAAGTTATTCATGATCGGCACTATGGTCGTTGCGATGTTTTTAGCTAGCTCTGAATTATATGTGCCTAGTAAGCTGGCGCCCAACGCGACAGCGGTGAATACACCAGCGGTATAAGGGGCCGTCGCCAGTAATGCGAATCCCGCTACCACACCAGCTACGTTGCCTACCAAATTGACGTAGTCGCCATCTTTTGGCTCTTTTCCTTCCTTGGACTCAGCAACGATCTTCAAAAAAGTCACTGTACCCGCGAGAGTATTAGTAACGATATTCAGAAATGGTACTGCTCCTGCAGTCATTTGCGTTACGGACAGCACGGAGGCAATGGCACTAGCGGTCTGCGCGGTCTGCACAACTAGCGAAAAGCCTTGATTGTCGGTGGTGAACTGGTCATGCACCGCAGCAGCTGCGCCTGCTTGGAATCCAGGGTTTCCAACTTTGTCAACCATGGCCACAAATATCTCGACCCGTTTAGTCATATTTTGAAATCCTTGTTTATTGTCTTGAATGCAATGGTGGTGCGCAGACGGTCGCAGTCTGTGGTTGGTGAGTTAGCTCGGTGCGGTATTTCACCGTCGAAGATTGCGATGCGCCTTGGTTTGGGTAGCGCCGCAGCGATAACGTCCGTCTTGGCATCATTGCAGAATAAAAGCTCACCTCCCCATGTCGTTGCCCAGTAGTCGTTACAGAAAAGGACTGCGGTATGCCCAGGCTCGCTTGGCAGGTTGTCTCGGTGAATCGGGCTGTCCTGCCCAACGGTCTGACCGTTTGCATACACGCCGATGAGTTTGGAGTTTTTCATGTGTCCAGCGCATAGACGTTGCCAGATGTTGATGAGAAATCCCCAACGCTCGTTTGCAGCCAGTTCTTGCTCACAACATTCCAGTGATTCACGCTTGCTCCCTGCAATGAAGAAATGCCAGCAGGGGCGAGCGAAGGGCGTAGAATTTACTGGCCAGTCATATCGCCAAAGGGTGTGTGAGAACGCGTTGTTAAGTTTGGCTTGTTCATCAAGTGTAATGGCATTATCTAGAATGCTTATGTCACTTGAAGCGAATTGTCTTTGCATTGGCTATCTCTCAAGTCTTGTACAGTGCCTTAAAGGCTGTTAGCCGGGTAATGGTGGCTGGTGCAAGGAGACATTAGTCAATTGGTGTTCTGGATTCGATAGGATATGAGAGTTACTGATTGAGAAGATTTTCCGAAGCTGATGTGGCTCGTGAGGCAATTGGCTGTGGGAAACATTCCGTTGCCCCGGTGTGCCGGGGCAAGAAGGTGTACATGGGGGAGGTGACCCATTCATGTATGGAGTAATTACTGGTCCTTAGCCGAGTAACAGTGACACCAACCTCAACGCGACATACCTAACTCGGCATCATCCATCAACGCCTTGGCCATCGCGCTAAGGTAATGGGCAGCCCAGATCATCATGGGTTTCTCATCCATCAGGCCGACTATAGTCAGCTCCTGTACATACCCCATCAATTCCGAAGCCTGATCACGGGCGTCTCGGCACGGAATGCCCGCTTCGATGCGAAACAGGGGGTGGGTTTGGTTTTCACCTTGGAAGAAAGTGGTTTTGCCGACGGTGAACTGTGTGTCGTCTGTGCTCATTGATCCCTCTCCTGAAGTCTTTCGAGTGCCTGTCCTGGCTTCTTCGCGGGTGAACCCGCTCCCACAAGGTCATCACAGGCATCAAGGCTTGCGCTTTACGTGTGGGAGCGGGTTTACCCGCGAAGAGGCCGGTAAATCCAACCTCAGTGCCGGCTGATCTTGATCTCCAAAGCCAGGGACAACGGATTTAGGTTCTTGTCGGAAGAAAAATCGAAATGAGGGGGTGGATCAGGGACTGTCTTTTTCATATCAATCACTCGTATGGCTACTGATTGACCGCCCTCTCCGATTCCACACGAAGGGTGGCAGTTGTACGCGGTGTGGAATCCAGGCTACGAGTAAACCCGGTAGGCTTTGCGGCCTTCCGCGCACAACTGCCATGACGACAGCTACTCGTTAATTGATCGGGATTCCACCCCCGGCCGCTGAGTGCCAGCGACCAGCAAAGGCTAGAGAGTCAGGATTCCACTCACAATCAGACGCGAGTCGACAGGAGTTGTAGGGTATTTCCTTAGGCTGGGAATCACCACATCTGGGTCGTAGGGGATGTCTGAAATACCTGCCAGAGTGCTTGCCTTTAGCGGCGGTCAGGGCTGCCAGGTGCCTGACTTTAGTGTGATGTCGCCAAACACCTCGCACCCACGCCCCCCCCGCACCCCCCAAGCAAC
>NZ_NEJR01000040.1:0-4963 GCF_002113165.1 Pseudomonas sp. B19(2017)
GCAACTGACGCCGAACCCGACCCCGGCGCAGACCACGATCAACGATTCGATCGACACCACCACTGCGACCCTGACGGCGACCCCGTCGGTGACCGAAGGCGGTGTCATCACCTACACCGTGACCCTGAACAACCCGGCCCAGACCCCGGTGACCGTGACCCTGTCCAACGGCCAGACCATCACCGTCGAAGCCGGCAAAACCCAAGGCAGCGTTGATTTCGAGACCCCGGCCAACGACGTCTACAACAACGGTTCGACCGTCAGCGTCACCATCGACAGCGCCACGGGCGGTAACTTCGAGCAGCTGACGCCGAACCCGACCCCGGCCTCGACGGTCATCAATGACAGCATCGATACCGTCACCGTAAGCATCGTCAGTAATGGCAATGTGACTGAAGACCAGCAGCCTTCCTTCACTGTGAAGGTAAGTCAGGCACTTGATCGTCCGCTGACTGTTACTCTGTCGAATGGCGACACCGTGACCATCGAGGCCGGCAAGACTGAAGTCGAGTACAAAACTTCGGCCCAAGGTGATGACGTCATCATGGATGCCGGCTCCGTCACCCTCAGCGTCACTGATGCCACCGTCTCGGGTGCCACCTTCGAGAAGCTGGCCCTTGGTGGCCCGGCGACCGTTGAAATCTCGGACACCATCAGTGAAGTCGTCGCTACATTGACCGTCGACAAGGCTTCCGTTACTGAAGGTGGCCAGGTGACCTACACCGTCACCCTGACCAACGCCCAGGGTCTGCCTGTTACCCAGCACGGCGCGCTGACCTTCACCCTGAGCGATGGCACGAAAGTCACCATTCCGGCCAACAACGCGGCGGGTACCGCGACCATCACCGTCAACGATGACGTTTATGTCGGTGGTCAGGCAGCTATCGCGAACAAGCTGGAGTCAGTATCGGGTGCGGGTAACTTCGAGAAGTTGACGCTCGGCGGTGAAACCGTCACCACTTCGGTAACAGACGAGCCAGGCTCTGGTACTCCGGGCACTGGCAACCAGGGGGATCTGGTACAGGTTACCATCACCGCCGATCAGAACTCGGTGGCTGAGGACCTCAAGCCGACCTTCACCGTGCGCATCAATGCGCCGCTGGAACACGACCTGGTCGTGACCCTGAGCAACAATGCCCAGGTCACCATCAAGGCTGGCGAAACCAGCGCGCCTTATACCCACGACGCGCAGGGCGATGACGTCTACAACGACGCCGGCCAGATCAGTCTGGGCATCGAGTCGGCTGCAGACGCCGATGGGCGAGTCTTCGAAAACCTGCAGCTGGGCGGGCCCGCTTCGGTGGAGGTGACCGACACCATCAGCGAAGTGGTGGCCAAGCTGACGGCCACCGAGTCCGTCACAGAAGGTGGCGAAATCACCTACACCGTCACGCTGACCAGCAAAGACGGCCTGCCGCTCAACAACCACTCGACGCTGTACTTCACTCTCAGTGATGGCAAGACCGTTGTTGTGGTCCCGGCCAACAGCACCACCGGTTCGATTACCGTGACCGCGCCGGACAACGTCTACGTGGGTGCCAATGCGCCAGTGGTCAACGCGATCGACTCGGTCAGCGGTGCAGACGCGTGGAAGTTCGAGAAACTGACCTTGGACAAGACCGCGGTCAGCACCACGGTGACTGACGAGCCTGGTACCCCTGGCCCTGGTGGCGATATCGTCAAGGTCACCATCGAGGCCAACCAGGAGTCGGTCTTCGAGAACCAGAGTCCGACCTTCACCGTGAAGATCAATACCGTGCTGGCGCACGACCTGGTCGTGACCCTGAGCAACAACGCCCAGGTCACTATCAAGGCGGGCGAAACCAGCGTGCAATACACCCATGCCGAGCAGGGTGACGACGTTTATCAGGATGCCGGCGAAATCAGCGTAGGCCTGAAGTCGGCAGCCGACACCGCAGGCAGCAGCTTCGAGAACCTGCAGTTGGGCGGTGATGCGTCGGTGAAAGTGACCGACACCCTGAACGAAGTGGTGGCCAAGCTGACAGCCACCGAGTCCGTCACCGAAGGTGGCGAGATCACCTACACCGTCACGCTGACCAGCAAAGACGGTCTGCCGATCAATAGCCATTCGACGCTGTACTTTACACTCAGTGATGGCAAGACCGTTGTTGTGGTGCCGGCCAACAGCACCACCGGTTCGATTACCGTGACCGCGCCGAATGATGTCTATGTAGGCGCTCCGTCTGTCGTCAATGCGATCGACTCGGTCAGCGGCGCAGACGCGTGGAAGTTTGAAAAGCTGACCTTGGACAAGACAGAGATCAGCACAACCGTCACAGACGGCCCAGGCTCTGAGGACACTACCTGCCTGACCTTGTCCGCTACGCCGACAGTGGCCGAAGGCGGCAAGATCACCTACACCGCTACCCTGACCAACAAGGCGGGTACCGATCTGGTGATCAAGCTGAGCAATGGTGAAAGCATCACCATCGCCGCTGGTCAGAAAGAAGCCTCGATCACCGTCGATGCGCCGAGCGACGACGTGTACGTCGATGCCGAAGACCTGAGCGTGACCATCACCGATACCACCGGTGGCGACTTCGAGAAGCTCGACGTCAGCAGCACTGCAGCTGTGACCCAGGTGACCGACACCATCGACACCACGACCGTGACCCTGACTGCTACGCAAAGCGTGGTCGAGGGTGGCGTCGTCACCTACACCGCGTCGGTCAACCACAAGGTCACCGGTTCGGACCTGGTGATCAAGCTGGCTAACGGCCAGACCATCACCATTCCGGTAGGCGAGTCGTCGGCGTCGGTGCCATTCACCGCACCGAACAACGTCCACAACACCAACCTGGACCTGACCAACAAGATCACCGACATCTCGGGTGGTAACTACGAGAAGACCGTGGCTGTGGGCGAGCCAGTGACAACCGTCACCGACAACCCGGCAACCCCTGACGCCACTGCGCTGACCTTGACCGCTACGGACACCGTGGCTGAAGGGGGCAAGATCACCTACACCGCTACCCTGACCAACAAGGCGGGTACCGACCTGGTGATCAAGCTGAGCAATGGTGAAAGCATCACCATCGCCGCTGGCCAGAAAGAAGCCTCGATCACCGTCGATGCGCCGAGCGATGACGTGTACGTCGATGCCGAAGACCTGAGCGTGACCATCACCGGTACCACCGGTGGTGATTTCGAGAAACTGGACGTCAGCAGCACCGCGGCCGTAACCAAGGTCACTGACACCATCGACACCACTACGGTCACCCTGACGGCAACCTCGACGGTTACTGAAGGCGGCGTCGTCACCTACACCGCGTCGGTCAACCACAAGGTCACCGGTTCGGACCTGGTGATCAAGCTGGCTAACGGCCAGACCATCACCATTCCGGTGGGTGAGTCGTCGGCGTCGGTGCCGTTCACCGCGCCGAACAACGTCCATAACACCAACCTGGACCTGACCAACAAGATCACCGACATCTCGGGCGGTAACTACGAGAAGACCGTGGCTGTGGGCGAGCCAGTGACAACCGTCACCGACAACCCGGCAACCCCTGACGCCACTGCGCTGACCTTGACTGCTACGGACACCGTGGCCGAAGGCGGCAAGATCACCTACACCGCTACCTTGACCAACAAGGCCGGTACCGACCTGGTGATCAAGCTGAGCAACGGTGAGACGATCACCATTGCTGCTGGCCAGAAGGAAGCGTCGATCACCGTCGACGCCCCGAGCGACGACGTGTACGTCGATGCCGAAGACCTGAGCGTGACCATCACCGGCACCACCGGTGGTGATTTCGAGAAACTGGATGTCAGCAGCACCGCGGCCGTAACCAAGGTCACCGATACCATCGACACTACCACCGTGACGCTGACTGCGACTTCGACGGTCGACGAAGGCGGCGTGGTGACTTATACCGCGTCGGCCAACCACAAGGTCACCGGTTCGGACCTGGTGATCAAGCTGGCCAACGGCCAGACCATCACCATCCCGGTAGGCGAGTCGTCGGCGTCGGTGCCGTTCACTGCACCGAACAACGTCTACAACACCAACCTCGACCTGACCAACAAGATCACTGATATCTCGGGTGGTAACTACGAGAAGACCGTGGCCGTGGGCGAGCCGGTAACAACCGTGACCGACGGCTCAGGCAAGGACATTACTCACCTGACCCTGAGTGCGACGCCAACGGTTGCCGAGGGCGGCAAGATCACCTACACCGCCACCTTGACCAACAAGGCCGGCACCGATCTGGTGATCAAACTGAGCAATGGAGAGACCATCACCATTGCAGCTGGCGCGAAGGAAGCCTCGATCACCATCGACGCCCCGGGCGACGATGTCTACGTCGATGCTGAAGTCCTTCAGGTCAAAATAACCGAAACCTCGGGTGGTGACTTCGAGAAGCTGAATGTAAACAGCGGTGCCGCTGTAACCAAGGTCACCGACACCATCGACACCACCACAGTGACACTGACCGCGACTTCGACCGTCGCTGAGGGCGGCGTAGTGACCTACACCGCCTCGGTCAACCACAAGGTCACCGGTTCGGACCTGGTGATCAAGCTGGCTAACGGCCAGACCATCACCATTCCAGTGGGTGAGTCGTCGGCGTCGGTGCCGTTCACCGCGCCGAACAACGTCCACAACACCAACCTGGACCTGACCAACAAGATCACCGATATCTCGGGCGGTAACTACGAGAAGACCGTTGCCGTGGGCGAGCCAGTGACAACCGTCACCGACAACCCGGCAACCCCGGACGCCACTGCGCTGACCCTGACCGCTACGGACACCGTGGCTGAAGGGGGCAAGATCACCTACACCGCTACCCTGACCAACAAGGCGGGTACCGACCTGGTGATCAAGCTGAGCAACGGTGAGACGATCACCATTGCTGCTGGCCAGAAGGAAGCGTCGATCACCGTCGATGCGCCGAGCGACGACGTGTACGTCGATGCCGAAAACCTGAGCGTGACCATCACC
>NZ_NEJR01000041.1:0-2240 GCF_002113165.1 Pseudomonas sp. B19(2017)
GCAGTGGTGGTGTCGATCGAATCGTTGATCGTGGTCTGAGCCGGCGTCGGGTTCGGCGTCAGTTGCTCGAAGTTGCCGCCCGTGGCGCTTTCGATAGTGACGCTGACGGTCGAGCCGTTGTTGTAGACGTCGTTCGCCGGGGTCTCAAAGTCAACGCTGCCCTGGGTCTTGCCCGCTTCAACAGTGATGGTCTGGCCATTGGACAGGGTGACAGTCACCGGGGTCTGCGCCGGGTTGCTCAGGGTCACCGTGTAGGTGATGACGCCACCTTCGGTCACCGACGGGGTCGCCGTCAGGGTCGCAGTGGTGGTGTCGATCGAATCGTTGATCGTGGTCTGGGCCGGGGTCGGGTTCGGTGTCAGTTGCTCGAAGTTGCCGCCCGTGGCGCTTTCGATAGTGACGCTGACGGTCGAGCCGTTGTTGTAGACGTCGTTCGCCGGGGTCTCAAAGTCGACGCTGCCCTGGGTCTTGCCCGCTTCAACAGTGATGGTCTGGCCATTGGACAGGGTGACAGTCACCGGGGTCTGCGCCGGGTTGCCCAGGGTCACGGTGTAGGTGATGACGCCACCTTCGGTCACCGACGGGGTCGCCGTCAGGGTCGCAGTGGTGGTGTCGATCGAATCGTTGATCGTGGTCTGGGCCGGGGTCGGGTTCGGTGTCAGCTGCTCGAAGTTACCGCCCGTGGCGCTATCGATGGTGACGCTGACGGTCGAGCCGTTGTTGTAGACGTCGTTCGCCGGGGTCTCAAAGTCGACGCTGCCCTGGGTCTTGCCCGCTTCAACAGTGATGGCCTGGCCGTTGGACAGAGTCACAGTCACCGGGGTCTGCGCCGGGTTGCTCAGGGTCACCGTGTAGGTGATGACGCCACCTTCGGTCACCGACGGGGTCGCCGTCAGGGTCGCAGTGGTGGTGTCGACCGAATCGTTGATCGTGGTCTGCGCCGGAGTCGGGTTCGGCGTCAGCTGCTCGAAGTTACCGCCCGTGGCGCTGTCGATGGTCACGCTAACGGTCGAGCCGTTGTTGTAGACGTCGTTCGCCGGGGTCTCGAAATCAACACTGCCCTGGGTCTTGCCCGCTTCGACGGTGATGGTCTGGCCATTGGACAGGGTCACGGTCACCGGGGTCTGGGCCGGGTTGCTCAGGGTCACGGTGTAGGTGATGACGCCACCTTCGCTTACCGACGGGGTCGCCGTCAGGGTCGCGGTGGTGACATCGACCGAATCGTTGATCGTGGTCTGAGCCGGGGTCGGATTCGGCGTCAGCTGCTCGAAGTTGCCACCGGCAGCACCGGTAATCGTGGTGCTGACGGTCGAGCCGTTGTTGTAGACGTCGTTCGCCGGGGTCTGGAAGTCGACACTGCCCTGGGTCTTGCCCGCTTCGACGGTGATGATCTGGCCGTTGGATAGGGTGACAGTCACCGGGGTCTGGGCCGGATTGCTCAGGGTCACGGTGTAGGTGATCACGCCGCCTTCGGTCACCGACGGAGTGGCCGTCAGGGTCGCGGTGGTGGTGTCGACCGAATCGTTGATCGTGGTCTGCGCCGGCGTCGGGTTCGGCGTCAGTTGCTCGAAGTTGCCACCGGTAGCACCGGTAATCGTGGTGCTGACGGTCGAGCCGTTGTTGTAGACGTCGTTCGCTGGGGTCTCGAAATCAACACTGCCCTGGGTTTTGCCGGCTTCGACGGTGATGGTCTGGCCGTTGGACAGAGTCACAGTCACCGGCGTCTGGGCCGGGTTGCTCAGGGTGACGGTGTAGGTGATGACGCCGCCTTCGGTCACGCTTGGCGAAGCCGTCAGGGTCGCAGTAGTAACGTCGGCCGAATCATTGATCGTGGTCTGGGCCGGAGTCGGGTTCGGCGTCAACTGCTCGAAGTTGCCACCGGTAGCACCGGTAATCGTGGTGCTGACGGTCGAGCCGTTGTTGTAGACGTCGTTCGCCGGGGTCTGGAAGTCGACACTGCCCTGGGTCTTGCCCGCTTCGACGGTGATGATCTGGCCGTTGGATAGGGTGACAGTCACCGGGGTCTGGGCCGGATTGCTCAGGGTCACGGTGTAGGTGATCACGCCGCCTTCCGTCACGCTTGGCGAAGCGGTCAGGGTCGCGGTGGTGACATCGACCGAATCATTGATCGTGGTCTGCGCCGGGGTCGGATTCGGGGTCAGCTGCTCGAAGTTGCCGCCGGTAGCGCCGGTAATCGTGGTGCTGACGGTCGAGCCATTGTTGTAGACATCGTTGGCCGG
>NZ_NEJR01000042.1:0-2144 GCF_002113165.1 Pseudomonas sp. B19(2017)
CCCTGTGGGAGCGGGCATGCCCGCGAAGCAGGCGACGCGGTGGATGGCACCGGCTGCGCCGGTGTTCGCGGGCGCGCCCGCTCCCACAGGTATGGCGCATTCCTTGAGCTGGCAGGGTCCCTGTGGCAGCGGCTTTAGCCGCGAAAGGGCCGGAGCAGGCTGGCCTCAACGCTCCAGATAGTGGGTCTGCGCGGCAAAATCGATGAAGCGCTTGCTGGCCAGCGACAGGTATTCCCCCGAGCGCCAGCACAAGCGGAAGCTCATCTGCTGCGCTGGCTGGAACGGTACGCCAACGATGCCCGGTGTACGCTGCTGTACCGAGCGCAGCAGCGTCGCCACGCCCATGTTGTCCAGTGCGGCCTGCACCACCAGCGATACGAAGTTGCTTTGCAGCGCCACCTGGTAAGTGATGCCATGTTCAGCGAAGAACGCGTCCAGCAGGTGGCGCTGCACGAAGGTGCGGTCGAACACCACCATGTCGGTATTGCGCAGGTCCTCGGCCGTGAGGAAGGCCTTGCCGGCATAAGGATGGTCAGGGTGCATGCATGCCAGCATCTCGTCGCTGCCCAGCAGGATCGATTCCTTGTCGGGCGGCACGCGCCTGGACTCCAGCAGCGCCAGGTCGATTTCCCGTTGTTCCAGGCGCTGGCCAATGTCCTCGGCGCTGCCTTCGAACACGGTCATGGCAATGCCCGGATACAGCTTGCGGAAGGCGTTCATCAAACCGGGCACATAGTGCAGGCCGAACATCGGCGGGATACCGAGGCGCACTTCGCCGCGCTTCAGGTCGGCCATGTCGCGCAGCTCTTGCCGGGCCACATCCATTTCGCGCAGGGCCGATTCGATACGGGGCAGGAACCGTTCGCCCTCGGCCGTCAGGATGACTTTGCGCGTGGTGCGGTTGAACAGGGTCACGCCCAGTTCTTCTTCCAGACGGGTAACTGCCATGCTCAGTGCCGGCTGGGCGATATGCAGGTGCTGCGCGGCTTTGGTGAAGCTGCCTTGGCGTACGATCTCGACGCAGCAGCGCAATGCCTTGAGGTTCATTGAAGGGGCTTACCGTTCATAACAAATTGTGATGCCAAGCATCATAACAATATATTTATTATTATTAACCAGAGGGCCTACGATGCGCGCCACTGAGACATCCTGCAACAACTCAGTCACGCAGCTTAATAAAACTGCAATCCCACAAAGATTTTGAGGTAGTACCCCAAATGGCCAAGGCCGCCGATGTCGTTGTGCAATGCCTGGAAAACGAAGGTGTCGAGTATGTGTTCGGCATTCCCGGTGAGGAAAACCTCGACCTGCTCGAATCCCTGCGCAAGTCGAAGATCAAGCTGGTACTGACCCGTCACGAGCAGTCCGCAGGTTTCATGGCTGCCACTTATGGCCGCCTGACTGGCAAGACCGGCGTCAGCCTGTCCACCCTCGGCCCTGGCGCCACCAACCTGGTTACTGCCAGCGCCTACGCCTACCTGGGCGGCATGCCGATGATGATGATCACCGGCCAGAAGCCGATCAAGAAGTCCAAGCAGGGCCGCTTCCAGATCATCGACGTGTGCGGCATGATGGACCCCATCACCAAGTACACCCACCAGTTCGCCTCGGCCGACAACATCCCGGCCCGCATGCGCGAAGCGTTCCGCCTGGCTGAAGAAGAGAAGCCGGGTGCCGTGCACCTGGAGCTGCCGGAAGACATCGCCGCCGAGCAGACCGACGCCCTGCCGATCCCGCGCAGCCTGCACCGTCGCCCGCTGGCCGAGCACGTGGCCATCGAAGCTGCCGTTGAAAAGCTGCAGAATGCGCGCAGCCCGATCCTGGTGATCGGCGCCGGCGCCAACCGCAAGATGACCGCCAAGGTCCTCAAGCAACTGATCGACAAGACCGGCATCCCGTTCATCACCACCCAGATGGGTAAAGGTGTGGTCGACGAGCGCCACCCGCGCTTCCTGGGTAACGCTGCGCTGTCGTCCGGTGACTTCGTACACCGCGCCGTCGAAGCCGCCGACCTGATCATCAACATCGGCCACGACGTAATCGAAAAGCCGCCGTTCTTCATGGTCCGTGGTGGCACCGAGGTCATCCACATCAACTTCCGCTCCGCCGAAGTCGATGCCGTGTACTTCCCGCAGGTGGAAGTG
>NZ_NEJR01000043.1:0-1709 GCF_002113165.1 Pseudomonas sp. B19(2017)
CTGTGGGAGATCACCCAGCCCTTCCGGGCTGCGCTGTCGCGCAGCAAACATGAGATGTACGGCTTCAGTTCTGCAGCAGCGCTGACATTTTGAAAAAGAAAAGGCGGCTGGCCCGATAGGGCCAGCCGCCTTTTGCTTTGTTAGGGTTTGTGTGCGCGGGACAGAGATCGTAGCCAGCACTGGTGTGTGTCCGCACACCCGCGTGGGAGAGTGATCCGCACGGTATCGGCGTGAAGTCCCTGTAGGCATCAGCTGAATCAGCTGTGACCACGTATGAGAGAGTGAACCCTTTCGCCACCGTGTGCCCCGCGCGCCCCTTATCCTGCGAGGATTCATCATGGCGCGCAAGCCTTCCAAGCAACGCTTTACCGTCGTTCATCCTGATTGCGCGGCGGTCGACGTCGGTGGTCGAGAGCATTTCGTGGCGGTCGATCCACGGCACGAAAACCCCGTCCAGTCGTTCACATCCTTTACTGACGACCTGCTCAAGATGGCTGATTGGCTTGAAAGCCTGGGGATTAAGGTCGTCGCCATGGAGTCCACAGGCGTTTATTGGATTCCCATTTACGAGATCCTCAGCGAGCGCGGTTTTGAGGTTTATCTCGTCAATGCCAGAGCAACCCGGCAAATCACGGGCCGCAAATCAGATGTGCTGGATTGTCAGTGGATTTGGCAATTGATGACGCATGGACTGCTGAGAGGCGCATTCCGCCCCGATGATCTGACCTGCTGCGTCCGCTCATTGGTCAGGCAGCGGGCTTCCAAAGTCAAAGACCAAGCGCAGACCCTGAATCGGATGCAAAAGGCCATGAGCCAAATGAACATCCAGCTAGCCAATGTCATCAGTGATATTTCCGGCGTGACCGGCATGAAGATTTTGCGAGCCATCTGCGCAGGTCAACGGGACCCTCTTCAACTGGCTGAATTGACCGACCGCCGCATCAAGGCAGGCAAGGAGGCTGTTGCCCGGAGTCTTCATGGCAATTGGCGGCGCGAACATCTGCATGCGCTAACTCAGGAATTGGCTGCCTACGACTTCTTGGAGCAACAAATTGCTGATTGTGACGACGCCATAAAAACCGCCCTAGAGCAGCTGCCGGTGCTGCAAAACAAGCCAGAACCATCCAACAAGCCTTTGCGTAGCCCACACCGAAGCGGCGCCCAACAGACCGAATTGCATCAGACATTGTGGAAAGTTCTTGGCGTGGACCTGACCGCAATCCCGACCATTGGGGTCGACACCGCATTGGTGCTGGCAGGCGAGATCGGTACAGATCTATCACGCTTCCCGTCTTCACAGCACTTCTGCTCTTGGTTGGGACTAGCTCCTCCTACCCGAATTTCCGGCGGTCATCGTCTGGCAGGTGGCGGGCCCAAAATAGTCAATCGAGCAGCTCAAGCACTTAAGCAGGCTGCATCCAATGCTCGTAATGACAAGGGTTTCATTGGTGCATCGCACCGAGCCAGGCTGACTCGAATGGATACCAGCTGCGCCATCAAAGCCACTGCCCATCAGTTGGCACGACTGGTGTACAACCTACTAACCAAGAAACAGGCTTATGTCGAAAAAGGTCTTGAGGAGTTCGAAGCCAGAAGCCAAGACCGGCAGGTCCGGGCTTTGCTTCGCAAAGCCCGGAAACTGGGGTATCAACTGGTGGCTGCCTGAGTGCTTAAAAAACAGTGGGTTGCATTTTGTTTGATGAGAGCGG
>NZ_NEJR01000044.1:0-1699 GCF_002113165.1 Pseudomonas sp. B19(2017)
GTCGGTGCCATTCACCGCGCCGAACAACGTCCATAACACCAACCTGGACCTGACCAACAAGATCACCGACATCTCGGGCGGTAACTACGAGAAGACCGTGGCCGTGGGCGAGCCAGTGACAACCGTCACCGACAACCCGGCAACCCCGGACGCCACTGCGCTGACCCTGACTGCCACGGACACCGTGGCTGAAGGTGGCAAGATCACCTACACCGCCACCCTGACCAACAAGGCGGGTACCGACCTGGTGATCAAGCTGAGCAACGGTGAAAGCATCACCATTGCTGCTGGCCAGAAGGAAGCGTCGATCACCGTCGATGCGCCGAGCGACGACGTGTACGTCGATGCCGAAAACCTGAGCGTGACCATCACCGATACCACCGGTGGCGACTTCGAGAAGCTCGACGTCAGCAGCACCGCGGCGGTGACCCAGGTCACCGACACCATCGACACCACTACGGTCACCCTGACGGCAACCTCGACGGTTACTGAAGGCGGCGTCGTCACCTACACCGCGTCGGTCAACCACAAAGTCACCGGCTCCGACCTGGTGGTGAAACTGGCCAACGGCCAGACCATCACCATTCCGGTAGGCGAGTCGTCGGCGTCGGTGCCATTCACCGCGCCGAACAACGTCCACAACACCAACCTGGACCTGACCAACAAGATCACCGACATCTCGGGCGGTAACTACGAGAAGACCGTGGCCGTGGGCGAGCCAGTGACAACCGTCACCGACAACCCGGCAACCCCGGACGCCACTGCGCTGACCCTGACCGCTACGGACACCGTGGCCGAAGGTGGCAAGATCACCTACACCGCTACCCTGACCAACAAGGCGGGTACCGACCTGGTGATCAAGCTGAGCAATGGTGAAAGCATCACCATCGCCGCTGGCCAGAAAGAAGCCTCGATCACCGTCGACGCCCCGAGCGACGACGTGTACGTCGATGCCGAAAATCTGAGCGTGACCATCACCGGTACCACCGGTGGCGACTTCGAGAAGCTCGACGTCAGCAGCACGGCGGCGGTGACCCAGGTGACCGACACCATCGACACTACGACCGTGACCCTGACCGCTACGCAAAGCGTGGTCGAGGGCGGTGTGGTCACTTACACCGCCTCGGTCAACCACAAAGTCACCGGCTCCGACCTGGTGGTGAAACTGGCCAACGGCCAGACCATCACCATCCCGGTAGGCGAGTCGTCGGCGTCGGTGCCATTCACCGCGCCGAACAACGTCCATAACACCAACCTGGACCTGACCAACAAGATCACCGATATCTCGGGCGGTAACTACGAGAAGACCGTGGCCGTGGGCGAGCCAGTGACAACCGTCACCGACAACCCGGCAACCCCTGACGCCACTGCGCTGACCCTGACCGCCACGGACACCGTGGCCGAAGGTGGCAAGATCACCTACACCGCTACCCTGACCAACAAGGCCGGTACCGATCTGGTGATCAAGCTGAGCAATGGTGAAAGCATCACCATTGCGGCTGGCCAGAAGGAAGCCTCGATCACCGTCGACGCCCCGAGCGATGACGTGTACGTCGATGCCGAAAACCTGAGCGTGACCATCACCGATACCACCGGTGGCGACTTCGAGAAGCTCGACGTCAGCAGCACTGCAGCTGTGACCCAGGTGACCGACACCATCGACACCACGACCGTGACCCTGACTGCTACGCAAAGCGTG
>NZ_NEJR01000045.1:0-1602 GCF_002113165.1 Pseudomonas sp. B19(2017)
GGCAACTGGTCGTTCACGCCCGGTACGCCGCTGGCCAACGGCACGGTGATCAACGCCGTGGCCCAGGACCCGGCCGGCAATACCAGCGGGCCGACCAGCGTCACCGTAGACGCCATCGCCCCGGCTGCACCGATCATCAACCTGAGTGACGGCAGCAGCCTCAGTGGTACCGCCGAGCCGAACAGTACCGTGACCCTCACCGACGGCAGCGGTAATCCCATCGGCCAGGCGACGGCCGACGGCAGTGGCAACTGGAGCTTCACTCCAGCCACGCCGCTGGCCAATGGCACAGTGGTCAATGCCACGGCGAGCGACCTGGCGGGCAACACCGGTTCGGCAGCGACGGTCACCGTCGATTCCAGTGCGCCGGCTGCACCCGTCATCAATCCAAGCAACGGTGTGACCATCAGCGGTACGGCTGAAGCGGGCGCCACCGTGACCCTGACCGACGGCAGCGGCAATCCGATCGGCCAGATCACCGCAGACGGCAGCGGTAACTGGAGCTTCACCCCCGGCACGCCGCTGGCCAACGGTACCGTGGTCAACGCCACGGCAACCGACCCGACCGGCAACACCAGCGCGCCGTCGAGCACCACGGTGGACTCGGTGGCCCCGGCCGCGCCAGTGGTCGAACCGAGCAATGGCGCGGCAATCAGCGGTACCGCCGAAGCTGGCGCAACTGTCATCCTCACCGACGGCGTCGGCAACCCGATCGGCCAGACTACCGCCGGTGGCAGCGGCAACTGGGCCTTTACACCTTCGCCCCCCCTGGCCGATGGCACCGTGGTCAACGCCACGGCGACCGATCCGGCCGGCAATACCAGCGGGCCGACCAGCGTCACCGTTGACGCCATCGCCCCGGCTGCACCGATCATCAACCTGAGCGACGGCAGCAGCCTCAGCGGTACCGCCGAGCCGAACAGCACGGTGACCCTCACCGATGGCAGCAGCAATCCGATAGGCCAGGTGACGGCCGATGGCAGTGGCAACTGGACCTACACCCCAGCCACGCCGCTGGCCAATGGCACAGTGGTCAATGCCACGGCGAGCGACCTGGCGGGCAACACCGGTTCGGCAGCGACGGTCACCGTCGATTCCAATGCGCCGGCTGCACCCGTCATCAATCCAGGCAACGGTGTGACCATCAGCGGTACGGCTGAAGCGGGCGCCACCGTGACCCTGACCGACGGCAGCGGCAACCCGATCGGCCAGATCACCGCCGACGGCAGTGGTAACTGGAGCTTCACCCCCGGCACGCCGCTGGTAAACGGTACCGTGGTTAACGCCACGGCAACCGACCCGACCGGCAACACCAGCGCACCGTCGAGCACCACGGTGGACTCGGTGGCCCCGGCCGCGCCAGTGGTCGAACCGAGCAACGGCGTGGAAATCAGTGGTACCGCCGAAGCCGGCGCGAGGGTCATCCTGACCGATGGCAGCGGCAACCCGATAGGTCAGACTACTGCCGATGGCAGTGGTAATTGGAGCGTCACCCCAGCCACGCCGCTGGCCAATGGCACGGTGATCAATGCCGTGGCCCAGGACCCGGCCGGCAATACCAGCGGGCCGACCAGCGTCACCGTCGACGCCGTCGCGCCACCT
>NZ_NEJR01000046.1:0-1275 GCF_002113165.1 Pseudomonas sp. B19(2017)
CTTGTATGTTGTGTCTGGCCTAGCGGGAGAGGTTATTCTCGTCGGGCTGAAGAAGCACTTCCGGGGAGGCCGATCGCTCCTGAAGGCAGGTATTGCCCCTGACCTTGTATGTAGAGAGGCCCCCCGCCTCATTGCCCACTGCGAAGAGTATCGAGAAGCCGACAAGTCGGACTTCGCATTACAAGGTTGCAGCAGCATGAAGTTCGAGGTCGGGGAACCGGAGGCCATTGTTACCTAACTCGCTTGGGAGAGGGAAGGAATGAGTGTCTGGGTTGGCGTCGATATCGGCTCACGTACTTCGGTCGTTGGGGTGCGTAAAGATGGGCGTCCGGCCGGACAGTGGGATATCGCTCAAACCCCTGCAGGCCGTAAGGCTGCGGTGAAAAAGCTGCTGGCACTCAAACCCAAGTCGATCGTGATGGAGGCGACCGGAATCTATTACCTGGACTTGGCCCTTGAGCTACATGCGGCTGACCTCCCTGTATCCGTGATCAACCCCAAGAGCTTCCACAATTTCGCCAAACTGATGCTGGTGAACAGCAAGACCGATGCAATAGATGCTCAACTGCTGTCCGAGTACGGCGAGCGTATGACACCGCGTTTGTGGACACCTCCAAGCCTTGTGCAGCTTGAGCTGAGGGCTCTGGGGCGACACATCAATCGTTTGGTGGGGCATCGTACAAGGGCGAAGAACGAACTGCATGCATTGCAGGCGACCGCTACAACCGTGTCGATGCTGATCGAGGATCAGGAGGAAGCGATTGCTTCACTGGATAATCGAATTGAGCGCTTCCGTAAGGCGGGCCGCGAGCTGGTCGCCCAGTGTCCGACGCTTACTCGGCAGTACAAGCAGCTGCTCGCAGGGCCTGGGATGGGAGAAGTCTCTGCACTTGCGGCATTGGCTGAACTGACCATCCTTCCTCAAATACTCAAGTCCTCGCAGGTAGCTCGCCATGCGGGTCTCGATGTTCGACAGACCCAATCGGGAACGAGCATTGATAAGCCCGGCAGACTCGGCAAAAGTGGGAATGCTTATCTACGGGCAGCCATGTACATGCCTGCCTTGACCGCAGTGCGCTGCGACCCTTATGCGAAGGCTTTTTACGAGTCGTTGGTCAACAGGGGCAAGAAGAAAATGCAGGCTATCGCTGCTGTCATGCGCAAGTACCTGACAGGCATCTGGGCATGCATGCGCGGGGATGAGCCATTTGATACGGCCAAGCTTTTCAGCTCTGAACACCTCAGAAAAGCTTGACCGCCAACAGAGTATCTACA
>NZ_NEJR01000047.1:0-1217 GCF_002113165.1 Pseudomonas sp. B19(2017)
TGGGCCTGTCCCATGGCAGCGGACGCCAAGAAGCTGGCTAATGAGCCAACTGCCTCAAGCCTTTTGCATATTCGTTCGGTGAACGATAGCCCAGTGCTGAATGCAGCCGACTGCTGTTGTAAAACCCATGGATATAGCTAGCAATTGCCAGGTGGGCGTGTTTCTTGGTGGGGTAGACCGTGCAGGCTTCCTCTCTCTTCAATGTAGCGAAGAAGCTTTCAGCTACGGCGTTATCCCAACAGTTTCCTCTCCGGCTCATGCTCTGCACGAAGCCCTTCTTGGCTAAAGCGAAACGAAATTTACTGCTCGCGTACTGGCGCCCTTGGTCGGAATGGAAAATCGCTCCGCAGACGCCCAAACAGGCGTTCCAGGCGTTCACGAAAGCGCGCTCGACCAAGTCGTCAGGCATCCTGTCCGCCAGGCTATAACCCAGCACCTGGCGCGTTTGGATGCTCAGGACGACTGCCAGATAAAGCCAACCCTCTTTCGTAGCGATGTAAGTGATATCGCTGACCCAGGCTAGGGCGGGGTTTTGAACGGAGAACTGACGATCCAATAAATTGCTCGCCACTGGCAGCGCATGGTGACTGTCGGTGGTGCACGGTCTGAAACCGCCCTTGGATCGGCCCTGTATGTGTTCTTCATGCATCAGCCGGTCAATGCGCTTATGGCCTACAGCGTGGGCCTGTTGCCGTAGCGCCTCGACCAGCCGCGGTCGACCGTAGGTCTTGCGGCTAGCCGCATAAGCCTTGTGCAGATCGATGCGGATCTGCGCATCCGGATCCGGGCGCCCCTGGCGGTGCTGATAATCGTAAAATCCTGAAACCGAAACACCCATTACCCGGCACAACAGACGCACCGGGAACTGAGCCCGTTCTTCAGCGACGAAGGCGTATCTCACCTGGACTCTTTGGCAAAGAATACCGCCGCCTTTTTTAGGATTTCACGCTCCAGTTTCAGCTCAGCGTTCTCGGCTCGCAATCGCGCTAACTCGCTGTCTTCTTTGGTAATTGCTCGACGGTCAGGAGAGCTCAGCGGTAGACCACTGCGAGAAGCGTTGACCCAGTTGTCCAACGTTTTCACAGACATTTCCAGCTGGCGAGCAGCTTCCGTCCTGCCGAGCGTTTCGGCGAGCGCAACGGCCTGAATCTTGAACTCATCGGTGTAGTTGCGGCGAGTGGTTGGGTACATGGCAACCTCCAAGATAGCGATGTAAG
>NZ_NEJR01000048.1:0-1145 GCF_002113165.1 Pseudomonas sp. B19(2017)
TCCTGCGGGCTCAAGGTGCCGGCCGCCTGCTTCAGGCTCAGGTTGTCGAGGATGTAGTCATAGCGGCTGTTGTTGTAGTCGCGCACCGAGGTGTACAGCTGGCGCTGGGCATCAAGCACGTCAACGATATTGCGGGTACCCACCTGGTAGCCGATTTCGGTTGCTTCCAGCGCGCTCTGGTTGGAGATGATTGACTGCTTGCGCGCCTGCACCTGTTCCACATCGGTATTCACCGCGCGGTGCAGGTTGCGGGTGTTCTCCACCACCTGGCGTCGCAGGCTTTCACGCTGCTGCTCGCTCTGGCTCAGGCGCTGATAGGCCTCGCGCACTTGCGAGCTGGTCAGGCCACCGCTGTAGATGGGGATGTTCAGCTGCAAGCCGATGCTGGTCTGCTCGACATCGCCGCTATAGCGCGTAACGGGGGCCGGTGCGGGGTTGGTGAAACCGAAATTGTCGTTGTCACCCTTCTGATACTTGGCAACTGCGTCCAGGGTCGGCGCGTGGCCGGCCTTGCGCTGGCGCAGGGTTTCCTCGGCAGCGGTGACCGCGTGGTTGGTGGCCAGCAGGTTGAGGTTCTGGCGCCCGGCGGTTTCGACCCAGGCCTTGGCGTCGTTGGGCGTAGGGACCTGCACCGGCAGGGTATGGACCACGCCTTGAATCGATGTGTATTCCCGGTTGGTCAGGGTCACCAGGGCCTCGAAGGCATCCTGTACCTGGCGCTCGGCAATGATCCGGTTGGCCCGCGCCGTGTCGTAGCTGGCCTGGGATTGCAACACGTCGGTCTTGTCGGAGAGGCCGACGTCGAAGCGTTCGTTGGACTGATCCAGCTGGCGTTTGAAGGCAGCTTCTTCAGCCTTGGTCGCGGCCAGGTTGTCCTGGGCGCGCAGCACGGCGAAGTAATTCTGTGCAGTTTGCAGGATCAGGTTCTGTTCGGTCGCCGACAGCTCCAGCGCCGCCTGTTCGTTGACCGCCTCGGCCGCCTGCAACTGGAACCAGCGGTCAGCGCGGAAGATCGGCTGCGCCAGGGTCGCGCTCCAGGTATTACCGCTGCGGTTGCTGGTGGCCGATGGTTCGTCCAGCTTGGTGCGGGTGTTCAGCATTTCGGCACCTGCCGAAAGGTTGGGCAGCAACCCGGCGCGGGCCTG